>DATHSN010000101.1:0-2298 GCA_035464115.1 Acidimicrobiales bacterium | reverse complement strand
CGACCCCGCCCGACGCGGCCTCGTGGCCCACCGGGCGCTCCCTCTCGGGCGGACGACGGGCCTCGCGGCCCACCGGGCGCTCCCGGTCGCGTGGGCGACGGGCCTCGCGCCCCACCGGGCGCTCACGGGCGGGTGGGCGACGGGCCTCACGCCCCACCGGGCGCTCCCGGTCGGGTGGGCGGGGCTCGCGCCGGCGGGCCATCAGCGGTGGACCTCGAGCGCGTCGCCGAGGCGGGCGGCGAGGTGGTCGTAGGTGAGCTCGGCGTCGACCCGGACACGGGCGGCCGCACCGAGGCGGTGCCGCAGGTCGGCGTCGGCGACGAGCCGTTCGAGCGTGGCGGCGACGGCGGCCGGGTCGGACGGGTGGTCGACGACCAGGCCCGTGCGCTCGTGGTCGACGGCCTCGTGGCTGCCACCGCTGCGTCCGGCCAGCTGGGGGATGCCCGCGGCAGCCGCCTCGAGGAACACGATGCCGAAGCCCTCCTGCTCGAGCCCGGCCCAGCGGTCGCGGCAGGCCATGGCGAACACGTCGCTGGCGCCGTAGAGCGCGGGCAACAGCGGGTCGTCGACCCGGCCGAGGAACCGCACGGGCGCGCCGGTGCGCCGGGCGAGGCGCTCGAGGCGCGGCCGGTCGCGCCCACCGCCGGCCACCACGACGAGCACCTCGGGGTGCCGGCGCGCCAGGCGCGCCGCGGCCTCGATGACCACGTCGAACCCCTGGCGGGGCACGAGCCGGCTGAGGGCGAGGACGACGGTGGCGTCGACGGGCAGGCCCAGCTCGGCTCGGGCGGCCGCCCGAGCCGCGGGGCCCAGCACGTGGAACCGCTCGGCGTCGACCCCCGGTGGCACGACGGTGACCGGGAGCGACCGGCCTGCGGCCCGCTCGGCCTCGGCCGCGGGGTAGCCACCGGCGGCGATGATGCGGTCGGCGCCGCGCAGGACCCGCCCGAGCAGGGCGCGGGCGCCGGGGAGCCGTCCGGGCACGGTGACCTCGGCGCCGTGGAGGATGACCGCGTAGGGGCGCTCGAGGTGGGGTCCGAGCGCCCCGAGGGGCAGCGCGGGGTCGAGCACCACCAGCTCGGCGCCCTCGCTGGCCGCCAGCGCGTCGATGCGGCGGGTGAGCGACCGGGTGGGCAGGAGCACCCGCTCGCGGGTGCGGCGCACCACGAACGCCTGCTCGGCGTCCCACGCCGCGCTGTCGGCGAACGGGGTGGTGAGCACCGAGAACGACTCGGGGGGCAACCGCCGCCACAGCTCCCAGAGGTAGGACTGGATCCCACCGTGCTTGGGCGGGAAGTCGTTGGTGACGAGCAGGTGCCTCATCCGACGCCGCTCACGGTGCGCACCGGGGGCGCGGGGGCGGCCAGCTCGGCGCGCACGTCGGGGTCGGGGTCGTCGGCGAGGCCGGCCGCGAGGTCGTGGCGGCCGAGCCGGCGGGCGGCCCACACCGCGTGGGCCCGCACGAGCCCGTCGGGGTGGGCCAGCGCGTCAGCGAGCACCGCGAGCACGGCGGGGTCGTCGGGGTCGGCGACGTTGCCGAGCACCACGAGGGCGTTGCGGCGCAGGTAGCGGGCATCGCGCCGGGGCACGTACCAACGGCCGTGGCGCGCCAGCAGCTCGTCGTCGGGACGGCGCAGGAGATCGACCAGATCGATCCAGGTCTCGTCGTCGGGGGCGGCGGGTGGGAGGTGGCGACGGTCGGCGGTGCGGTTGGGGGGGCAGACCTCTTGGCAGTCGTCGCAGCCGTAGAGCCGGTCGCCGAGCGCCACCCGGTGCTCGCGGGGGAACGCCCCGGTGTCCTGGACCATCCAGGCCAGACAGCGCCGGGCGTCGACGACGCCGGGCGCCACGATGGCCCCGGTGGGACAGCCGTCGAGGCATCGGGTGCACGTGCCGCAGCCATCGGCCACCGGCTCGGGCGCGGGGTCGAGGGGGGCGTCGGTGAGCACCGATCCGAGCACGAACCACGACCCCCGCCCGGGCAGCAGGACGTTGGCGCTCTTGCCGTACCACCCGATGCCGGCGCGGTGCGCGGCGGCCCGATCGACCAGCGCGTTGTCGTCGGCGAGCACCACGGTGCGCCAGCCCCCGCCACGGAGCACGTCGGCGTCCTCGCCGAGACCGGTGCGCAGCGCGGCGTAGTGATCGGCGCGGGCGTAGCGGGCGACGCGCCCCTGTGCGCCCGCGGGCGCCGGTGGGTCGGCGCGGCGGTACGCCACCCCGCCGACCACCCGGGCGCGCACTCCCGGCAGCGTGGCCGCCGGGTCGGTGGCGCGCGCCGGGGTGCGGAACGTGACC
>DATHSN010000100.1:0-3087 GCA_035464115.1 Acidimicrobiales bacterium | reverse complement strand
GGTGGTTGGTGCGGAACGAGCCGCATCGCTCGAGCGGATCGTCGCCGTGGAAGAGGTGGTGGGCGCAGCCCCCCATGCACCCGGGCAGGGCGATGCACGTCGAGCAGTGCGGATCCGAGAACGGGTCGTAGGCCAGCCAGGGCGTCACCCCGTCGGCGTCGACGGACGCGTACTCGAAGATGGTGCCGATGGCCGCCTCGGCGTCACCGATGTCGTCCCAGCACTTCCAGAGCTCGCCGTCGGCACCGACGACGACGTCGGTGGAGCGCACCGCGGTGCACGGCGTGTGCACGACCCCCGGCGACGGACGCACGGAGAAGCCGTAGCGGGCGGCCAGCTGGTCGAACTCGATCTCGACGGCGCCGAACTCGGGGCTCGTGAAGCACGTCCCGCCGTAGGTGGCGACCGGCGAGCCGGGGTTGGCGACCACGGAGGTCATGCGTGCGACTCCCAGGCCGATCCGCCCGGCGAGCCCTCGGGCGGCGAGGTCGGCGATCAGCTCCTCGACCCGGCCCAGGTTGCCGCGGTCGACGTTGACCCGCACCCCGACCCGCAGGTGCGGGGCCGCCTCGACGACGTTGGCGACGACCCGCTCGTAGGTGGAGCCGCCGTTCACATGGGGCCGGTAGCGGTCGTGGACGTCGGGCGGACCGTCGATTGTGACCTGCGCGCCGCGCACGCCGTGCTCGGCCAGCCGGGCGGCCATGGCGGCGTCGAGGTACCAGCCGTTGGTGACGATGTCGGCCGAGTAGGGGAAGCCACGGCGCTCGCTGACCGCGCGCAAGCGGGTCGAGAGGGCGAACAGCTCCTCGGCGCCGAGCAGGGGCTCCCCGCCCATCCAGGTCACGTGGACGCCGGGCAGGTTGTCGGGGGAGTCCTCGAGCACCGCCACGATCGCGTCGGCGACCGCCGGCTTCAGCTTGGACGGGTGCTTCTCCTCGAAGCAGTAGGGGCAGTCGAAGTTGCAGCCGAGGCTGGTCACGACGGTGAGCCCCAGCTTCCCGGTGTAGCGACTGCGCTGGTAGCGGGACCGCAGCACCGCGAGCTCGTCGAGCGACTCGTCGATGAGCACCCGGGCCCGGACCAGCGCGTGGAGCCGATCCTCCAGCCCGGCGCCGTCGTCGGTCCCTGCGCAGAACGCCTGGACTCGGGTCCAGTCCCGGGTCGGGAGCATCACCAGCTCACCGGCGACGCCGCTGTGCACCGCCGTCGTGTCGTCGTCGGGCTGGACCACCGTGGCATAGGTCGAGATCCGCACGAGCCACCTCCTGTCCCGGCCGGGACGACGCGTGGAGGGCTCGGTTACGTCGACGCGCCGAATTCTCGGGGTCGTGCCCTGACGGTGAGAACGGATCGGCTGACCGTCGTCGTCGACCGACCGCGACCCCGAAGAGCACGACAGCCCGGACCCTGATGCAGGTCCGGACCGACCTCGATGTCTTGCGACATCACAGAGAGCGGATGACGGGAATCGAACCAGCGAGCGGAGTCGGGGAACGGCCGACGTCATGGATGAGCGGGCGTTGGCCCACCCGGCGGCCGCGAAGTACATCGGCATGGGGGCGGCTACGGCGAACCACGCCCACTCCGGGTGCCGCCGTCGGCTGCGTGGGGCCGAACGGCACTGTTGTGGTTTGCGGGCGACGGTTCACGCTCTCGCAAGACCATGGGCTCGTCGGGGGGTGGCGCTTGGGTTCGGTGACGGTGTCGTTGCACGGAGAGCTCGAGCGGGCGATCGCGGCCTCGGGCGCGGTCGGCGGGCGGTTGTCCCTGGTCGTGGTGGCCGGCGGTCCACCGGAGGTGGTAGCGACGAGCGACACGGTGGTGGTACCCGTGTCGCCGTCCGACCACGGGATCGCCTCGACGGGACTCGTCGCGCACGGACACCGCCTCGGGGAGCTGGAACTCTGGTTCGCCCCCGATCGGCCGGTGCCCGAGCCCGACGAGCTGGCGTCCACGACCGGCCCGCTCGCTGACGCCCTCGCGGCGCTGGTCTCTGGCCCACCGCGCGCAGCGGAGCTGCCCTCGGTCAGCGCCTTGGTCGGACCGTGGACGATGTTGGAGCGGAGCGATCATGGTGGGGATCCGGCGGCGATCGTCGATGCGGCGTGCGAGCTGGCCACCGTGCTGGTGAGCGCCGACGTCGTCGCCGTGGTCGACCCGAACGGCCTCGGTGCGGCGCCGCTCGCCGTGCGTTGGCGTCGCCCCGCGTGGCACACCGGCGACCGCGATCTGTTCGCTGGCGTCGACAGGTTGCTCGGTGAGCCAGGCGTGCACCTGGCGAGCGAGGGGCCGACAGGCGCTCCCGATCGGGGCGGCGTCGAATCGGGTCGCAGCGGCGGAGGTCGGATCGCGGTGGTGTCGGTGCCGCCCGACCCCGCCGGTGAGCCGGTGCTGGTGGCGTGGTGGTCGCTGCCGCGTCGGCCGCGCACCTCCGACGTCGTGTTGCTCGAGCGGCTGGGCCAACTCATGGCCAACCGGGTGCGGGCCCGACGTCTCGAACACGAGCGCGCCACGTTCGGCCACCAGGTGGAGCAGCTGCGAGCGGCGTTCGCCCCAGCCTCGATGTCGTCCGTCGCCGGTCTGGAGCTCGCGACCATGGTCCTACCGTCCGAGTCCGGATTCGCTGGCGACTTCGTCGACCTCGTGACGACCCCTGGGGGAGGCCACGCCCTCGTCGTCGGCGACGCCGCCGGGCGGGGGCTGGAGGTGGTCCCCCTGGCGGTCGCCGTGCGCCACTCCCTGCGAGCGGCGCTCCAGGCGGGGATGACGCCGAACGACGCCCTACAGCTCGCCAACCTCGAGGTTCTGCGTCACCCGATGGCGCCCACGTTCGTCACCGTCGTCATCGCGCAGCTCGCCCAGCGTTCCGGGTCCATCCGGGTCCAGCTCACCCGAGCCGGGCACCCCTGTCCGCTGGTGCGGCGCTGCTCCGGCCGGGTGGAGGCGGCGGCGACCGGATCCGGGCAGCTCCTCGGGGTCTTCCCGCGGGTGCGCCCGGCGAAGGACATGGTGTTCCTCGACGCCGGAGACGTCCTTGTGCTCTACACCGACGGAGTCACCGAGTCGGTCGTCGACGGCTCGCGG
>DATHSN010000099.1:0-6316 GCA_035464115.1 Acidimicrobiales bacterium | reverse complement strand
CGAACCGGCGAACCCGCGGTGCGCCACGCGCACCCACGATTCGCCAGTACCGGCGCGGGCCCCCCACCCGGCGAACCGGCGAACCAACGGTGCGCCACGCGCACCCACGATTCGCCAGTACCGGGGGGGTGGCCCCCGGGATCAGTCGGGGCGGGTGGCGGTGGGGTCGGGATCGCCCAGGCCGTCGAGCACGGCCACCAGATCGGCGGGCAACGGCGACTCGAACCCCAGGTGCTCACCGCTCACGGGGTGGGTGAACCCCACCTCGGCCGCGTGCAGGAACGGCCGGCCGAGGGGCAGGGTCGAGCGGGCCCCGCCGTAGCGGGTGTCGCCCACCACCGGATGGCCGATGGCCGCGAGGTGGACCCGGATCTGGTGGGTGCGGCCCGTGTCGAGGCGGCACTCGACGAGCGTCACCGCCGGGTCGGACCAGCCGGCGAGGACCTCGTAGCGGGTGCGGGCCTCGCGCCCCTTGGCCGACACGGCCATGCGGGTGGGGTCGCGGCCCGACCGGCCGATGGCCGCGTCGATGAGCCCCCGGGGCGAGGCGAACCGCCCCCACGCGAGGGCCCGGTAGGCCCGCTCGACCGACCGCGACGACAGCTGGTCGACCAACGACGTGTAGCCCTCGGCGGAGCGGGCCACGAGGAGCAGCCCCGACGTGCCCCGATCGATGCGGTGGACGACGCCGGGCCGCTCGGGGTCGCCGACCGACGCGATCTCGGGGAACTGGTCGAGCAGGCCGGCGACGAGGGTGCCCCGGGCGTTGCCCGCCCCGGGGTGCACGACCACGCCCGCGGGCTTGTCGACCACGATGACGTGGTCGTCGGCGTGCACGACCCGGAACGCCACGTCGGCCTCGGCGGCCACGGTGGGGGCGTCGGCCAGCGGGGGCAACGCCACCTCGAGCACGGCGCCCTCGCGCACACGGAGCGAGGCCTTGGTGACCGGGCGCCCGTCGATGCGGACCACGCCGTCGTCGACCAGGGCGGCCACCTCGGCCCGGCTGCGGCCGGTGACCATGGCCACGACCCGGTCGAGCCGCTCGCCGGCGAGGCCGGCGGGGAGCACCTCGCGCACCTCGACGACCTCGGGCCCGGTCATCGGGGCGGACCGTCGGGGCGCGGCTCGTCGGGGCGCGGCTCGTCGGCCGGCAGCTCGTCGGCCGGCAGCTCGTCGGCGTCGGGCGGCGGCTCCTCGGCGAACCAGCCGATGATCACGAGCAGGATGCCGCCGACCACGATGCCGACGTCGGCCAGGTTGAAGATGGGCCACCACTGCAGGTCGATGAAGTCGACCACGGCGCCACCGAGGAACCCGTCGCCGGCGCGGAACACCCGGTCGACGAGGTTGCCGACCGCGCCGCCGAGCAACAAGCCGAGCGCCATCGCCGCACCGCGGCTCGGCGCGTCGCCGGCCACCTTGATGAGCACGCCGGCGATGACCACCGCCACGATGGCGACGAGCGGACCGAGGCCGGCGCCGAAGCCGAACGCGGTGCCGGTGTTGAACGCCAGGTTGAAGCGGAGGCTGCCGACGACGTCGATGATCCGGTCGTCGGCGAGGGCGTTGAGCGCCCAGTGCTTGGTGATCTGGTCGAGCACCAGCCACACGAGCGCGACGGCGCCCATGAGCCGGCGGGGTCGCAGCCCGGGCGAGGGTCGGGGGAGGGTCATGGGTGGCGGCCGCACGTGCGGCCGGCGGTCACCGGCGGGCGAACCCGCCCACCTTGTACTCGACGCGCTCGGCGGCCCACGGGATCGCCTCGAGGCGCTCCTTGGGGATGGGGAGGCCCGACACCACGCACATGCCGTAGGTGCCCGCATCGATGCGAGCCAACGCCTTGTCGATCTCCTCGACCGCCGCGCTGGCCTGGGCGCTCAGCGCCAGGTCGCGCTCGCGCTCGACGGCCAGGGTGTCGCCCTCGCCGGACTCCTCGTCGAACTGCACGTCGCCGGGGTCGCGATCGTTCATGAGCGAGTCGGCCTCGTCCTTGAGCGACTGGGCCTGGTGGGTGTAGCGGGCCCGCTCGGTGAGCAGCTCCTGGCGCTGCTGCTCGATGAAGGCGGCGTCGAAGTGGTCGTCGGAGCTGGCCGCCCCCGCCTTCGCCGGGGACTTGGCCGCGGGAGCCTTCTTCGCCGGGGCCTTCTTCGCCGGCGCCTTGGCCGCCGGAGCCTTCTTGGCCGGGGCCTTCTTCGCGGGGGCCTTCTTCGCCGGGGCCGTCTCGGCCGGCGCCGTGGCGGCGGACGACGCGGCGGCGGGGGCCTTCTTGGCCGGCGCCTTCTTCGCGGGGGCCTTCTTCGAGCTCGCCATGATGTCCCTCTCTGCCCCGGTGGGCGCAGCGCTGGCCTCACCGGGACCGGTGCGTGGTCGGCGGAGCCTAGCCGTCAACCGACCGGCTGCCCGGCACCGGCGCGCTCCGCCCCCCGGGGCCGGTGGGGGCGACCGGTATGCTCGAACGGTTCATCGTCCCCCCACGAGGCCCCGTCGCGCCATGCCCGCAGAACCGTATCCCTCCGTCGATCCCCGGCCCTCGTTCCCCGAGATCGAGCGCCGGATCCTCGAGTCGTGGGAGCGAGACGGCACCTTCGAGCGCTCCGTCGAGCACCGCGACCCCGGTCCCGAGGGCGACAACGAGTACGTGTTCTACGACGGTCCGCCCTTCGCCAACGGGCTCCCCCACTACGGGCACCTCCTCACCGGGTTCGT
This sequence comes from Acidimicrobiales bacterium, assembly GCA_035464115.1. GTDB lineage: Bacteria > Actinomycetota > Acidimicrobiia > Acidimicrobiales > SKKL01 > DATHSN01. The sequence goes on along the minus strand of DATHSN010000099.1, from coordinate 3,607 downwards.
GAAGGACGTGGTGCCCCGCTACCAGACCATGCGGGGCCGGCGCGTCGAGCGCCGCTTCGGGTGGGACTGCCACGGCCTGCCGGTGGAGATGGAGGCCGAGAAGGAGCTCACCGTCGCCGGCCGGGCGGCCATCATCGACTTCGGCATCGACCGGTTCAACGACCACTGCCGCAGCTCGGTCATGCGCTACACCCAGGAGTGGGAGCGCTACGTCACCCGCCAGGGCCGCTGGGTCGACTTCTCCAACGACTACAAGACCATGGACCTCTCCTACATGGAGTCGGTCATGTGGGCGTTCAAGCAGCTGTGGGACAAGGGCCTCGTCTACGAGGCCCACCGGGTGATGCCCTACTCGTGGGGCGCGGAGACACCGCTGTCGAACTTCGAGATCCGCCTCGACGACGCCACCCGCCCCCGCCAGGACCCCGCCGTCACGGTGGCGTTCACCCTCACCCCCCAGCCCGGCGATCCGGGCCCCATGCGGATCCTCGCGTGGACCACCACCCCGTGGACGCTGCCGTCGAACCTGGCCCTCGCGGTGGGCCCCGAGCTCGACTACGCCATCTACGCCGACGAGGGCGTCCACTACGTCATCGGGGCCGGCGCGGTGGCGAACTACGAGCCCCAGCTGGCGGGCGCCGAGCTGGTCGGCACCGTCAGCGGCGCCGAGCTGGTCGGGCGCACCTACGAGCCGCTGCTGCCCTACTTCGCCGACCGCACCGACGCGTTCCGGATCCTCGGCGCCGACTTCGTCGACGTGGCCGAGGGCACCGGCGTGGTGCACATCGCCCCCGGCTTCGGCGAGGACGACCAGCGCATCGGCGAGGAGGCCGGCATCGCCCTGGTGGTCCCCGTCGACGAGCGGGGTCGCTTCACCGACGACGTGCCCGAGTGGGCCGGCCAGAACGTGCTCGAGGCCAACCCGGCCATCATCAAGCACCTCAAGGACCTCGGCCGCATCGTCAAGCACGAGACCTACGAGCACAACTACCCGCACTGCTGGCGCACCGACACGCCCATCATCTACCGGGCCATGAGCTCGTGGTACGTCGAGGTCACCGCCTTCCGCGACCGCATGGTCGAGCTGAACCAGCAGATCAACTGGATCCCCGAGCACGTCCGCGACGGCCAGTTCGGCAAGTGGATCGCCGGGGCCCGCGACTGGTCGATCAGCCGCAACCGGTTCTGGGGCGCGCCCATCCCGGTGTGGAAGAGCGACGACCCCGAGTACCCGCGCGTCGACGTCTACGGCAGCCTCGACGAGCTCGAGCGCGACTTCGGCGTCCGCCCCACCGACCTGCACCGGCCCGGCATCGACCAGCTGGTGCGGCCCAACCCCGACGACCCCACCGGCCGCTCGATGATGCGCCGGGTGCCCGAGGTGCTCGACTGCTGGTTCGAGTCCGGCTCGATGCCGTTCGCCCAGGTGCACTACCCGTTCGAGAACAAGACCTGGTTCGAGCACCACTTCCCCGGCGACTTCATCGTCGAGTACATGCCCCAGACCCGCGGCTGGTTCTACACGCTGCACGTGCTCGCCACCGCGCTGTTCGACACCCCGGCGTTCCAGAACGTGATCTGCCACGGCATCGTGCTCGACAGCTCGGGGCGCAAGCAGTCCAAGCGGCTGCGCAACTACCCCGACCCCGACCAGGTGTTCGAGCACCAGGGCGCCGACGCCTTGCGGTGGTACCTCATGTCGTCACCGATCCTGCGCGGCGGCGACCTGCGCATGGCCGAGGACGCCAGCGACATCACCGAGGTGGTCCGCCAGGTCCTCATGCCGATCTGGAACGCGTATTCGTTCTTCACCCTCTACGCCAACGCCGACGGTCGCCGCGCCACCGCCCGCGTCGACTCCACCCACGTCCTCGACCGCTACGTGCTCGCCAAGACCCGCGACCTGGTCGACACCGTCACCGACCGGCTCGACGCGCTCGACCTCGCCGGCGCCTGCACCGCGGTCACCACCTTCCTCGACGCGCTGAACAACTGGTACATCCGCCGCAGCCGCGAGCGGTTCTGGGGCGGCGAGGGCGGGTCGGGCTCCGCCGACGCCCACGACACGCTCTACACCGTGCTCACCACCCTCACCCGGGTGGCGGCGCCGCTGCTGCCGTTCATCACCGAGGAGATCCACCGCAACCTCACCGGCGACGAGAGCGTCCACCTCACCGACTGGCCCGACGCCGCGGCCCTGCCGTCCGACCCCGACCTGGTCCGCGACATGGACCGGGTCCGCGACGTGTGCACCGCCGCGCTGTTCCTCCGCGAGGACCGGGGCCTGCGCACCCGCCTCCCGCTGCGGTCGCTCACCGTCGCCGGCGCCGACAGCGAGCGGCTCCGCCCCTACGTGGAGCTGGTGCGCGACGAGGTCAACGTGAAGTCGGTCGAGCTCACCGACGACCTCGCCGGGCACGCCGAGTTCGTGCTGCGCCCCAACGGCCGGGTCCTCGGCCCCAAGCTCGGCGCCGACACCCAGAAGGTGATGGGCGCCGCCCGCGCCGGGCAGTGGGAGCCCGGCCCCGACGGCACCGTCGTCGTCGCCGGCCACACGCTGCTGGCCGACGAGTTCGAGCTGTCGCTGCGCCCCCGCGAGGGCGAGGTGGCCCAGGCGCTGCGCACCAACGACGCGGTGGCCGTGCTCGACGTCGAGCTCACTCCCGAGCTGGTGGCCGAAGGGCGGGCCCGCGACCTCATCCGGTTGGTGCAGCAGGCCCGCCGCGACGCCGACCTGGTGGTCACCGACCGCATCGCCCTGCGCGTCGACGGTCCGGCCGAGGTGGCCGAGGCGGTCGAGGCCCACCGGTCGACGATCGCCGACGCCGTGCTGGCCACGTCGCTCGAGCTGGGCCCCGCCGAGACCGGTGAGCAGGTCCTCGGGGCGCTGGCCGACGGTGGTCACGCCGCCCAGGGCGAGGTCGACGGCCTCCTCACCCGCATCGAGCTGCGCCGGGCCTGACCGGCGGCCACCGCGGTCCTGGCGAACCGGCGAATCGTCGGTGCGCCTGGCGCACCGACGATTCGCCAGAACGAAGGGTCGGGGGCTAGCGGCGGCGGCCGAAGCGCCGGCCGCGCTCGTCGCCCTCGAGGTCCTGGTCGAAGAAGGCGGCCATGGCCGCGTCGGAGTCCTCGGTGTCGGGATCGTCGGCGACGGCGCGGCGCAGCTCGTCGAGGTGGCTCCCGCCGAACGACGTGCCGATGTCGACCAGCGGCGTGGGCTGCGTGGCCGGTCCGGCATCGGGCCACGACTCGGGGGCGGGCTCGTCCCACGGCGCGAGCACGTCGGGCTCGCCGTTGGCGGTGCGCAGATCGAGGTCGGCGACCGGTGGCGGCTCGGCGACCGGCCCCGCGGCGGGGGGCGCGGTGTCGGCGACGGGATCCCCGAAGAGCGACGGGCGACTGGGCGCCACCGCCTGGGGGGCGGGCTCGCGCTCGGCAGGGGCGAGCGGCGGGGCCGACACCGTGTCGGGCGCGCGCTCGGCGGGTGCGGCGAGCGCCGCCTCGGGCCCCGGGTCGGTCGGCGCCGCGGGCTCGGCCGGGTGGTCGTCCACGGCCGGCTCGGCGGCGGGCTCGGCGCCGGCGGGCGGCGCCGATGCGTCGACCA
>DATHSN010000098.1:0-2304 GCA_035464115.1 Acidimicrobiales bacterium | reverse complement strand
GAAGCCGGCCCGCTCCACCAGCGCGACCGGATCGCGGGTGAGGTGGCAGCCGTCGGCCAGGAGCTTCTGGGCCGGTTCGACGGTGCGCTGGACCCGGAGGACCCGGGCGTCGGGCGCCCGCCCGTGCTCGAGGAAGTGCAGCCGCCCGCCGGGTCGCAGCACCCGCCGGACCTCGGCGAGCGCCGCGTCCACGTCGGGGATGGTGCACAGCGTGAACGTGGAGAGCGCGGCGTCGCACGAGTCGTCGGGCAGGGGGATCGACTCGCCGCGGAGCCCGACGTGCTCGACCGGGACGTGCGCCTCGGCCACGCGGCGCTCGGCGAGCTTGCGGGCGGTGCCCGCCGGCTCGACGGCGTAGATCCGCTCGACCTCCGGGGGCAGGCTCGGCAGGTTCAACCCCGACCCGAACCCGATCTCCACCACGGTGCCCGTCAGCCCGGCAGTCACCTCGTCGCGCCACCGTCGCAGCTCGGCGGTGCCGCAGGCCCGGTCGACCAGCCGGGGCAGGACGTGCTCACGGTAGAAGCCCACGTCTCGACCGTACGACCGAGGCTGGACCCCCGCACGTCGGCGGCGATTGGAGCGGGCGTCGCGTCCGGGCGACAATGTCGTCCGATCGACTCACCAGGGGGACTGCACGTGAGCACCACCGAGGAGCGCCCGCTCGCCACCGATGATCCTGTCGCCGAGGTCACGGCCTGGCTCGAGGCCAACTGGGACCCCGAGCTCACCGTGGCCGAGTGGTGGGAGCGACTGGGCCTCGCCGGTTGGTCGGCGCCCGGACTGCCCGAGAACGCCTACGGCAAGGGCCTGTCGCGCAACGACGCGGTCCGCGTCGCCCGAGCCATCTCCGACTTCGGCGCCCTGTCGGCGCCCGGTGGCCTCGGGCTGCTGCTCGCTGCGCCCACCATCGCCACCCACGGCACGCCCGAGCAGATCGAGCGCTACGTCCGCCCGATCGTCACCGGCCAGCAGGCGTGGTGCCAGCTGTTCTCCGAGCCCGGCGCCGGCTCCGACCTCGCCGGGCTCAACGCCCGCGCCATCCAGGACGGCGAGGAGTGGATCGTCAACGGCCAGAAGGTGTGGACCTCGGGTGGTCACGTCGCCGACATGGGCATGCTCATCGCCCGCACCGACCCCGATGTGCCCAAGCACCAGGGCATCACCTACTTCGCCATCGACATGCACCAGCCGGGCTGCGACGTCCGGCCCCTGCGCGAGCTCACCGGGCGGGCCCTGTTCAACGAGGTGTTCCTCACCGACGCCCGCGCCGAGGACGCCGGCATCATCGGCGGCAAGAACAACGGGTGGGCGGTGGCCAACACCACGCTGATGTTCGAGCGCGCCGGGCTGGGCGCGGGTGGCGGCAGCGCCGGCGCCTCGGCCGCCACCCCCGGCACCATCGCCGGCGACCTGCCCAAGCGGGCGGGCGACTTCGTGCGCGCCCCGCGCGGCGAGGGCAAGGGCGGCGGCGGGGGAGCCGGATCGGGTCGCTTCGGCGGCGCCCAGCTGCTCATCGACCTGGCCCGGGGCCGGGGCAAGCACACCGACCCGGTGATCCGCCAGCAGCTGGTGAAGATGCACACCATGGGCGAGCTGGCCCGGTTCTCGAACCTGCGCTCGAAGGCGCTGCGCGCCGCGGGCAAGCCCGACATCCCCGGGTTCGCCAACATCTCCAAGCTGGCGATGAGCGACATGGTCCGGCTCCAGCGCGACCTCGGTCTGGCGATCGTGGGCCCGGCGGGCACGCTGCACGCCTACGACGGCGACGCTCGCAAGGTCCTCGAGGAGGCCACCGGCGATCCGTTCCTGCCGTTCGTCACCGAGTCGGCCCTGTTCGCCCAGGCCCCGCCGATCTACGGCGGCACCGACCAGGTCCAGAAGAACATCATCGGCGAGCGCGTGCTCGGCCTGCCCAAGGAGCCGAGCGAGGACCGGGTCAAGCCGTTCAAGGAGCTCCCGAAGAACGGGTGACCGGGGTCGGTGGCCACCGTCCTCACCGACCTGCTCACCGACGACACCGACGTGGCCGCCGTGGTGTCGCGGGGCGGTCGCCTCGATCCCGCCGGCGAGCACCTGGCGAGGGTCGCCGCGCCCACCCTGTTGATCGTCGGCGGGCACGACCGCCGGATGCTGGCCCTCAACCGCGACGCGGCCGCCCACCTGCGCGCCGAGCACCGGCTCGAGGTCGTGCCCGGCGCCACCCACCTCTTCGAGGAGCCCGGCACGCTCGAGGCCGGACGCCGCCCGCAACCTCGAGGCGACCCCGACGCCGCGTCTGCGGGGTTCTTCCGGCAGAAGTGG
>DATHSN010000097.1:0-22190 GCA_035464115.1 Acidimicrobiales bacterium | reverse complement strand
CGGCCCGGCGGGGCGCCCGCCCGATCGGCGCCTCGGGCCCCACCAACGCCCGCGCCGCCAGCTCGTCGAGCTCGACGAGCCCGCGGGCCCGCTCGACCGACGCGACCAGCAGCGCCAGCGGCTTGTCGTCGCGGTGCTTGCGCCGGCGCAACCGCAGCACCACGTCGTCGTCGTCGGCCCGGCACAACAGCTGGTATCCCCCCACGCCCTTGAGGGCCACGATCTCGCCCCGCCGCAGTCGTTCGCCGACCTCGTCGACCACCGCACCGTCCGGCGCCGCGGCGTTCCATGTGTCCCGCGCCAGCGTCGGGCCGCACCGGGGACAGCACGTCGCCTCGGCGTGGAACCGTCGACTCCCCGGGTCCCGGTACTCGGCATCGCACTCGGGGCACAGGGGGAAGTCGGCCAGCGACGTGCGCTCACGGTCGTACGGAAGGTCGCGCACGACGGTGAAGCGGGGCCCGCACTCGGTGCAGCACGTGAAGGGGTAGCCGGCCCGCCGGTCGCCCGGGTCGGCCACCTCGGCGAGGCACGCCGCGCACGGGGCGACGTCGGGCGGGACCAACCCCAGTCCGGGCGGCGACGACGAGTCGCTCGGGGCGATGCGGAACCCGTCCTCGTCGGGCACGGGGTCGATGCGGTCGTGCTCGAGGGACCGCACCGAGGCGAGCGGCGGGAGCTCGGCCCCGAGGCGCTCCACGAGCTCGGTCAGGCGCGCCGGCGGCCCCTGGATCTCGCACCACACGCCCTGGCCGTCGTTGCCCACCGCTCCGGTGACGCCCACCGACGACGCCAACCGGTGGACGAAGGGACGGAACCCGACGCCCTGGACGGTGCCGCGGATCCGGAGCCGCCAACGCTCGGCGGCGGCCCCGGACCCGACGGCTCGCTCAGCTGACGCCGCGATCGCGGCCCTCCCAATACGGCGCCCGCAGCTCACGCTTGAGGACCTTCAACGCCCCCGACAGCGGCAGCGGCTCGCTGCGCATCTCCACCGACTTGGGCACCTTGTAGCCGGCGATGCGCTCGCGGGCGTGGGCGATGATCTCGTCCTCGGTGACGGTGGCGCCCTCGGCGGGCACCACGATGGCGTGCACCGCCTCGCCCCACTGCTCGCTCGGGATGCCGATGACGGCCACCTGCGCCACCGCGGGGTGCGTGGAGATGGCGCTCTCGACCTCGGCGGAGTACACGTTCTCGCCCCCGGTGACGATCATGTCCTTCACCCGGTCGACGAGGTAGAGGTAGCCCTCGGCGTCGAGGTAGCCGGCGTCGCCGGTGTGGTACCAGCCGCCGCGGAACGCCTCGGCCGTCTCCTCGGGCCGCTTCCAGTACTCGGTCATGAAGTTCCCGGCCCGGGCGCACACCTCGCCGGTCTGGCCGACGGGCAGCGGGTTGCCCTCTTCGTCCTGGATGCTGAGGGTGACCCCGAGGACCGGCCGCCCGGCGGAGCGCAGCAGCGGCCCGCCCCTGCGGTGATCCTCGGCGGTGAGGAAGGTGAGCACCGCCGACGCCTCGGTCATGCCGTAGCCCTGGCTCAGCTCGAGGTCGGGGTAGAGCTCGAGGAGCTGCTCGAGGACGGCCTCGGGCATCGGCGAGGCGCCGTAGGTGAGCTGGCGCAACGACGCGAGCCGCTCGGGGCGGAACTCGGGGTGGCTCAGCACCATGTTGATCATGGTGGGCACCATCACCGTCCAGTCGACCTGGTGCTGCTCGATGTTGGCCATGACCGTCGCCGGATCGAACAGCGGGATGAACGTCGACCGGGCGCCAGCGGCGGGGATCCCGAGCACCGCGCTCATCGACGCCGCGTGGAACATGGGCGTCTGGTGCAGGTAGGTGGCGTCGTCGCGGATCCCGACCGCCATCGTCGCGTGGTACAGGTTCAGCATCTCGGCGCGCTGGTCGAGCAGCACGCCCTTGGGCAGGCCGGTGGTGCCGCCCGTGTACATGAGGATGACGGGATCGTCCTCCTCGGGCTCGTCGGGGATCGTCGGCTCCCCCGCCGCCAGCAGCTCGTCGTAGGTGATGTCGTGGGGCGAGTCGAGGTCGGGGCCGATCAGGACCACCGTCTCGATGCCCGCCGCCTCGCGGATCGCGGCGATGTTGTTGGCGAACAAGAAGTCGACGAAGCACACCTTGGTGCCCGAGTCCTTCAGGATGAACTCGAGCTCGGTCGGCGCCAGCCGCAGGTTCAGCGGGTTGACGATGCCCGCCCCGAGGAACGCGGCGTGGTAGAGCTCGAGGTACTGGTGGCTGTTGGTGGCCATCACCGCGAACCGGTCGCCGGGCCCCACCCCGAGCTCGGTGCGCAGCGCCGACGCGAGCCGGGTGGTGCGGTCGAGGTGCTGGGCCAGCGTGCCCTCGTAGTCACCGTCGAGGAACATCACCCGGTCGCCGTAGCGCTCGACCGCCGGCAGCAGCAGACGTTGGTAGACGAGCTCTTTCATGGTGTGCCCCCCGATTCGGTCGTTGTGGTTCGCCAGATCATCGCAGCCGGGCGGCAGCCGTGCACTGCCGGGACGCGGCCCGGGCACGACCGACGGGCGGACCGACGGGATCGGGGAATCGGTGCTTGTCAGGTGGTCCGTCACGGGCGCATGGTGGAGGGACGCCGCGGCATCATCTCCCGGCGTTCGCGAGCCGAGGAGCGACCATGACCACCGTCGGGGACGCCCCCACCGATGTCGAGACGCGCCCGGGCGGACCCCCACCGGGCGCAGCGCTCGAGGTCCAGCACCTCACCAAGCGCTACGGCGACCGCACCGTGGTGCACGACCTCACGTTCACGGCCCGTCCGGGGCGGGTCACCGGATTCCTCGGTCCCAACGGCTCGGGCAAGTCGACGACGATGAAGGTGCTGCTCGACCTGGCGAGCGCCGACGGCGGTCGGGCGACGATCGGCGGGGTCCGCTACCGCGACCTCGACGACCCGGCCGGCACCGTCGGCGCGCTGCTCGAGGCGAACGCCTTCCACCCCGGGCGCAGCGGCCGCAACCACCTGCGGGTGCTCGCCGACGCCCTGGGGCTCCCGCTCGAGCGGGTCGACGAGGTGCTGACCCTGGTCGAGCTCGATGATGCCGCCGACCGCCAGGTCGGTGCCTACTCGCTCGGCATGCGCCAGCGCCTGGGGTTCGCCAGCGCGCTCCTGGGCGACCCGCCCGTGCTGGTGCTCGACGAGCCCGCCAACGGGCTCGACCCCCAGGGGATCCGCACCATGCGCGACCTGCTGCGGGCCCGGGCGGCCCGCGGCCACACGGTGTTCGTCTCGAGCCACCTGCTCGGCGAGGTCGAGCACCTCGCCGACGACGTCGTGGTGGTCCACCAGGGGCGGCTGATCACCAGTGGCTCGCTGGCCGAGCTGCAGCAGGCGGCGACGCTCGTCCGCTCGCCCTCGGTCAGCACCCTGCGCACGGCCCTCGAGGCCGACGGCGCCATCGTCAGCGCCGAGGGCGACGACACCTTGATCGTCCGCGGTCTCGCCATCGACCAGATCGGCGAGCGGGCCCACCGCGCCGGCGTCGTGCTGCACGAGCTGGCGAACCACACCGGGTCGCTCGAGGAGCGGTTCCTCGACTGGACCACCGGCGACGCGGACCACCACGCCGCCGACGCACCGGAGGTCGCTCCCCGATGACCTGGACCCGTCTCGTGCGCTCCGAGCTCCGCAAGCTCTCGACCACCAAGATGCCGTGGGCGTTCACACTGGTGCTCCTCGTCATCGCCGCCATCAACGCCACCGCCGTGGCCTTCGGCACCGACATGGACGGCTCCAAGGCGTTCATCTCCACCGCCGAGGACCAGCGCTCGCTGGTGGCGTTCGCCAACAACGCCATGATGGGCGCGAGCTTGTTCGGGGCCATCGCCGTGGCGCGCGAGTTCGGCCACGGCACCGTCATCCCCATGTTCCTCGCGTCGCCGCACCGCCACCGAGCGGTGCTGGCCCAGTACACCGCCATCCTGATCGGCGGGGCGCTGCTCGGGCTGCTCGGCGCCGGCCTCACCATCGTCGCGGTCGCCGCCGCGCTGACGACCACCGAGTTCAGCTTCCTGATGTCGGCGGGCGCGGTCGCGCAGGTCCTCGCCGCGTCGGCGTTCGCGGGCGGCGCGGGCGCGGTGCTCGGCGCGGGCATCGGCGCCCTGGTGCGCAACACCGGTGGCGCGGTCACCGGTGCCGTCCTGGCGCTCATCATCGCCCCGCCGCTGCTCGTGCAGCTGGCGAACGACGTGGCCTCGTGGGTGCCGGCCACGCTCACCAACGTGCTCGCCGGGGTGGGCGACGAGGTCGGCTCCGTCGCCGCGATCGTCGCCCTGGCTCTGTGGGCCGCCGTCCCCGCCGCCATCGGGTTGCTGGCGATCGAGCGGCGCGACGTCATCTGAGACCGGGTCCGGTCACGAACCGTCGCGCCAGATGCGCGCCGAGCGCGCATTCGGCGCGACGGTTCGGCGCATCACGGGCCGAGCAGGAACACGTCCTCGCCGTGGAGGGCGGCCAGGCCCCTGTCGAGCGTCGCCAGCCGGCCGCCGTGGTGGCGGGCGAGGGCGACGAGGTAGGCGTCGGTCACCTGCCGGTGCCCGATGACACCGACCAGGTGCTCCGCCTGGTACCGGATCGCGTCGGGCCAGAAGGTGTGCCAGTGCTGGGCCCGGATGGCGTCGAGCACCGCCACCGCGTCAGGCGCGCTCTGCCCCTCCCGGAGGAGGAACCGCAGCAGCGTGCCTTCGGTGACGGGACAGGTCGCCACCTCGGGTCGGGCCTGCTCGAACCAGTCGAGCGCCACCTCGTGGTGCACGTGGTCGACCACCGTCAACGCCACGAGCAGGTTGCCGTCGGCGAGGTGGATCATCAGCCCTCGTCGTCGAGGGATCGCACGTCCTCGCTGGTGACCACCCGTCCGACCGACAGCTGGGGCATCCCTCGACCACTCGCACGGAGATCGGCGTGGGGCCGCCGCAGCCCCAGCCGCATGAGCTCGGCGACGACCTCGCTCATGGACCGGTTGCTCTGGTGGGCCAGCTGGCGGGCCAGCTCGTGGAGATCGTCGGGGAGGTCCACCGTCGTGCGCACCGCGCCATCCTACGTCATCGCATCACGACGCGGGGCGCATCACGATGCACCGTCGCCCTACGGCAGCGGCTCGGCCTCGCCGTCGTCGGGGGTGTCGGTCCAGTCGTCGTCGACCACGCCGTTCACGGTGAAGCCGTCGTCGCCGCGGCGGACCCCGTCGATGGTGAGCTGGTCGTCGGACCACGAGACCGCGCCCTCGACGGTGAGGTCGACACCCGCCAGGGCGTCGGGGTTCTCGATGACGAGCGCCGGGCTGCCGCACTGCGGCGGGAACGACTCCAACAGGCCCGCGCAGATGCGGGCGCTGTCGCCGTCGACGACCACGAAGCCCATCACCGGCGTGAACGCGCCGTCGGGGAGCTCGAGCGCCTCGGCCACCGTGATGGCGGCCGGCCGGGTGTCACCGGCGGCGCCGTCGGCGCCCGCGCCGTCCGACCCGGGGTCGGCGATGGTGTCGTCGACCGGTGCGCCGGCGTCGGTGCTGGTCGTGTCGTCGCCGCACGCCGCGGCGGTCAGGGCCACCGCCGCCAGCACCGCCATGATCACGTACCTCGTCCTCATGTCATCGTCCTCCGATGTCTGGCATCTGCCACGGGCCGTTCACCGGGGTGTGACGTCGCTCCCCCGCCGTTCGGTTCCCGGCCCGGACGACAGCCGTCGACACGGCGGCGGTCCGTCGACGCTCACCCGCCGCCGGTGGCGGCGTCACACCCCTCGAGCGCCGCGATCGCAGCGGGGACGGCGATGCCCGCGGGGAGGTCGGCCGCCGCCTCGGGCGCCCCCCACCGCGCGTGCAGCGGCACCACGCCCGCCCAGTGCGGGCCGGCCAGGTCCTCGTCGTCGTCGACCGGTCCGCCGCTGCGGACCTTGGCCGACGCCTCGTCGAGCGGGACCGCCACGACGAGGGTGCGGCGCAGCTCCTCGGTGGTCGTCGCCCGACCGGTGTCCCAGGTCGCCACGACGTGGTCGCTCACCAGCCGCAACGCACGCTCGTGCTCCGCGCCCGTCACCTTGCGCCCCACCCCCCGCACCACCACCGAGCGGTAGTTCATCGAGTTGTGGAACGGCGCCCGGGCGACGACGAGACCGTCGAGCACGGTGACGGTCACGCACACCTGCCGGTCGACGGCGGCCCGCAGTGCGGCGTTGGCCACCGCGCCGTGGAGGTAGAGCACCTCGTCGTCGCGGCCGAAGGCCATGGGGATCACGACCGGCCCCTCGTCGGTGACGACCCCGACGTGGGCCAGCGGGGCCGCGTCGAGCACGGCGTGGATCGTGTCGCGGTCGTACGCGGCGCGGTGCGCGCCGCGTCGGACGCGCACGCGCTCGGACGCAGGACCGCTCCGAGGGTCGATCAGCGGGTCGGCGGGTGACATCGACGCATCTTCACCCGGACGATCACCCGGCGCCCGTCGTTTCCCGGAGCTCGCGCTCAGTGGGTGACGGACGGCCTCGGCGCCGAGAGCTCGGGGCGGTAGCGGTGCAGGAAGTCGGCGAAGACGCGGTCGGCCCCCGAGATGTGGTTGCCCAGCCACTCGCTCAACAGCACCACGAGCAGCGCCGGTGACGGCCCGACCCCGGCTGCGAGGTCGTCGCGGTACCGACCCACCGACGCGAGCAGGCGGCGGTGCTCGACGCGGTGGCCGCTGATGGCCGGGTAGGCCGCCTCTTCCATGAGCGCCTCCTCGGAGGCGAAGTGCTCGACGGTGTGGTCGGCCAGGGCATCGAGCGCCGCGAGCGCCGAGGACGCATCGTCGTCGGCGATCGCCCGGGCGACCCGTCCGAGCAGCACCACGAGCTCGTGGTGCTCGCGATCCATCGTCTCGACCCCCAGGGCGAGGGCCACGGACCAGGTGAGGGGCCCCTCGCCGCTCGCCACGGCGGACTCGCGGTGGTGGCGGCGCTTGGCTGCGTACATGTGCCGGTCGGCGGTGCCCAACACATCGTCGGGGTGACTGCCCGCGTCGAGGAGGGCGGCGCCGATGGACGCGTCGATGGCGACCTCGATCCCCTCGAGGTGGAACGGGGCCCGCAGCACGGCGCGCAACCGCCCCGTCAGCGCATCGAGGGCGCTGCGGTCGGGGAGCCCGTGGACGAGGACCACGAACTCGTCGCCGCCCACCCGGGCCACCGTGTCGGTGGCGGCCACTGCGCCGCGCAAGCGCCCCGCGACGGCCACGAGCAGCTGATCGCCGGTCTCGTGGCCGTACAGGTCGTTCACCGGCTTGAACCGGTCGAGGTCGATGAACAGGATCGCCCCGTCGGGCTCACCGGCCAGCGCCGCGCTCAGGTCGGCGACCAGCGCCGAGCGGTTGGCGAGGCCGGTGAGCGGATCGGTGAGCGCGGCGTGGCTGAGGGCCATGCGGTCGTCGTGGCTGGCGGTGACGTCGGTGAGGCCGCACACCACCGAGGTCTCGCCGCGCGGCCCGGGGACGGCGACGGCGGTGGCCCGCAGCCAGCGGACGCCGTCGTCGCTCGGCAGCCCCAGCTCGAGGTGCGTAGGTCCGATCTCGAGGGCCCGACGGATGATCGCCGCGCTGGCGCCCAGCGGGCGACCGGACTCGTGGAGCGCGTCGCTCAGCCAGGTGTCGGTGTGGGTGCCGACCAGCGCCACCGGATCCGACTCGCCGAACATGGCGGCGGCCGCCGAGTTGGCCATCTCGATGCGCCCGGTGCCGTCGTGCAGCAGCACCGCGGTGTCGAGGGCGGCGAGGACCAGCTCGGTGCGCTGGCGAGCGGCGTCGAGGTCGCGGTGCGTGGCGTGCGCGTCGGTGATGTCGTGCAGCACCACCAGGACCTCGGCCACCCCGTCGATCGTCAGCTCGGACGCGCTGAGCGCCGCCACCCGGGTCTGGTCGCCGCACACGAACCGGACCTCGTCGGTGTCGGGCAGGGTCTCGGCGATCAGGTAGTCCCGGACGCGGTCCCGGTCGGCGGGCGCGATCAGCTCCACCACGTCGGTGCCGACGAGCGACTCGCTGCTGCGCCCGAGCCATGCCGCCGCCGCCGGGTTGACCTGGGTGATGACGCCACCGCGGGTGCGTCGGTAGGCCGGCACGGGCAGCGACTCCACCAGCGCCCGGGCCCGCGCCTCGGCCGCGACCAGCGCATCGGTCGAGCGGGCCCGATCGGTGACGTCGTGGGCCGAGGTGATGATCTCGAGGGCCCCGTCGGTCTCGATGACCCGGTCGGTCCACGACTCGACGATCTCGGTGCCCCGGGTCCCGGTCCGGGTGTGCTCGTGGGCGCCGAGGCTCCCGTGCCGGAGGAGCGTGGGCAGCCACGCCACCACCGCGGCGAGGTCCTCGGGGTCGAGGATCTCCGACAGGGTGCGACCGACCAGCTCATCCGCCGGCGCGCCGAACGACGCGGCCCACGCCGCGTTGCAGTACCGCACCTGCAGGTCGGCGACCCGGTAGCGGCAGATGCGGGCGTCGACCGAGTCGAGGATGTCCTCGACCGCGGTGCGCCGCGCGTCGGACACCGCCGACGGCGGCGGCTCACCATCCCGCGGGTGCACGACCTCGACCACATCGTCACCATCGGCCGCCAGGCCCTCGCGGTGATGGTTCGGCTTCGTCCCGTTCGTGCTCGTCGGCGCCACCGGTGACGACCTCCTCGGATCCCTCTGCCCCGGTGGCCGAACCCGGACGGCCTCGCGCGCCGACGCCGTGCTCTACTGGCCGACCCGGCGCATCGACCGCGAAGCCGGGCAGGAGGACGCGTGATCGGTTCCGTGGTGGGGTGCTGGCGGTACCCGGTGAAGTCGATGCAGGGCGCCGCCGTCGACGAGCTGAGCATCGGCTCTCGTGGCGTCGAGGGCGACCGCCGCTGGGGTCTCATCGACGTGGCCAGCGGCAAGCTGGCGTCGGCCAAGCGGTTCTCGGCGCTGCTGCTCGCCTCGGCGACCGACGACGCGGTGACGCTGCCCGACGGCACCGTCGTCGCGCTCGATGGCGCCGACGTCGACTCGACGCTGTCGGCCTGGCTCGGGCGCGACGTGATCGTGCGCCAGCCCGAGCCCACCACCGAGCAGGTCTACGAGATGACGTTCGACCCGCCCAACGACGATGCCGAGCTGGTCGACATCCCGGCGCCGCCGGGCACCTTCCTCGACTGGGCACCGGTCCACCTGCTCACCACCGCCACCCTCGCCCACTGCGCCTCGGCTCGCCCCGAGCTCGACTGGGACGTGCGCCGGTTCCGCCCCAACCTGCTGGTGGACCTCGATGCCGAACCCTTCGCCGAGGACACCTGGTCGGGCCGCCAGCTCCGCATCGGCGAGGCGGTGCTCACGGTGCGCCAACCCACCGTGCGCTGCGCCATGCCGCTGCGCGCCCAACCGGGATTGGCACGACAGCCGGAGCTGTTCACCGCCATGACCGAGCTGAACGCCGCCACCCCCAACCACCTGGGCGTCTACCTCGACGTCGCCACCCCGGGCACGATCCACCCCGGCGACCGGGTCGAGCTGCTCGAGTGATCGGAGCCGGCGCCGTTCCGGCTTGCCAATAGTCAGTTCATCGGTATGTACTGTCGGTCGTGATAACCGAGCCGACGTTCCTGATCCTCGCCGCGGTGGCACCCGGGCCGCTGCACGGCTACGCCATCCTGCGCGAGGTCGAGCGCCTCTCCGGCGGCCGGGTCCGCCTGCGGGCGGGCACCCTCTACGCCGCCGTCGACCGCCTCGTCGAGCACGGCGAGCTGGCCGAAGCCGGCGACGAGGTCGTCGACGGCCGGCTGCGCCGCTACTACCGCCTCACCGATGCGGGCGCGTCGCTGCTCGCGGCCGAGACCGAGGTGCTCACGGCCAACGCCGACGCAGCCCGCGGCCAGCTGGCCCGACGAGGTGACGCATGAGCCCCGAGCGCCAGATCCGGCTCCTCGTCCGCCTGTTCCCCGACGAGTGGCGCCGGCGCCACGAGGACGCGCTGGTGGGCACCGTCCTCGACGGCATGGGGCCCCGATCCCGGATCCTGCCCCTCGGCGAGGTGCTCGACCTGTGCCGCGCCGCCGTCACCGTGCGCCGACGCACCGCCGACACGTCAGCCCGTCGCCAGGCGATCGCCGTCGTCGCCCTCGCTGCCGTCGTCGTCGCGGTGGCGGCTCTCGTGTCGCCGGTGGGCGGGCGCCTGGTGTCCGCGGAGTTCCTGGCCACCTCGCTCGTGGTCGTGTTGGTGCCGGGCACGGGGGTCGTCTACACGGTGGCCAGCGCGCTCGCCGGCGGGTGGCGACGCGGCATCCTCGCCGCCGTGGGCTGCACCCTGGGCATCGTGCCCCACCTCGCCGCCGCGCTCCTCGGCCTGTCGGGCGTCATGCACGCCGGGGCGCTCGCGTTCGAGGTGGTGCGGTGGGCCGGCGTCGCCTACCTCACCTACATCGGCCTGTCGATGCTCCGCGGTCGTTCCACCGCAGCGTTCGGCGCCGAGCCGGCCGACGAGCCCGGCTCCGACGCCGAGGTCATCCGACGAGGTGTCGTGCTCAACGTGCTCAACCCGAAGCTCACCGTGTTCTTCTTCGCCTTCCTGCCACAGTTCCTCGACAGCGCGCCCGTGCTGCTCGACCCGCGCCTCGTCACCCTCGCCGGGGTGTTCATGGCCATGACGCTCGCCGTGTTCGCCGGCTACGCCTGGCTCTCGGCCGCCGTGCGGGAGCAGGTGCTGCGGTCGCCCCGCCTCGTCGATGGCGCGCAACGAGCGCTGGGCGCGGCGATGGTCACGTTCGCGGCGCGCCTGGCCACCACCGACCGGTGAGCCGCGCTCCCACCGTCGCTCGGGTTGGCAGGAACGCGTCGTTCGGCGTCGTTCGTGCCACTCGCCCCGGCCCGGCGCCGACGCCATCGTTGGGCCATGCCCCTCCGACTCCACGACCCGCAGCGCCCCCGTCGCACCGCCGCCGGCCTGTGGGCCCCCACCGCGACGACCCGACGGTCCGACCCGGGCCGACGGCACCGGCGGCTCCGCGCGCTCGGCGCCATCGTCGTGGCGTTGCTGTCCGGCCCGGCCGGATCCGCCTCGACGTGGTCCGACGGGCTCACCGCGGGTGCCGGGCCCCGCGACCGGAGCCGGTGACGACGTGGCGACGATGCACCCCGTCATCACCGACCCCGCGCCCACGGCATCGACCCGCTCGCACGCCGTGACCGCCACCCTCGGCGCCTGCGGCGCCCACCGCGTCGTCGCCCTCGTGGCCGACGACCTGTCACCGTTCGAGCTCACCTGCGTCGGGGAGGTGTTCGGTCGCGAGGCACCCGACGGCGTGAGCTGGTGGTACGACCTGGTGGTCGCCGCCGACTCACCCCGCCCCCGGTCGCTGCGCACACCACTCGGCTTCTCGGTGCGACCCGACGCGGGGATCGACGCCGTCGACGACGCCGACACCCTCGTCGTCCCCGCATGGGGATCGGCCGACCGACCTCCACCCCACCGGGTGCTCGAGCGCATCGTGGCCGCCCACCAGCGGGGCGCCCGCATCATGTCGATCTGCTCGGGGGCGTACGTGCTGGCGTGGGCGGGTCTGCTCGACGGGCGCCGGGCCACCACCCACTGGAAGCACGCGGCGGCGCTCGCCGAGCGGTTCCCGCGCGTCGAGGTCGACCCCGACGTGCTCTACGTCGACGAGGGCCAGGTCCTCACCTCCGCCGGCTCGGCGGCCGGTCTCGACCTGTGCCTGCACGTCGTGCGCCGCGATCACGGCGTCGCCGCCGCCAACCACGTGGCTCGCAGCGTGGTCGTCCCACCCCACCGCGACGGCGGCCAGGCCCAGTACGTCGACCACCCCGTCGACACCGACGCCGACGAACCCAAGATCGCCCGCACCCTCGACTGGGCCCTCGGCCGGCTCGCCGAGCCGCTCGAGGTCGAGGCGCTGGCCGCCCACGCCGCCATGAGCCCGCGCCACTTCGCCCGCCGCTTCCGCGAGGTCACCGGCACGACGCCGCACCGCTGGCTCGTCGATCGGCGGGTCGACGCCGCCCGCCACCTGCTCGAGGCCACGAGCTGGCCCATCGACCGGATCGCCACCGAGGTCGGCTTCGGCACCGCCGCCTCGCTCCGGGCCCGCTTCGTCGAGCGGGTCCGCCTCACCCCCACCGCCTACCGACGCACCTTCGCCGCCGGGCGCGACGGCCCGGTCGAACCCGCCGCCGGCTGACGCCCCTGCGGCCCGCCGCCCCCCAGGGCCCGGCGACACCCGACCACGACGTCGGGTCGGTCTGACGCGCGCGCCCCCGCCGCCGTTCGACCACCACCCACCAGCCACGACCCCGAGGTGAGACCCATGAGCTTCGCCCCCACCTGCCGGCGCTGCGGCCACCGCGAGCTGCGTGGCCTGTCCGGCGCCACCGCCATCCACCGCCCCGAGCCGGGCCGCCACGAGATCGTCTTCGTGTGCGCCCGCTGCGGCGGCGAGGCCGTCGACGTGGTCGATCGGCGGCGCGGTCCAGGCGCGGGAGGCCGCCGTCCCCGACCGACGCTGCCACCGGCACCGAGCTCGCCGGCGTCCGCCGTCGTGCTCGTGGTCGGCGTGCCCACCCGTCGATCGGCCGCCGCCGCCCGCGCCCGACTCCCGCCCGCCGACCCCGTCGACGTGCTGGTCGTGGCCGAGCGATCGCCGTCGATGCGGTCGCATCCCTGGGTGGACCGCGCCGTGGGCCCGGCCGACTACGCCCCGACCGTGGCCCGTCGGATCGTGGCGGGCGACCGCACCCACGACGTCAGGGTCGTCACCCACGCCGAGGCGGTGGCGCACGTCGGCGCCCTCGCCGCCCCCACGGTCGTGATCGCCACCGGCCCCAACCCGGTCGCCCGCTGGCACGCGCGCCGTCTGCGCAGCCAGCTGCGGCGAGCGACGCCCCCGACGACCGCTCGTGGCCTGCGCCCGGCGGCCACGCCGCCACCCGCCGACCCCGCGCTGTCCTGACGCCCCCGCCGGGGCGTCAGGCGGTCCGCGGCGGACACCGCGCACCGTGGCGGTCTCCGTTCCCCCGGCGTCAGCCGAGCGCCCGGTCGGCGACCTCCCCGAGCAGGGCGATGCGGCCGGGGACGTGGCCGTTGGCGGGCAGGCTGACGGTGACGCCGTCGACCCCGGCGGCCTTCACCGCCGCGAGCTGCTCGCCCACCGTGTCGGGGTCGCCGTGGATCAGCACGGCCTTGGCCAGCTCGACCACCTCGTCGGGCCAGCCCTTCGAGGCCGCCATCGCCCGGAGGTCGGCCTCGGCCTCCTCGGCGGTGGGCGCCACGTTGCAGGCCAGGTTCACGCTGACCGTGATCTCCGAGCGGTCGCGCCCCTCGCGCTCGCAGTGGGCGGCGAGCACGTCGAGCTTGTGGGGGATCTCCGCCGGCCCGACGCTCGTGAGGTTCGACTCGTCGGCGTAGCGGGCCACGAACCGCAACGTCTTCTTCTCGCCGCTCCCCCCGATCATGATCGGGATGCGAGACAGCGGCGCCGGCGAGTTGATCGCGTCGCGCACCTGGTACCGCTCGCCCTCCAGCGTGACCCGCTCGCCCCGCAGCATCGGCACGATGATCTGCAGCGCCTCGTCGAGCTTCTCGAAGCGATCGGTGAACGTGCCGAACTCGAAGCCGAGCGCGTCGTGCTCGAGCTCGAACCACCCGGCGCCGATCCCGAGCGTGGCGCGGCCACCCGACGCGTGGTCGAGAGTGGTGATCTGCTTGGCCAGCAACGCGGGGTTCCGGTAGGTGTTGCCGGTGACGAGCGCCGAGAGGCGCACCGTGCTCGTGTGCTGGGCCAGCGCGGCGAGGGTGGTGTAGCACTCGAGCATCGGCTCGTCGGGCGCCCCCAGCTGGGGCAGCTGGTAGAAGTGGTCCATCACCAGGACGCGGTCGAAGCCGGAGGCCTCGGCCTCCTTCGCCTGGGCGACCACCGAGCCGAACAGGTCGCCGGGGGCGGTGTCGGGATAGGTGTAGTTGGGGATCTGGTAGCCGAGGCGGGTCACGTGCGTCTCCTCCGGGTGGACGGCCCGAGGATGCTCCCAGATGCCGGGGCGCTGCGCTCGACCGGAGCGTGACCGGTGTCGCCGCTCAGGGGGCGCGGCGGCGACGAGGGCGCCACGATCGCGACGATGGACGCCGGGCGCCGCCGGCGAGAGGATGGCCCGGTCCGTCGCAGCGGCGGAGCCGACCAGGAGGGCCACCGATGCCGACGCGGACCGATTTCGACGACGAGCAGTGGGCCACGCTGCGACTGGCACCGTGGCAGGTGGGCCTCGGGGTCATGGCAGCCGATCCGAGCGGCATCCTCGGTCGCCAGCGCGAGCTGCGCGCCGTCGAGGCGTCGGTGCGACGCACCTCCGAGCGGGGTGCCCGATCCCGCCTGGTCGCGCTGGTCGTCGACGACGTGCTGTCGGGCGACAACCTGCCCCACGCCGAGCCCGGCGGCCGCTCCGACGAGGAGCTGGCCGACGTGGTCGTCGAGCGCTGCGCGGAGGTGCGTCGCCTGCTCGACGAGACGGTCGACGACGACGAGGCCCGGTCCTTCCGCCGCTGGCTCTACGAGATCGCCGAGGAGGTCGCGCTCGCCGCCGAGGAGGGCGACGGCCCGTTCGGCGAGCGGGTCAGCGAGCTCGAGCTGCGCTACCTCGCCCGACTGGCCGCGGCCCTCGACGTCGACCCCCGCTGACCGCCGGTCCGAGCGGCGGGCGGGGGTCGACCAGGACCGACGCGGTCGTACCCGCGCGACGATTGGAAACGCGATTGTCCATTCGCGTATGGTGGCGGGATGATCGAGATCGACGAGTACCTGACGTGGGACGCCACCGAGATGGCGGAGCTGGTGCGGCGCGGCGACGTGCACGCCGACGAGCTCGAGGCCACGGCGCGCGCGCTGATCGAGAGGCTCCAGCCCGCGTTGGGCTGCATCGCCGACCTGAGCCCGAGCCCCGCCGAGGCTGCGGCCGACGGCGCCTTCGCCGGCGTGCCGTTCCTCGTGAAGGAGCTGTTGGCGTTCCCGGGCCTGCCCTGGTCGATGGGCTCACGGCTGCTGGCCCAGAACCCGCCCGGCGACCCGTCGCCCTACGCCGAGCGGCTCCTGGGAGCGGGCCTGAGAGTCGTCGCATCCACCACCAGCTCGGAGTTCGGGCTCCTCGGCAGCACCGAGTCCGCGCTGCGGGGCCCCACGAGGAACCCCTGGGGCCTCCACCTGACCGCCGGCGGGTCCTCGGGTGGGTCGGCCGCGGCGGTGGCCGCCGGGATCGTCCCCATGGCCCACGCCAACGACGCCGGCGGCTCGATCCGATTCCCCGCCGCCATGACCGGACTCTTCGGCTTCAAGCCGTCGAACGGTCGCTGTGCGCCCACCGGCGCCGAGTCGGGCGGGCTCGCCGACCTCGTCGTCGACCACTGCGTGAGCCGCACGGTCCGTGACAGCGCTCGGCTCTTGGCCACCACCGAACGACGCGGCGCCGACCGCCGGTTCGAGCCGATCGGCGAGGTCACCGCGCCCGGTCCCGAACGACGCACGATCGGCGTGCTCACCACCACGCTGATGGGCGCCGTCCCCGCACCCGAGGTGCTCGCCGCCGTCGACCGGACCCAGGTGCTGCTCGACCAGCTCGGGCACCGCATCGTCGAGATCGGCGACCTGGACGTCGATGGCGTTGCGCTGTCGGAGGCCTTCTTCGTGACCGCCGCGCTCACCATGGCGCAGGTGGCGCAGATGGTCACACCGCTGCTGGGCCGGCCACCCGGCCCCGACGAGCTCGAGCCGTTCACACTCGAGCTCATCGGGTGGGCGAGCGAGCTGGCCGACGACAGCGGGAGCCGCGCCGCCCGGACGATGAGCGCCCAGGCGGCGGCCTACCTCAGGGTGTTCGACACCTGCGACGTCGTGCTCTCCCCCACCGTGACCCGGGCCCCGTGGGAGCTCGGCACCCTCGCCCCTCACCTCGGGCGCGAGACGCTCGTCGAGCGCACCGGGCAGCTCATCGGGTACACCCCGATCCACAACATCACCGGATCCCCGGCGATGTCCCTGCCGCACGAGCACATCGACGGACTGCCGATCGGGGTCCACCTCGCCGCTGCGCCCGGCGACGATCGGGCACTGCTCGAGCTGGCTCTCGAGCTCGAAGCCGCCCGACCCTGGATCGACCGCCGTCCCCCGGTCCCGGCCGCGAGCGCCGGCTGACGTGCCCCAGACCCAGAAGCCCGAGGTCCGCGACCGCATCCTCGCCGCCGCCAGCGACGAGTTCTACGACCACGGGTTCGACGGCGCGACCCTCGCCGGCATCGCCCGCCGGGCCGGGACCGCGACCGCCAACATCTACCGCTACGTCCCCGACAAGGTGGCCCTCTTCGAGGCCGTGATCACCGACGAGTTCGTGGCCCACCTCGACGATCTCATCGCCCGACGCGTCGCCGCCCTGACCGAACCCCTCGACGCCGCACCGGCGGCCGACGAGCTGCTCGGGTTCTGGCTCACCCACCGACGCCAGGTCGCCACCCTGCTCGACCACACCGGACCCACCCGGCGCGGGGCCTACCCCCAGCACTTCGTCACCCAGCTCGTCGATCACCTCGAGGCCAGCGCGCCCCGCCCCCTGTCGGCCCACGAGCGGGCGCTGGCCGCCCTCGTGTTCGACAACACCCGCCGCGCCATCGTGGCGATGCTGCGCCTCGACCTCGACGACGACGCCACCCGCCACCTGATCGGCGGCTTCTGGTCGTACCAGCTCCCCGGACTCGACGGGCTGCGCGCCTGGATCGCAGAGGCCGGTGAACCGTCACCGCACGGCCGCTGAGCTCCTTCCGCCAGGAGTGGCTGCAGCGACGGCACCGACGCGGTCAGCGCTCGTGGTGGTCCTCGACCGCGCCGGCGACCAGCTCGGTGAGCTCGCGGGCACGAGCGAGGTCGCCCCGACGCACCGCATCCACGATCCCGCGACCCCCGGCCGAGACCGCGTCGGCGAGCGGGTGGCCGGCGGCGACGGCGCCGAGCGTCCACCGCACCGCAGCTCCGTCGCGAGCGCCATCCGACGCCCTGGCCGCCGCCGCGAGACGGCGGAGGACGAGCGCCCGCTCGGGATCACCGAGCCGGTCGCGGAGCGCGACCACCGCCTCGTCGTCGACGAGGCGGAGCGGACCGTCGGGGTCCAGCCAACCCGCCCGCCGGGCCCGGTCGAGCGCAGCGATCAGCGCCGGTGGGTCGATCTCGGTGGCGGCGCCGAGCACGTCGGCGCTCACCGGCCCGCCCGCCACGGCGAGCACCACCACGGCCCAGCGCGCCTCCCGGTCGAGCGCGTCGATGTCGAGCGGCGGGTGGTGCGTCGTCGGGCGCTCAGCGCTCTCCTCGCTCGTGGCATCGAGGGCGGCGGCGACCGCCCCCAACGCCGGACCGGTGGGCGCGCCGACATCTCGCTCCAGCACCGACGTCGCCTCGACGAGGACCCGGCGGGCGTCGCCGACCCGCCCGGCGCGGGCCAGGGCCCCGACGCGGCGGGCCCAGGCATCCTCGTTCCACGGCTCGTCCCCCACCAGCACCTCGGCCACCGCGGCACCGTCGAGCGGGCGACCGGTGACGACGAGCGCGTCGACCAGTGCCTCGAGCGCCCCGGTGCGCAGCGACGCGCACCGCCGGGCCGCATCGTCGGCGAAGGGCAGGTCCTCGAGCTCGCGCAGCGCGGGCCCCCGCCAGCGGGCGGTGGCCGCGCCGAGCAGCGTGACGGCCAGGTCGGGGTCGCCCCGGTCGAGGGCACCGAGACCACCGGTGATCTCGTCGGCCGCTCGGTGCAGGTCGATCGACGACCGATCGACCTCGAGGCGGTAGCCGGCGCCGGTGCGCACCACCCGGTCGGACCCGAGGAGTCGCCGCAGGCGCGACACGTGGGCGTACAGCGACGCCTCCCACCGATCGGGTCGCTCACCGGGCCACACCAGCTCGGCCAGCTCGTCGGCGGACGTCGGTGTGGGATGGCGCAGCGCCAGCGCGGCGAGCACCGCTCGGGTCTGGCGCCCCGCCACCGGGGTGGCGGCCCCGGCGACGACCACCTCGATCGGTCCGAGCATCCGGATCTCGACCGGATCGGGCTCGACCTGGAGGGGCTCACCACCGGCCGCGGGCGACGCCGACCCGCTCACGGAGCCGCGACCTCGAGCATCTTGCGGGTGAGCGCCACCCGCGAGGCCACCTCGAGCTTGCGGTAGGCGGCGAGGACGTGGCTGTCGACGGTCCGGCGCGACACCACCAGCTCCGCGGCGATCTGGGCGTTGGTGAGGCCCTCGGCGACGAGGTCGGCCACCCGCCGCTCGGCGGGGGTGAGCGCGTCGATGCCGAACCGAGGTCGCGCGCCCCTCGTGCGCGGCGCGTCGACCGGTGGGGGGTCGATGCGCCAGCCCGCGGCCAGCTCGGCGGCCCGTCGAGCCGCGGCGACGGACCGGTCGGCGCGCCCGACGCGCTCCTCGAGCTCGACGAGGTCGCGCCACGCCGCGTGCGCGAGCACCGGGCGAGCCACCGCATCGGCCAGCTCGCCCAACACGTCGAGCGCGTCCGGTCGGGGAGACAGCCACGCACGGGCATGGGCGGCGAGCAACCGGTGCGACCCCACGCGGGTGGTCGCAGCCATGGCCTCGACTCGCTCGGTCACCGCGGCGAGATCGTCAGCGACGCCGAGCCGGACCGCGGTGCGCACCAGGCCCGGGGCGAACGACGGCAGCGGGTGCACGATGCCGATGGCCTGCATCAGCTCCCAGCCCTCCCGGTACGAGCCGTGGGCCCGCTGGAGGTCGGCGGCCAGCTCGTGGGCGAGAGCCTGGGCGAGCACCAGCCGGTCGAGACCGAACTGGGCCCGGCCGTCGTTGAGCGCGACCTCGGCCGCCTCGAGCTCGGCGAGGGCGGCGTCGAGCCCACCACGGGTGAGCGCCACGTGCGCGAGTGTCGACCGCGCCCACACCTCCACCCCGAACCCGTCGACGAGCGCCGTGCCGTCGACGGCGGCGCGGGCTCGGTGCTCGGCGTCGTCGAGGCGACCACTGCGGAAGCAGACATCGGCGACCAGCGCGTCGTACACCGCTGTGGCCCAGGTCGACCCGGTGTCGATCGACAGGTGCCGACCCCGCTCAGCGGCCTCGAGCGCGTCGGCGTCACGGTCGACATCGAGGCGGGCCCCGGCGACCGACAGCCACGGCTGGACGGCGTGCCACGGGCCGGGCGGCGCCGCCTCGATCACGTCAGCCAGCGCATCGGCGCCGGCATCCGCTGCGTCGAGGTCGCAGGCCCACAGGTCCTGCCAGCACAGCACGGCGCGACCCATCACCTCTGCGTCGACGTCGCCGACGAGCTGGCCGTCGCGCACCGCGAGGTCGGCGTTGGCCCGTGCGGCGTCGCGGTCGAGAGCGAGCAGCGACGCGAAGGCGAGCTCGGCGTGGGCCCGGGCCAGCTCACGATCGTCACGGGCGAGGTCCACGACCCGACGCATCTGGGTCGAGGCGTCGGCGGGTCGACCGTCGATGAACGCGGTGAGGGCCAGCTCACGGCGCACCTGGGCTTCGAGGGCCGGGTCGGGTTCGGCGTGCAGCACCGAGTCGGCGAGCCGCTCCGCCTCGCCGATCCGGCCGCAGCCGGCGAGCGCCCGGAGCCGGGTCGCCCGCACCCCGAGGTCGGTCTCGCCGGGTCCGGCGAGCGTGTCGGCGACCTCGCACAGCCGCAGCGCCACCCCCGGGGCGGCGCCCACCACCTCCGCCGCGGCGGCGGCGAGGTGCCGGGCCGCGACCCGGTCGCCGGGCTCGGCGCCGCGGGCGTAGTGGTCGGCGATGGCGAGCACCGGTGCGCCGAGCTCGGCCAGCGCGGCGGCGACCTCGACGTGGAGGGCCTGGCGGGCGCCCTCGGGCAGGGTGGCCAGGGCAGCGTCGCGGTACAGGTCGTGGCGGAACGCGACCTCGCCATCGCGCTCCACCAGGACGCCGCCGCTGATGGCGGCGCCGATGTGGCGGACCACGTCGATCGGCGAGCGGCGCAGCACGCGGGTCAGGACGTCGATGCGCAGCTCACGCCCAGCGACCGCGGCGGCCTGCACGACTCCGAGCGCCTCGGGCTCGAGCACCGCCAGCTGGTCGGCCATCGCCCGACCAGGGGTCGCGCTCCCGACGTTGCCGGTGAGCTCGACCCGGTCGGCGTCCACGTGGACGGTCCCTCCGCCCACCGCCGCGTCGAGGATCGCCTCGACCAGCATGGGGTTGCCCCCTGCCGAGTCGAGCGCCGTCCGCAGCCGGGGGCCGACTGCTCGCCCCAGGCGACCGGCGGCGAGCTCGTCGATCTCGTCGGCGCCGAGCGGACCGAGGGTCAGCACCCGTTCGCCGAGGCCCGTCAGCAACAGGTGCAACGCAGATCCCGGTGTCGGCGGTCGGGCGGCGGCGACCACACCCACGGGCGTCGCGGACGAACGGCTGGCGAGGTGCTGGACCAGGGTGAGCGACGCCCGGTCGAGCCACTGCACGTCGTCGAGGACGACGAGCACCGGCCCCGCCGCCGCCCGCCGGTCGAGCTGGTCGGCGAGGCGCTGGGCGAGCAGCGTCGAGGGGTCGCTCACCGGCGCCTGCAGCAGCGCGGTGTCGACCCCACCCTCGAGGTGCACATCGAGGGCATCGAGCAGCGCGAGAGCCGGGCGGTCGGCGGTGAGGGGCTCGCCTCGCCCGACCACCACGTCGACACCGCTGACGACCGCATGGGCGACGACCTGGTCGAGCAGGGTCGACTTGCCGATGCCGGCGTCGCCGACCACGACCGCGACCGCGACCCGACCACCGCGCAGGTCGTCGACCACGCGGCACAACCGGTCCCGTTCCCGGGACCGCCCCACGATCACGGGGGAGGCCGTCACCGGCGCAGACACTACGCCGGCGCGCGGGCAGGTGGCCGGGTCGACGGCCAGGACCGAGCGGCGGGCGCGATCAGCGCCGTGGGGTTCGCCAGCCGCTTCGTCGCGCGACAGCGATCACGCCTCGTCGAGCTCGTCGCCGTCGTGGTCCGGTTCGGACGACGGGTCCTCGGGCAACACCGGATCCGGATCGGCTGTCGCGGTCGGGTCGTCAGTCGGGATCTCATCGGTCGGGATCTCGTCGTCGCTCGCCTGCCCATCGACGGGGGCGTCGAGGCGGGTGTCGTCGACGCGGGGGGTGCGGTAGATCTGGTGGAAAGCGGCGTCGGCGAGCAGCCGCTCACGGGTCGGCTCGAGCAGCGTCGGGTCGATCAGCGGTGTCGGCGCGATGAGCTGCACGTCGCCGCCGACGTTGGGACGGGCCTGGTCGAAGGGGTCGAGCTCCCGTGCGGGGATGTCGACCCCGTCGGCATCGGGTCCGTAGTCGATCGCACCGGCGGTGCCGTCGAAGTCGGGACCAGCGTTGCCGCCGCCCGTCTCCACGACGTCGTCGGCGCGACCGTCGTCGCCTCGCAGCGTGTCCTGGGTGGCGGTCGGGTCGCCCGAGCCGCCGCCGACGGGTGGATCGTCGGTCTCGACCGGGTCGGTGTGCCCGTCGCCCCCCAGCTTCGGCGCGAGTCGGCCGGCGATCCCGTCGATGATCGCCCGCTTCTCCGGGGCGAGGTCGTAGCGGTGCTCCTCATCGGGCTGGCCGGCGTCGCCGCCCGCCGGCTTCGGCGACTCCGCGGTGGTCGTCTCGCCGGTGGCGAGGTTCTCCACCGTCGTGGTCCCGTCCGGGTTGTGGGTCACCACGATGTTGTCGGTCCGAACGATGCGGACCGTGCCGTCGTTGTACGTGGTCTTGGTGGCGCCCGACTTGAGCATCTCGAAGGCCTTCACCCCGTCGGGGTCGACCTGCTCGACCTTCGGTGCAGCGCCGCCGACCGGCGCGTCGCCCCGGAAGGCGGCCTCGGCCGCGTCGATGTTCGGGGTGAACAGCTTGGAGAAGAACCGCCAGACCGGACGGTCGTACTCCTTGGCCACCTCGCGCATCCCCTCACCGACGACCACGCCCTCGGTCGCCGAGAAGCCGACGCCAGGGGTGGTCACGGTGTGGGCGTTCGGCACGGTGAAGCTCCCGTGCTTGATCCGTTCAGCCTCTTCATCGGACTCGTCCTTGTTCGGCACAGGCCCGTCGGACACGAGCGACCCGTCCCGGCTCAGGGGGTCGAACCCCTGGCTCGACCGGCCCGC
>DATHSN010000096.1:0-9177 GCA_035464115.1 Acidimicrobiales bacterium | reverse complement strand
CCTCATGGCCGCCGGCCGACCTAGGCCGAGGGTGCAGTCGGGGCCACCGACCCGGGAGCGGGCACCACCGCGGCGCCGGGGCGGACCGGCACCAGGTAGACGCGCTCGGCGGGGCGCACCATGCCGAGCGCCTCGGCGGCGGCGACGATGGCCTCGGGTGACTCGCGCTCGGCCACCGTCAGCCGCAGCTCCTCGACCCGGTCGCGGCGGGTGGCCACCTCGCCGTGCAGGTCGTCGAGCTGGAACTGGGCCTGCACCACGAGCGAGTGCATGGCGGCGAGGGCCAGCACGGCGAGGAACAGCGCGCCGACGAGCGCGGTGCCGATGAGCCCCGGCCGGCGGGCCCGGGCCCGGGGGGCGGCCTCGGGCTCGATGAGGCGCAGCGGTGGACGGGCGGGCGCGCCCCGCTCGGCGGGGACGCCCCGCTCGGCGGGCGCGCGCTCGGTGGATCCGGTGGCCCGGAACGACAGGAGGCTCACGACGCCACCGCCAGCTTCTCGACGGCTCGCAGCCGGGCGCTCTCGGCCCGCGGGTTGGCCGCCACCTCGGCGGGCGAGGGCGTCCAGCCGCCGCGGCGGAGCAGGCGAACCGTCGGCGTGGCACCGCACACGCAGGGCAGGCCCTGGGGGCACTCGCAGCCGCCGGACTCGGCCTCGAGGAACCGCTGCTTCACGATGCGGTCCTCACCGGAGTGGTAGCTGAGCACCGCGCAGCGGCCGCGGGGGGCGAGCAGGGCGACCGCCCGGTCGAGGGCGACGGGCAGCACGGCCAGCTCGTCGTTCACCTCGATGCGGATCGCCTGGAACGAGCGCTTGGCCGGGTGACCGCCCCGCCGGCGGGCGGGGGCGGGGATGGCGTCGCGCACCAGCTCGGCCAGCTGGGTGGTGGTGGTGACGGGGCGAGCCGCCACGATGGCCCGGGCGATGCGCCGGGCGAAGCGCTCGTCGCCGTAGCGGGCCAGCACCGCGGCGAGGTCGGCCTCGGCGTAGGTGTTGACCACGTCGGCCGCGCTGCGGTCCTGGTCGGGGTCCATGCGCATGTCGAGGGGTGCCTCGGCCCGGTAGCTGAAGCCGCGCTCGGGCCGGTCGAGCTGGGGCGAGCTCACGCCGAGGTCGAACAGCACGCCGGCCACCGCGTCGAGCCCGAGCGAGGCGAGCACCTCGGCGATCTGGTCGAACCGGGCCCGCCGCAGGGTGACCCGGTCACCGAAGTCGGCGAGCGCGGCGGCGGTGGCGGCGATGGCCACCGGGTCGCGGTCGAGGCCCACGATGGCGCGGTCGTCACGGTCGACGAGCAGCGCCCGGGCGTGACCGCCCCCGCCCACCGTCGCGTCGACCACCACGCCCCCGGGCGCGTCGGCGAACAGGGCGACGATCTCGTCGACCATGACCGGCCGGTGCGCGAAGTCGGCGCCGGCGGTGGGTTCGGGGGCGGGTGCTTCGGTCATGGGTGTCCTCTGCGATCCGGATCGCTCACCGGCAACCCCCCGACCTGCGGCGCCCGTCGGGATGTCTCCCCGATCGGACTGGTGGGAGCGGGCGGAGTAGGGGCTGTCCACCTGCGGGTCGGGAGGTTGCGGATGAGCGATCCGGATCGCTGGGTCGGTGCGGCTCGGCGGCGTTCGGCGAGGTCTCCGTGTGGTGGCGTGCGGGTCAGATCCCGAGGTCGACGACGGCGGCGGCCAGGTTCTGGTCGGCGGTGTCGGCGACCCGGTTCCAGCGGTCGACGTCCCAGATCTCGATGCGGTCGAGGCGGCCGTTGACGATGAGCTCGCGCTCGAGGCCGGCGAAGTCGCGGAGGCGTTGCGGGATCGAGATGCGGCCCTGTGAGTCGGGCTTGACCTCGGCGGCGTCGGCGGCGAAGACGCGCAGCGCGTCGGGCGCCACCCGTCCCTCCCGGACCCGATCTCGGATCAGCTCGGCCACCTTCTCGAACTCCTCCGGGGTCCACAGGCCGAGGCAGCCGTCGAGCTTGGACAGGAACCCACGGGCCGCGAGGTGAGAGCGGAACGTCGAGGGCAGCACGACCCTGCCCTTGTCGTCGAGCGAGTGCTCGAACGTCCCGACGAACACCGAACCTCTCTCCTCCGCTGTGTGGGACCCCGCCGTCCGGCGGTGCCACAGGGCGAACAGGACCCTCCCTTTCGCCCCACTTCGTGCCACCGTACGCCCCACTGCCCCACCGGTCAACACTTCCTCGCCCTGCACCCCTGTCGTTTCCGCGCGCGGCCGCCCACGGAGCGCGCGACACTCCGATCCGCCCTGCCGGGTTCAGCGCCGGGCGAAGGTGCCCGGGGGGGCCGCGGTCGCCGGGTTCAGCGGCAGCGCTGGAGCAGCTCGACCTGGCCGGCCGGCGAGGTGAGCACCGGGCAGAAGCGCTGGGCGAGCACGGCGAGGGCGTCGGTCTCGATCGGGTCGACCGACCGGTTGGGCTCCGACCAGCCGTCCCAGAACCCGGTGAGCAGCACCCAGTCGGCCCCGGCCAGATCGGCCGACCAGCGCTCGCCGTCGACCACCCCGGGATCGAGCTGGAGGAACCGGGTGGCCGGCTCGAGGTCGGCGAAGAGGTGGTAGAGCCACGTGTCGACGTAGACGGGCCGGGTCATGTCGCTCGGCGCCACCAGCAACCGGTCGCCCGGCGTCGCGACCCGGTCGAGCTCGGCGACGACGGGGGCCAGCTCGGCCGCCACCTCGGCGCTGCCGACGCGGAACTCGCGGTCGCCACGGCTCACGACGGGGGCGGCCGCCTCGAACCCGGTGCCGACCCGGACCAGGTGGAGGTAGGGCCGCAGCGTGAACGGCGCGACGACCGCCACCAGCACCAGGGCGACCACGCCGAGGGCGGCGGCGGTGCGAGCCCGGGTCGAGCCGAGCCAGGATCGGGGGGCGTGCTCCACCAGCGCGAGCACCACGAGGGGCAGCACCACGACCGACACCCAGGCCAGGTGGGTGGAGTCGGCGCGCTGGAGGGCCTGGGGCAGGATCCCGACCCCCACGAGGGCCCCGGCCAGCAGCACGGCCGCCGGCCCGTCGTCGCCGCGCCGGCGCACCGCGACCACGCCGGCGACGACCACGCCCGCGGTGGCGGCGAGGAGGAGGAAGAACCACAGGAACAACGACTGGCTGGGCGAGGGCGACGGCAACGGCCACATGGGCGGGTCGAGCTCGGCGACGCGTTGGAGGAAGCCGTCGAGGCGGTCCCACGACGGGGGTCGGGGCAGGTCGCGGCCGCCACGGAGGCGGACCACCGGGTCGACGACCATGCCGTCCCACGCCGGTCCGAGGCCCACCAGGGCGACGTGGACGGCGACAGGGACGAGGCCGACGGCGCCACCGACGGCGAGCCGGCGCCAGTCGGCGCGCCGCCACGCCAGCCAGCCCACGGCCAGGCCGATCGCCAGCACCAGGTCGGGGCGATAGCCCAGCGCCAGGCCCGCGAATGCACCGGTGGCGAACCACCACCGGCCGGCCCGGGCGGGGTCGCCCACCGCCCGGGCCCGCAGCCCGGTGACGACCGCCCACAGCGCCAACGCCAGCCCACCGTTCCACGCCAGTGCGGTGGCGCCGATCGGGGTCACCGCGAGCACCACGGCGACGAGGCCGACGCCGCCGGCGGCCAGCCGGCCCCACGGGCGGGCCAGCACCACCAGAGCGGCGACGAGGGCGAGGTGCTGGGCGATCCCAAACACCCGCTCGGCCGAGAGCGACTCGCCGACTACGGCGTACCACCCGGCGAGCACCTGGATCGACACCGGGCCGTAGATGTGCACGAAGTCGGCGTTGGGCAGGTCGCCGGCGAGGAGGCGCTCGGGGTACACGAGCATGAACCCCTCCTCCATCGGGGGCCCGCTGACCCGCCAGAGCCCGGGCACCACCACCGCCACGGCGACGGCCACCGCGGCGGCCATCAGCCACGTCCGTCGGGCGCCAGGGGCGCCGGGGCGCGCTCCCCCACGACCACCGAGCACGAAGGGCGGCGGCTCGGCGGTCACATCGGGCTCGTCGGCGCTCACACCGGTCCCGACGGGGGCAGATGGGCGAGCAGGGCGGCCACGACGTCGGACGGCGCCACCGGCACGGCGGCCACCGCGTCCGCCAGATCGGCGATCAGGGCACTGCGGTCGACCTCGGTCAGCGCGAGAGCGGCGGCCATCGCCGCGGGATCCCACCGGTGGTGCAGCGAGGTCTGGAAGCGGGCGCCGGCCCGGGTGCGCCGCTGGGAGAGCCCGACCAGCTTGCGGCCGTCGCCGTCGACCACCTCACCGGGGCCGAGGCCGGCGAAGCACACCCGGTCGGACCAGGGCCGGTGGGCCATGGGCCCGGTGTGGGCGTGCGCGTCGACGCCGAGCGAGCGCAGCGCCGCCGCCCAGGCCCGCCCCACCCAGTGGGTGGCCCGCCCCACGTCGTCGACCCAGAGCGGGTGCCCGGCCGGGAGCAACAGGTCGACCCAGGTGACCGCGTCGGGCACGAGCAGCACCGCCCCTCCCCCGCTGCGGCGACGCACCAGCTCGATGCCCGCGGCGGCGAGCGCGTCGGCGTCGGCGTGGTCGGCGGGCTCGGCGCTGCCCAGCACCAAGGCGGGGCGGTCGACGGTGAGCACCCACACGGCCGGCACGACCGGATCGGGCAGCGGTCGGGCGTGGAAGGTCGACGCCGGGCCGCGGTGGCGCTCGACCACCCAGCCCGGCGGGGGCCCGGTCTCGGCATCGGGCGGCGGACCGGCGTCGGTCACGACGGGGCGAGCCACACCGACTCGATGGTGACGGTGGCGAGGCGGTCGGCCCGTGGGACGACACCGATGCCGGGTCCGTCGGGCACCGCGAGGGTGGCGCCGGGCCCGAGGACGAGCGGCTCGGTGACGTCGTCGACCACGTAGCGCGCCGACGGCCCGAGGTCGGTGGGCAGCCCGCACCCGGGGAGCGCGGCGACCGCCAGCGCCGCGGCCCGGCCCACGCCGAGCTCGAGCATGCCGCCGACGAAGGCGGCGCTGCCGCGGTCGACCACGAGGTCGTGCACCCGGCGGGCCGCCAGCAGCCCGCCGAGGCGGGCCGGCTTGATGTTGACGACGTCGGCCGCGCCGAGCGCCAGGGCGGCGGCGACGGCCCCCGCCGACGATGCCGACTCGTCGAGGGCGACCGGCGTGCGCAGGCGAGCGACCAGCGTGGCGTGGCCGACGAGGTCGTCGGGGGCGAGGGGCTGCTCGAGGTAGG
This sequence comes from Acidimicrobiales bacterium, assembly GCA_035464115.1. GTDB lineage: Bacteria > Actinomycetota > Acidimicrobiia > Acidimicrobiales > SKKL01 > DATHSN01. The sequence continues at coordinate 3,968 of DATHSN010000096.1, read as the reverse complement.
TGAGCCCCACCTCGTCGAGCAGCGGCAGGCGGTCGAGGTCGTCGGCGTAGCTGCCGTTGGCGTCGGCCGCGACCGACAGGTCGGGCCACGTGGCGCGCACCGCCCGGAGCGGGTCGAGGTCGGACCCGGGGTGGATCTTGAGCTTCACCGAGCGGTGACCACGCTGCACCGCAGCGGCGACGCGGGCGACGATCTCGTCGACCGTCCCCAGCCCGATCACCTCGGTGGTGTCGACCGCGGCCCGGGTGGCGCCCAACGCATCGGCCAGCGACCGACCCTGGCGGCGCAGGGCCAGGTCGAGGCACGCGGCCTCCACCGCCCCCGACGCCATCGGGTGGCCGCGGGTGGGGTCGGGCTCGCCGGCGAGGACGGCGGGGACGATCTCGTCGACGAGGACCTGCCAGGCGCCGAGGTGCCACTCGCCGGTATAGGTGGGGCGCGCCAGCGCCGGGCACTCCCCCCACCCCTCGACCCCTTCGGCGTCGACGGCGCGCACCAGGATGGAGCGCCGCTCGTGCTCGGTGCCGTGGGCGCTGGCGAACGGCGCCGGCGTGGCCAGCGCCACCCGCCGCAGCTCGACGCGCACCGGCCGCGCCGCGACCGGTCCGCTCACGGGAGCAGCCCGCTCACGCGGTGGCGAGCCGGGTCGGCTCCAGGTACGGCACCCAGTGGTCGGGCACCTCGCCGACGGCGACGATCACCCACGTGGTCTCGTGGGGCACCCGGGGTCGGCGCCGCAGGGTCATGGCGATGTCGGCGAGGAGCCGGTCGCCCTTGGCCGCGTTGCAGCGTCGACAGGCGGCCACGACGTTGTCCCACTGGTGGGCGCCGCCGCGGCTGCGGGGCACCACGTGGTCGATGCTGTCGGCGACCGCGCCGCAGTACTGGCACTCGTGGTCGTCGCGGGCGAGCACGGCCCGCCGCGACAGCGCCACCTTGCGCCGCACCGGCACCCGGACGTAGGTCCGCAGCCGGATGACCGACGGGACGGGCACCGACAGCGACTCCGAGCGGAACGCGGCGCCGGTGCCGTGGAGGATGTCGGCCTTCTCGGTGAGGACGAGCACGACGGCCCGACGGGCGGGGACCACGCACAGCGGCTCGTAGCTCGCGTTGAGCACGAGTGCCCGTCCCATGGCCGGAGGCTACCCGTCGGCCCGTCGACGTCGGTGGCGTTTCGCGGCCCGGCCCGGTGGGGTCACCGCTGCCCCTCGGGCAGGTCGCGGCACCACTCGAGCCAGGCCACGACCTCGTCGGGCGACGGCTTCGCCCCGGGGTCGCCCTCGGCGACCACGAGGCGGTGCCGCAGCCAGGCGCGGTCGGGCACGGGCAGGAACGGCGGGCGGCGCCACCACGCCGGGCGGGCGAGGCGGCGCACCTGGGTGAGCGCGACCGGCCAGAGCCGCGGCCGGGCGACGACCGCCCCGACCACCGGGGTCCAGCCCCGTGACGACCCCGCCGCGCTGGTCACGCCCGCTTCTGGGTGTCCTTCCAGGGGCCCTGGTCGGCGCGGGGCTCCTTCGGGAGGCCGAGGACCATCTCGCCGATGATGTTGCGCGGCACCTGCGAGGTGCCGGCGTAGATCGTGCCGGCCCGAGCGTTGAGGAACGTGCCGACCCACGACCCGGTGGTGTTCGGGGCGCCGGGGGCGTCGGTGGAGAACGACGAGTGGGGCAGCTCGCCCTCGACGAGCATGCCCTCGGCGCCGAAGATGTCGACCGCCAGCTCGGTGACGATGCGGTGGTACTCGCTCCAGTAGAGCTTGGAGATGGAGGCGTCGGGGCCCGGATGGGCGCCGGCCAGGAAGCGGGTGAGGGTGCGCATGCCGAGGTAGCGCATGATCTCGACCTTGGAGTGGCACCAGGCGATGCGCTGGCGGATGGCGGGGTCGTCGGTGAGCCCCCGCTCCTTCGCCAAGGCGACCAGCCGGTCGAGCTCGGTGCGGAACTGCACGGGACCGGTGGCCGCGGCCTCACCCCGCTCGTAGCCGAGCAGCGTCATGGCCACGGCCCACCCGCCGTTGACCTCGCCGACCACGTTCTCCTTGGGGCAGCGGGCCTCGGTGAAGAACACCTCGTTGAACTCGCTCTCACCCGAGATCATCTTGATGGGCCGCACCTCGACCCCCGGCTGGTCCATGGGGACCAACAAGAAGGTGATGCCCCGATGCTTGGCCTCCTCGGGCGCGGTGCGGGCCAGCACGAAGATCCAGTCGGCGAGGTGCCCGGCCGAGGTCCAGATCTTCTGGCCGTTGATCAGCCACTCGTCGCCGTCGAGCACGGCGCGGCAGCCGAGGTTGGCCAGGTCGGAGCCGGCGTTGGGCTCGCTGTAGCCCTGGCACCAGCGGTCCTCGCCCGAGAGGATGCGGGGCAGGAAGTGGCGCTTCTGCTCGTCGGTGCCCCACCGCAGGATGGTGTTGCCCACCATCTGGATGCCGAACGTGTCGTTGGGCCCCTGGGTGGGCACCCCCGCCTTGGCGAACTCCTCGGCGAGGATCACCGACTCGAGCGACGACAGCCCGGCGCCGCCGTACTCCACCGGCCACGACGAGGCGAGCAGGCCGTTGTCGGCGAGCACGCGCCGCCAGCTCTCGGTGAACTCGGAGGCGGCCTCGGCGTCGAGCGCGCCGATGCCCTGCCAGCCGGCCGGGAGGTGCTCGGCGAGGAACGCCTGGATCTTCTCGCGGTAGGCCTCGGCTTCGGCGGAGTAGGTGGGGTCCATGGGTGTGACAGTAGTCCCGCGCGCATCCGGATCACGGTGGGCGTCGACGGAGTGACGCGGCCATCGAGGTCGTGACGGATGCCGTCGTGGTCCACGAGCTCGTGGTGGTTCCCCGCCACCAGGCGGCCAGCCGTCGCGGTCGCGTGACGCGCCGAAACCGACCTCGGCCGACTCGGTGTGCCACCCTTGGACCCCATGACGCGCCGCGAGACAGGGATCGCTGCGGCCGCCGCCGTGGTCGTGCTGGTGTTCATCGGGCTGCTGGTCGCCGTCACCCGGGGCGGCGACAGCGGCGACGGCCCCAGCGTCGCCATCACCCGACTCGAGGCCATCGGCAACGACGCGGTGCTCGAGATCGACGCCACCGCCGACAGCGGTCCCGTCGAGATCGAGGTCGACTGGGGCGACGGCTCACCCCTCCAGCTCGTGCGAGGTGAAGGGCTCCAGACCTTCACCCACCAGTACCCCCTCGGCCCCGTCAATCGAGTGGTGACCGTCACCGCCACCGACGACGACGGCAACACCGACAGCACCGGCCGCGCCATCACCCTCGGCTCGGCCACCGACACCACCGCACCCGCCGACAGCACGACCACCACCGCGCCCGCGGACACCACCACGACGACGGCCCCGCCCGAGACGACCACCACCTCGAGCACCACGACGTCGACCACCACGACGACCACGACGACCCTCCCACCGGAACCCACCGAGCGGGTCTTCACGCTCTCGCTCGCCGACGCCGACTTCGAGCCGGAGACGACGAACGAGGCCAGCGCCGGACGCTCATCCGGGACGGTCAGCGTGCGCGCCATCAGCGACGGTCTCGACCCGGGATCCCAGGCTCGTGCCATCCTCCGCTGGCGGATCGCCCCCAATGCCCTGGCCCCGCTCGGCGACGCCCCGCAGGTGGGCGTGCTGTTCGAACCCAGCTGGCAGGTCACGCTCGACACCGGACGCAACCGGGGTCGCTCGGCGCGCGCCGACATCGAGCTCAGCGGCACCTTCGGCGGCGCATCGATCGGCACCGGCACCGACTCGCGATCGATCGGCAACGACGACCGCCTGTCGACCACCGTCACCGACCGGATCGGGTTCGGTTCACCGGCACCGTCGGGCGGCGGCGGGCTCAACATCGAGCTGGTGCTGGTGTGCACCGCCCAACCGGGCGAGACCCTGGTCCAGATCGGCGAGGAGTCCGTCTGCTCGGTCGACCTCACCGGCGACGTGCGGGTCACGGTGCGTCG
>DATHSN010000095.1:0-6123 GCA_035464115.1 Acidimicrobiales bacterium | reverse complement strand
ACCCAGGTGAACGCCCTGCTGGCCGGTGAGGCCCAGGTCGTGTTCACCCAGCCCCAGACCCAGTTCGAGACCCTCGCCTCCAACGAGGACTTCACCGTGGCGGCCTCGGCCGGTCCGGTGTACGAGCACTGGGGCTTCAACCTGCTCAACCCGCACCTCGCCAAGCCCGAGGTGCGTGAGGCCATCGCCTACGCGCTCGACAAGAACGAGATCATCGAGGGCCTCTACGCCCCGCTGTTCGGTGACCTCCTGCCGACCGCCGGCCTGGGCAACACCTACTGGATGAGCAACCAGCCCGACTACGTCGACCACCAGACCGAGTACGACGGCCCCAACGTGGAGATGGCCGCGGAGAAGCTCACCGAGGCCGGCTACACCGAGGGCGCCGACGGCGTCTGGGAGCACCCCGAGGACGGTCGTCTGAGCCTGCGGGTCGGCACCACGGGCGGCAACGCCCTGCGTGAGGACCAGCAGCAGATCATCCAGCAGCAGCTGGCCGACGCCGGCATCGAGATCATCATCGACAACGTCCCGGGTGCCGCCTACTTCAGCGAGCGGCCCTTCGCGGCCGACGCCATCGCGGCGGCCACCACCCAGGGCGCCGAGGGCGATCCGACGATCTGGGACCTCACCCAGTTCGCGTGGGTCGGTGGCCCGTGGCCGGGCGGCAACACCGCCGCCTACCAGACCGGGTCGGGCAACAACCCCTACGGGTTCTCGAACCCCGACTTCGACGCCAAGGCCGCCGAGTGCGAGACCATCGTCGACAACGCCGACCGTGCCGCTTGCTACAACGAGGCCGACCAGTTCGTCACCTCGTTGGTCAACGGTCCGAACGGCCTGGTCGTCATCCCGCTGACCCAGAAGCCGTCGTTCTACGGCTACACCAGCGCGCTGGCCACGGGTGCGGTCGCTCCCGACGCCAACGACGCCGGTCCGCTGGTCAACGTCGTCGACTTCAGCTTCGCCGAGTAGTCGACAACGTCGCTGGTCGGTCCCCTCGCTGAGGGGACCGACCTCCGGCAGCCGGGGGGTCGCACCGTGACGGTGCGGCCCCCCGGCCCCGCCGGGTCTTCCGTCTCCGAGGAGCTGCCCCACCGTGGTCACCTTCGCCATCCGGCGCATCCTGTTGGCGATCCCCATCGTGCTGCTCGCCACGATGATCGGGTTCACCGCCGTCTCACTGAGCGGGGATCCGCTGGCGCGGCTGGCCACGTGCGTCAACTGCTCGGAGCAAGCACGCGAGATCATCATCGAGCGCTACGAGCTCGACAAGAGCATCCCGCAGCGCTACCTGAGCTGGCTCGGCGATGCCGTCACCGGCGACCTCGGGGTCGCCACCAGCCAGGGCGAGCGGCCCGTGTCGGAGATCCTCCCGACCCGGGTGGTCAACACCTTGTACCTCGCGGTGCCGGCCTTCTTCCTCACCGCCTTCGTGGCGCTCGTGCTCTCCATCTGGTCGGCGCTGCGCCAGTACAAGCCCGAGGACTACGCCATCACCGCGTTCTCCTACATCGGGCTGGCGATGCCCACCTTCTTCTTCGGCATCGTGCTCCAGCAGTTCTGGGGGATCTGGGTGCCCGAGTGGTTCGGCGTCAAGCCGTTCCGGGTGCAGGGGTTCAACACCGACTCGCTCGGCGAGTACCTCTCCTACGCCACGCTGCCCATCGTCACCCTCGCCATCATCTCCATCGCCGCCGAGAGCCGCTTCGGCCGGGCGGCGCTGCTCGACCTCAAGACCTCCGACTTCATCCGCATGGCGCGCGCCAAGGGCGCCCCCGAGCGCACCGTGGTGCTGCGCCACCTGCTGCGCAACGCCATGATCCCCATCGCCACCATCTGGGCGCTCGACGCCGCCGCCCTGCTCGGCGGCGCGGTGATCACCGAGAGCATCTTCTCGTGGCCCGGGCTCGGCCGGATGCTCATCGACGGGATCTTCGCCCAGGACCTCGACATGGTGATGGCCGTGGTCGTGTTCCTGTCGATCCTCACCGTGGTCTTCAACCTCATCGCCGACCTCGCCTACGGCTGGCTCGACCCCAGGATCCGCTATGACTGACACCGTCCGCGATCCCGAGCCCCAAGCTGCGGTCGCCGAGCCGAGCGTCGCCCTGCTCGAGGTCGAGAGCCTCGAATCGCAGCTCGCCGAGAAGCCCGAGTCGTTCGGCAAGCAGGCCCGCGGCCGCTTCTTCCGCAACAAGCTGGCCATCTTCGGCATCGTCGTGCTCACGTTCATGATCGTGTTGGCCATCGTCGGCCCGTGGCTGCGCCCGTTCGGGTTCGAGGAGCGCAACGTCACCGCCCGGCTGCAGAGCCCCAACGCCACCCACTGGTTCGGCACCGACAACATCGGCCGCGACCTGTTCGTGCGCGCCACCCGGGGCGCCCGCACGTCGCTGCTCATCGCGTTCGTCACCGCCGTGGTCGCCGTGTCGTTCGGCGTGGTGATGGGCGCGGTCGCCGGCTACTACGGGCGCTGGGTCGACTCGATCATCTCGTTCGTCACCAACTTGTTCATCACCATCCCGTTCCTGGCGATCCTGTTGGTGTTCGGCATCAAGTACGGCGCCGAGCCGCTCACCATCTCGCTGATGATCGCCCTGTTCATCTGGACCCGCGCCGCCCGCATCGTGCGCGGCACGTTCCTGGCGCTGTCCCAACAGGAGTTCGTCCAGGCCGCCCGCGCCGCCGGGGCGCGCGGGCCACGGATCATCTTCCGCCACATCCTCCCGCACTCGGTCGGCCCCATCGTCGTCGAGTTCACCCTCACCGCCGGCGTGGCGATCATCCTCGAGTCGACCCTGTCGTTCCTCGGCCTCGGCATCTTGCCCCCCGAGACCTCGCTCGGCGCGCTCGTCGCCCAGAACAAGGGCCAGTTCACCCAGGTGCCCACCGCCGTGCTCCTCCCCGGCTTGATGATCACCTTCATCATCTTGAGCCTGAACTTCATCGGTGACGGCCTGCGCGACGCCTTCGACCCCAAGAGCGGAATCGAGTGATGGCCGAACCGATCCTCGTCGTCGACGACCTCACCGTCTCGTTCGCCACCCGCAAGGGCCACGCCCAAGCGGTGCGGGGCCTCAGCTACTCGCTGGCCCCCGGCGAGTCGCTCGCCATCGTGGGCGAGTCCGGCTCGGGCAAGTCGGTCTCGGCGCTGGCATTGCTCGGGCTGCTCCCCAAGAGCGCCCGGGTGTCGGGCGAGGCCCGCTTCCAGGGCCGCGACCTCATCTCGATGCCGTCGTCGCAGCTGCGCCAGGTGCGCGGCAACCAGATCGCGATGATCTTCCAGGACCCGATGACGGCGTTCAACCCGGTGTTCACCATCGGCGCCCAGATCGCCGAGGCCATCCGCATCCACCGCCCCGAGGTGTCCAAGAAGGACGCGATGGGCGAGGCCGAGGCCCTCCTCAAGCAGGTCGGTGTCCCCGAGGCCGCACGGCGGGTCCGCCAGTACCCCCACGAGTACTCCGGCGGCATGCGCCAGCGGGCCATGATCGCCATGGCCATCGCCAACCAGCCCACGCTGCTCATCGCCGACGAGCCCACCACCGCCCTCGACGTCACCATCCAGGCCCAGGTGATGGAGGTGCTGGCCGAGGCCCAGGAGGCCACCGGGTCGGCGATGATCCTCATCACCCACGATCTCGGCCTGGTGGCCGGCGTGGCCGACCGGGTCATCGTCATGTACGGCGGCATGGTGTTCGAGCAGTCCGACACCCGCACCGTGTTCTACGACTCGCTCAACCCCTACACCCGCGGCCTGCTGCAGTCGATCCCCCAGCTCACCGACGACGAGGGCACCCGGCTCGAGCCGATCCCGGGGTCGCCCCCGTCGATCCTCACCATGCCGGCCGGGTGCGCGTTCTCGCCCCGGTGCCTGCACCGCACCGAGGTGTGCCTCGAGCGGCCCGCCGCCCTCGCCGAGGTCAGCCCCGGCCACTGGTCGCGCTGCCACCACGTCGACACGCTCGTCGCCCTCGACGCCGCCGAGTCCGGTGAGGGGGCCCGCACGTGACCGACACCGTCGCCGCCCCGTCGTCGGCCACCCCCACCACGCCGCCGCTGCTCGAGGTCGTCGACCTCAAGACCCACTTCCCGATCCGCGCCGGGCTGCTGCGCCGCCAGGTCGGCACCGTCTACGCCCTCGACGGGGTCACCTTCTCGGTCGAGGAGCGCCAGACCGTCGGCATCGTCGGCGAGTCCGGCTGCGGCAAGACCACCCTCGGGCGCACCCTGCTGCGCCTCGAGGAGCCCACGTCGGGCCAGATCCACTTCGCCGGCGAAGACGTGTCGCACGCCTCGGGTCGCCAGATGCGCCAGCTGCGCAAGCAGATGCAGATGGTGTTCCAGGACCCCTACGCGTCGCTCAACGGCCGGTGGCCGATCCACGACATCATCAGCGAGCCGCTGCGGGTGCACGGCACGTCGCGCGCCGAGGCCCGCAAGCGCTCGGGCGAGCTGCTCGAAGCGGTCGGGCTGTTGCCCGAGCACGGCAACCGCTACCCCCACGAGTTCTCCGGCGGCCAGCGCCAGCGCGTCGGCATCGCCCGGGCCATGGCCCTCAACCCCCGCCTGGTGGTGCTCGACGAGCCGGTGTCGGCGCTCGACGTGTCGGTCCAGGCCCAGGTCATCAACCTGCTCGAAGACCTCCAGGACGAGCTCAAGCTCACCTACCTGTTCGTCGCCCACGACCTGTCGGTCGTGCGCCACATCTCCGACCGGATCCTCGTGATGTACCTCGGCAAGGTCGTCGAGGACGCCCCCGGCCGCCAGCTCCACGACGCCCCCGCGCACCCCTACAGCCATGCGCTGTGGTCGGCCGTGCCCGTCGCCGACCCCGACGTCGAGCACCTGCGCGAGCGGGTCGTGCTCCAGGGCGACCTGCCCAGCCCCGCCTCGCCCCCGTCGGGGTGCAACTTCCGCACCCGCTGCCCGCTCGCCACCGACCTGTGCGCCGAGCAGGAGCCCGAGCTGGTCGAGGTCCGCCCCGGCCACCGGGTGGCGTGCCACTACCCGCTCGCCCCCGGCGAGTCGCTGGTCGAGGTGGCGGCCGCCCGCCGCTAGCCGGGTGCCGCCGAACCCGCTGCACCTGTCGATCCGCCCCAGCACCGTCGCGCTGGTGGTCGGCTCGCCCGCCGTGCTGGTCGGCCTCGGCCTGTACGGCCTGGTCGCCGGCAGCGGGGGAGCGGCGCTGCCCACCGTGCTCGTGCTGAGCGGGCTGGGGTTGGGGTTCGGGGCGGCCCGCACCGTGCCGTGGACGGTGCGCTTCGAGGCCGACGGCGTGCACTGGTCGGCGCTGTTGCGGCACCGCCACATCCACTGGGACGACGTCGTGGCGTTCGAGCGGCACCGCCGCAAGAAGGGTGGGCCGCTGGTGATGCGCACCATGGCCGGCGAGCGGGTGGCGATCGGCGACGGCCCCGAGCGGCCCGACGAGTGGGACCGGCTCCGCGAGCTCGTCGAGCGCTGGGCGCCCGGGGTGGCCGTGGCCGATGCACCGCCGAGCCATCCCTTCCACGGGCGCGACCCCCGATGACGCCCCGTGCCCGAACGGCGGCGGCGGGCGCTGGTACGCTGCTCCGTCGCCCCCGTCATACGTGCCTGGAGTTCTCGTGCTGACCGCCATCGTCGTCGTCATCCATTCGCTGCTCTCGCTCGGGGTCATCCTCCTCGTGCTGCTGCACAGCGGGAAGGGCGGCGGTCTGTCCGACATGTTCGGCGGTGGCCTCGGCGCCACGGCGGCCGGCTCCACGGTGATGGAGAAGAACCTCGACCGGCTCACGGTCGTGGCCGCGGTGCTGTTCGGCATGAGCACGTTCGGGCTGGCGCTCATCCTCGATTGACCCGACTCGCTGCGTTCCGGAGCGGTTCACCGGCGCGCTAGAGTCTCTCTTCGCACCGCCACCGCGGTGCGCCACGTCGGAGTGGCGGAATAGGCAGACGCGCTAGCTTGAGGGGCTAGTGCCCGCAAGGGCGTGGGGGTTCAAGTCCCCCCTCCGACACCAGCAATCTGCTCGCGAGGGGCAAGGCCTACCTCCTCGAGGGTCACGTTGAGCCGAGGCGCTCCGTGGACCAGGACCTCGAGGTGGTCGGGGTAGACCGCCACCCGGTCGAGCATCTCGT
>DATHSN010000094.1:0-1607 GCA_035464115.1 Acidimicrobiales bacterium | reverse complement strand
GTGGTGCAGCACTTCTTCAACGAGAACCGGATCCGCCAGGCGGCCTCGAGCCTGGGCGCCGCGCAGTACTGCATCGACCGGTCGATCGAGTACGCCAAGCAGCGCCGGCCGTTCGGCAAGGCGCTCGCCACGAACCAGGGCATCCAGTTCCCGCTCGTCGAGCTGCAGACCCAGTGCGAGATGCTGCGCGCCCTCATCCACAAGACGGCGTGGCTGATGGACCGCGACGGGGCGTTCAGCCAGTCCCAGCAGGTCTCGATGTGCAACTACTGGTCGAACCGGTTGTGCTGCGAGGCCGCCGATCGGGCCATGCAGGTCCACGGTGGGCTCGGGTACTCGCGGCACATGCCGTTCGAGCACATCTACCGCCACCACCGCCGCTACCGGATCACCGAGGGCGCCGAGGAGATCCAGATGCGCCGGGTGGCGGGCTACATGTTCGGGTTCATGAGCCAGCGCGAACCCAAGGGCGTCGCCGCCACGTGATACCCTCTGGGGTATGTGTTCAGCGATGACGTGCGCAACCTGTGGTCGACCGAGCTGGCGGGGCTGTGGCGCCCACGTGGAGCAGGTGCTCGGTCACGTGCCCGCCGCCGAGCGGTGCCAGTGCGGATCGGGCGCGAGGTCGGGCTCGCGGCGGAGCTGGTTCCGCCGCGGCGCCGCCTCCTCCACCCGGTGACCTCCCCGCGGTGACCTCCCCGCGGTGACGCTGGCGCGGTGACGTCGGCGCGGTGACGCCCGACCGGGCGTGAGCCGCTCCAGACCCGGCGCGCACCGGTCGATACCTCCGATCGATCGCGATCCCACGGTGGGGTCGATCGCCCGGGAGCCGTCTGGTGTCGTCGCGCCGATCCACCCCCGCCCGCACCACCTCGATCCGCGCCCTGGCCGTGGTGGTGCTGGTCGCGGTCGTGGCGACCGTCGCGCCGCCGCCGGCGCAGGCCGACCCCGACGACGCCAGCGCTGCCCCCCGCACCGCCGTCTACCGGGGCGCCGGCCCGTGGGGCGCCCGGCGCCTGCCCGCCTACGCCGCGTTCCTGGGTCGGCCCGTCGACCTCGTGGTCGACTTCCAGGACATCGACACCGCCGCCAACCAGACGTGGCCGAGCTGGCAGGCCGACGCGTGGGAGGCGGCCGGGGTCACGGTCGTGCTCGGCTCGACGGGGATCTGGCCGGGCACCGGCAGCTGGGCTCGGGCGGCCAGGGGCGAGTACGACGCGCTCTGGCGGCGGCTGGGCGAGCGACTGGTGGCGAGCGGGCAGGCCGGCGCCATCCTGCGCGGGGCCCACGAGCTCAACGGCGACTGGTTCGCCCATCGGGTCCGCGAGCACGAGGTCGCCGACTTCGTGACGGCCTGGCGGCGCTGGGTGGACATCATGCGCGCCGTGCCCGGCAACCGCTTCACCTTCGACTGGAACCCCGCGGTCGGCCAGCACGCGCTGCGCGACGCCGAGCGCGCCTACCCGGGTGACTCCTGGGTCGACCGCATCGCCCTCGACGTCTACGACGGGTGGTACCACCGGGGCTGGCGTCCCGGGGTCGATCCCGAACCCACCGACGCCGAGCGCGAGGCGGTCTGGCGCGAGATCCTCGACGGTGACCGGGGC
>DATHSN010000093.1:0-6816 GCA_035464115.1 Acidimicrobiales bacterium | reverse complement strand
CGTGGGTGCGCCGACGCCGGCATGCGTCGGGTGCGGGCACCCACTACAGCTGCTTCTTGCCCACCGGCGAGTCCGCCGCGTTCGACACCGCGCTCGATCGTCTGGCCCGTTTGGGTGGCCCGGATCCCGACACCGGGGTGTGGGCCCCCATCGACCGCCGCCGCGGCGACGCGCTGTGCGAGCTGGTCGCCGCGCAGCACGCCACCTCGGGGTTGGTGCGCATGGGGGTCACCGTGCACACCGAGGCATCCGTCGTCGACCACCACGAGGGCTCGGGTCGGATCGGGTTGGCGGTGCTGGACCCCGATGGGGTGAACCGGGCGTTGTGCGACGCCGATCTCACCTACCAGCTCCACGACGGCGACGGCCGCGCTGTGGGCATCGGTCGGCTCGGTCGCGACGCCCCCGCCTGGTTGGCCCAACGGGTCCTCGACCGTGACCTCACGTGTCGGTTCCCGGGCTGTGAACGCCCCATCCGCCAGCTCCACCACGTCACCTGGTGGTCCAAAGGCGGGGAGACCAACTCGGACTCGCTCGTCGGGCTGTGCTGGACCGATCACGGTCACATGCACAAAGGCGGCTGGAACGCCACCGGCGACGCCGACGGCGAGCTGATCTTCACCAGCCCCCGCGGCCGCAGCTTCCTCAGCCGGGCCCGACCCGAATGGACCCCACCACGGCGCACCCCCGAGATCCGACACCAGATCGTGATGCACCTCGCCCCCAGCGCCCTCGCCGTGGACCACGGCTGCGACGACGGGGACGACGACGGGGACGACCACGGGTGCGGCTGCGAGAGCGCCGAAGACTGATCCCGCCCTGACGACGAGTGCGACCCACCCGGCCCCGCCGGGCGCTTCGGCGCGCCCCGACACGAGACCCAACGGCAGCTCACCCGGCGGGTGCGACCTCCACGGCGACCTTGCCGGTGACCAGCCCTGCCTCGAGTCGCCGCAACGCCTCGGGCGCCTCGTCGAGCGGGTAGGTCCGGTCGATCCAGGGACGCAGGGTCCCCGCGGCCACCATGTCGGCCAGGCGCTGGAGATCCTCGGCGTTCTCGTCGGAGATCACCATCACCATCCGCTGGCGGGTGAACCGTGAGCGCACGGCCGCTCGCATCCCTCGTCCGAACCCGCCGGTGATGCGGTTGCCCCCCTCGCCCCCCACGATCACCAGCGTGCCCTCCGGAGCCAGGATCCGCCGCAGGCGACGCACCCGGGTCCGGCCGCCGATGTCGATGATCAGGTCGTACCGGTCCGAGCCAGCCGTCGGGTCGTCCCGCTGGTGGTCGATCACGTGGTCGGCGCCGAGCGCCCGGACGGCGTCGGCCTTCGCCCCGCTGCACACGCCGGTGACGATGGCGCCGGCGGCGTGGGCCATCTGCACGGCGTAGCTGCCCACCCCTCCCGAGGCCCCCATCACCAGCACCCGCTGTCCCGCCCGCACCTTGCCCTTGCGGTGCACGGCCTGCAGCGCGGTGAGCCCCGACACGCCGAGCACCGCCGCCTCGGTCAGCGCGCAGCCTTCGGGCACCGGTGCCAGGGTCGACGCGGGGGCGGGGGCGCACTCGGCCAGCGAGCCGAGCCCGGTGCCGAACACCTCGTCGCCGGGGGTGAACCGGGTGACGTCGGCGCCGACCCGGACCACCACCCCGGCGAGGTCGAGGCCCGGCACCTGCCGTCGCGGGCGACGGATCCCGCCGATGAGCCGTGCCACCCACGGCCGGCCGGTCATCAGGTGCCACGTGCCCCGGTCGATGCCGGCGGCGTGCACCCGCACCAGCACCTGGTCGGTGGCGATGGCCGGCACGTCGACCTCGGCCACCCGCAGCACGTCGGCGGGTCCGTAGCGGTCCTGCACCACCGCCCGCATCGTCGGGCCGAGCCCGTCCGTCGCCGTCTCGGCGTGGGTCTCGTGCGATCCCAGCGTCATCGTCCTCGTCCTCTCGACCGTACTTAGTACGTCGTACTTTGTACGGTAGGATGGCGCCCGTCAAGGCCAGCGGTGACGGGAGGTCGAGATGGCGGCGGAGCGACCGACGACGACGGTGCGATCGCCGCTCACCCGCGAGCGGGTGCTCGCCGGGGCCGTGGCGGTGGCCGACGCCGGGGGGCTCGCGGCGCTCACGATCCGGACGCTCGCCGACGAGCTCGGTGTGAAGCCGATGGCCGTGTACCACCACGTGGCGGGCAAGGACGAGATCCTCGACGGCATCGCCGACATCGTGTTCGGCGAGATCGAGCTGCCGGTGATCGGCGGCGACTGGCGCGCCGAGATGCGCCGCCGGGCCACGTCGGCCCGGGCCGTGCTGGCGCGCCACCCGTGGGCCATCCCGCTGCTCGAGAGCCGCACGTCGCCGGGCCCCGCCCTGCTGCGCCACCACGACGCGGTGATCGGCACCCTGCGCACCGCCGGCTTCCCGGTCGCCCTCACCGCCCATGCCGTCGCCGTGCTCGACGCCTTCGTCTACGGGTTCGCCCTCCAGGAGGCGACGCTGCCGTTCGACACCCCCGACGACGTCGCACCGCTCGCCGAGTCGATCCTCGCCGACCTGCCCGCCGGCGCCTACCCATGGCTCGCCGAGCTGGCGACCGAGCACGTGATGCGGCCCGGGTACGACTTCGGCGACGAGTTCGACGTCGGCCTCGACCTCATCCTCGACGGTCTGGTCCGGCGCCTGGCCGACGAGCGAGGTAGTTGAAAGCGCGAATAAATGCCGCGGCGCCCGGGTTGCACAGGGGGAACGACCGGAGGTCACCCCCCATGCCTGCAGCCACCGCTGATCCCCTCACCCTTCCCCGTCTCCTCACCCCTGCCGCCGACCAGTCGCGGCCCCGACCGGTCCGCTCGGTCACCACCGCCCCGAGCGGGTTCGAGGGCGAGGGCTTCCCCGTCCGCCGCGCCTTCGCCGGCGTCCCCCTCGCCGAGCTCGATCCGTTCATCCACCTCGACCAGATGGGCGAGATCGACTACGCCCCCTACGAGCCCCGCGGCACCGACTGGCACCCCCACCGCGGCTTCGAGACCGTCACCTACCTCATCGACGGCGAGTTCGTGCACCAGGACTCCCACGGCGGGGGCGGCACCATCCGCGACGGCGGCACCCAGTGGATGACCGCCGGCGGCGGCATCCTCCACATCGAGACGCCCCCCGAGGAGCTGGTCGTGCGGGGCGGCCGTTTCCACGGCATCCAGCTGTGGGTCAACCTGCCGGCCCGCTCGAAGATGATCCCGCCGGCGTACCAGAACCTCGAGGCCGACACCCTCACGCTGCTCGCCTCGGCCGATGGCGGGGCGCTCGTCCGCCTCATCGCCGGCGAGCTCGACGGGCACCGGGGTCCGGGGTCCACGCACACCCCGATCGCGATGGCCCACGCCACCGTCGAGCCCGGCGCCCGCATCGAGCTGTCGTGGGACCCGGGCTTCAACGCCCTCGTCTACGTCCTCGACGGGCGCGGCACCGTCGGCGCCGAGCGGGTTCCCGTCGGCACCGGCCAGCTCGCCACGTTCGGCGCCGGCGGCCACCTCGTCGCCGAGGCCGCCCCGGTCGGACGCCTCGAGCTGCTCGTCCTCGGCGGCCAGCCGCTGCGCGAGCCCGTGGCCACCTACGGTCCGTTCGTGATGAACACCCAGGACGAGCTGAAGACGGCGGTCGCGGACTTCCAGGCCGGCCGCCTCGGCGTCGTGCCCGACGACGGCATCCGCCCCTACCGGGGGCCGCGGTGACCACGGCCGTGCCGGCGCTGTTCATCGGGCACGGCAGCCCGATGAACACCCTCGAGCGCAACCGCTTCACCGATGCCTGGCGGGAGCTGGGCCGCACGCTGCCCCGGCCCCGGGCCGTGCTCGCCATCTCGGCGCACTGGTACGTCGGCCACACCGCCGTCACCGCCATGGAGCGCCCCCGCACCATCCACGACTTCTTCGGGTTCCCCGACGAGCTGTTCGCCTTCGACTACCCGGCGGCCGGGGCCCCCGATGTCGCCGCCGAGGTCGCCGAGATCGCGAAGCCCACCTGGGTCGGCTTGGACGCCGACTCGTGGGGGCTCGACCACGGCACCTGGTCGGTGCTCGCCCACCTCCTCCCCGACGCCGACGTCCCGGTGATCCAGCTGTCGCTCGACGCCACCAAGTCCTACGAGGAGCACCTCGAGCTGGGCGCCCGGCTCGCGCCGCTCGCCGACCAGGGGATCCTCGTGGTCGGCAGCGGCAACGTGGTCCACAACCTGCGCCGTCTCCGCTGGGACGACCCCGACGGCGGGTTCGACTGGAACCACCGCTTCGACGGAACCGCCCAGGAGCTCCTCACCGAGCGCCCCGACGAGCTGCCGTCGCTGGCCGACCACCCCGACCACGATCTCGCCGTGCCCACCCCCGACCACTTCCTCCCGCTGCTCTACCTGGCCGGCATCGCGTCCGCCACCGGACGGCGGCCCGAGGTCGTGATCGACGGCGCCATGATGGGCTCGTTGTCGATGACCAGCGCGTTGGTGCCGGCCGCCTGACGCGGTGTCGGTGCGGTTCGCCCCGACCGCATCCGGGGAGGTCCATCCCATGTCGACCGCCAGCCCACCGCAGCGGGACCGATCCGAGGTCGAGGCGCAGCGCCGCCAGCTCCGCCGGGTCGCCCACCTGCTCGACGACTCGATCCGGATACCGGGGACCGACCGGAGGTTCGGGTGGGAGCCGGTCATCAGCCTGGTGCCGGGCATCGGCGACGCCGCCGGGTTGGCGCTGTCGACCGCGGTGATCGTCGGCGCCATCCACCTCGGCGCACGAGGCGGAACCGTCGCCCGCATGGTGCTCAACGCCTCGGTCGACGCGGTGGTCGGCTCGATCCCGATCATCGGGTGGGCCTTCGACTTCGCCTTCAAGGCCAACCAGCGCAACGTCGCCCTGCTGGAAGCCCACGTGAGCGATCCCGAGGGCACCGAGGCCCGCAGCCGCACCGCGGTGAGGCGGACGATCATCGCCGCCATCGTCGCCGTCGTGCTGGTGAGCATCGCGCTCGTGGCTCTCGTCGCCTGGGTGCTCACGCTGATCTTCTGAGTCGTCCGGGTCGCACCAGGCCGACACCGCGACCTGTGCGGGCGCTCGCACTGTGGTCCACTCCAGGTCATGGGCCGATGTGCCGATGACGACGACTGGAACCTGCTCACCTCGCTCCCTTCGCCGTCCTCCGGGGCGGTACCCGCACACCGCCCTCTCGAGGGTCCACAAGGAGCCGACCCCAGATGAAGACCACGTCTGCCCGCCGTCTGGCCGTCGTCGCCGCCCTGTGTGTCGCGGCATCCGTCCTGAGCCCTGCGGGGGGCGCGTCCAGCGCAGATCCCGGGGCGGCCCGCGTCGATGCCGCCGCGGCGATCGTGGCGCTCAGCTCGGCCTCCCGCGTCGAGCCGGCTCCCACCGCCGCGGCAGACGTGCCGATCATCGGCTCCGCGCTGGCGATCACCGCCTCGAGCGACGGGCGCACCGCGACGTCGCCGGCACCCGCCCCCGCTCCCGGTCCGGCTCCTGCCCCAGCCCCGTCGGTGCAGGGGGCGTCGTACTACGTCGACAGCGTGGCGGGGAACGACGCCGCGTCGGGGACCTCGCCGAGCGCGCCGTGGCGGACCCTGGGCAAGGTGAACGCCACCTCCTTCTCACCGGGCGACGTCATCCACTTCAAGCGGGGCAGCACGTGGACCGGGCAACAGCTCGTGATCGACAGCAACGGCACCAGCGCCGCCCCGGTCACCTACCGGGCGTACGGCACGGGGACCGCCCCGACCTTCCGGAACGCCGCCTACGGCACCGCCGTCAAGGTCACCGGGAACTGGAACGTCGTCCGCGAGCTCCGGCTGATCGAGAACGCCTACACCGGCGTCGAGATCTTCGGATCGCGCAACGTCGCCAGCGACAACCAGATCACCACGTCCGGCTCGGGCATGTGGCTCAAGGGCCCCGACAACCTCGCCACCCGCAACGACGTGCGCGATCTGCGGATGTACGTCAACACGGTGGGCGGTGACGACGACTACGGCGCTGTCGGGTTCTGGGTCTCGGCCGCGAACAACGAGGTCTCCTACAACCGGTGCACCAACTGCAAGGCGCCCAGCCACGACTACGGCTACGACGGCGGCTTCGTCGAGGTGTGGCAGGTCGGCGACGGCCTCCACGTCCACCACAACGTGGCCATCGACACCGACGGCTTCATCGAGGTCGGCGGTCGCGGCGCCGGCGCCTCCGCGGTGGACATGCGCCTGTCCTACAACCTGCTCGTCCGCACCGGGATCTCGATGTGCCTCCACCACGACTGGATGCCGATCGACCGGGTCACCTTCGACAACAACACGCTCATCGGGCCCAACCGCATCGCCTGTGTCAGCCCCAGCTATCCCGGGTTCCGGTCGACGATCATCACGATGCGCAACAACATCTTCAGCGGGAACGGCACCATCGCCACTTTCCCGTTCACCCACGTGAACAACCTCTACACGGCCAATCCCGGATTCACCCTCTCTGCTGGCGAGCGCATCGCCGACCCCCGCTTCCGCAACCCGGGTGCGGGCGACTACCGGCTCCAAGCCACCAGCCCCGCCGTCGACGCCGGCATCAACGTCGGCTACGCGACCGATCTCGACGGCAACCCCGTCTCACCGCCACCCGACCTCGGCGCCTACGAGCTCCAGCGCTGAGCGCCCCGACGCACCGGCTCTCCGCGGCACACCGTGTCGTAGAGCGCGAGTTGCCGTCGGGCCACGACCTCCCACGAGAGGGTGCGCCGCGCCAGGTCCCCGACCTGCTGGCGCACGTCGACGCCGTCGTCGATGTGCT
>DATHSN010000092.1:0-11428 GCA_035464115.1 Acidimicrobiales bacterium | reverse complement strand
TCCGTGCCGACGCGGCGGCGAGTCCTCGGCGTCGACCTCGGGCTCGTCGTCCGCCTGCGGCCACGTTGGCGTGGATTCCGCGCGGAATCCGTGCCGAGGGGCCAGGGCCAGCAGGGCCCGGGCGTTGGCCCGGACGGTCTCGGCGGTCGGGACCGGCGGCGCACCGGCGTCCTCGACCTCCGCCTCGCGGGGTCGCTCGGCGGCGTTGACCGCGGCCACGAGCGCCATCAGCGGGTCGTCGGTGTCCGATGCCGCCGGCCGGGTCGAGCGCCGCACCGGAGGGGGGGCGGATGCGGCGACCGACCGGGCCGGCGGCGGGTCCTCGGGCTCGGGCACCGGTCCCGCCGCCGCGCTCACCGCGTCGGCGTCGGCCGTGGCCACCACCTCGAACCACTCGGTGGCGAAGAACCCGGCGATGCCGCCGCGCCGTCGCCGGTTGGCCTCGACGATCGTGGCGCCGGAGCCGAGCTCACGTTGGACGCGCTCGAGGAGCTCCTCGAGGCGCGGCCCCTCATAGGTCACCGACAGGTCCACTGGTCACCACCCCCACGGTCTCGATGGTGAGCTGGTCGCCCAGCTCCTCGTACGACAAGACGTTCAGTCGCGGCACGACCCGGCCGCAGAAGCGGTGCAGGGCCGGGCGCAGCGCCGGGCCGCACACCAGCACCGGCGTCAGGCCGGTCTGCTCGGCGGCGGTCAGCCGCTCCACCAGGGCCCGGCTGAGCCACTCGGCCCGCTCGATGTCGATGTTCAGGAACGATCCCCGGTCCCCCGGCTGCAGCGACGACATCAGCGCCTGCTCCACCATGGCGTCGAGGGTGAGCACCAGCAGGCGCCCGTCCATGGCGAACTGGGAGCTGATGGCGGGGCCGAGCGCGCCCCGGGCCGCCTCGATGAGCTGCTCGGTGTCGCGGGTCGAGCGGGCCCGCTGCCCGACCGCGTCGAGGATCCGCACCAGGTCGCGGATCGACACGCCCTCGGCGAGCAGGCCCTGCAGCACCAGCTGGATCTCGCCCACCCCGACCTGGGCGGCGGTGAGCTCCTCGACCACGGCGGGGTCCGAGCGGCGGACCAGGTCGACCAGGCCCTTGGTGTCCTGGCGCCCGAGCAGCTCGGGGGCGTGGCGGCGGGCCAGCTCGGCGAGGTGGGTGGTGACCACCGACGTGCGGTCGACGACGGTGGCGCCGATCGCCTCGGCCTGGGGACGGATCTCGGCGGGCAGCCACTTGGCGGGCAGCCCGAACACGGCCTCGGTGGTCTCGGTGCCGGGCAGGGCGCTCAGGTCGTCGGCCAGCACCATGACGGTGCCCGGAGGGGCCTGGCCCCGACCGACCTCGACCCCGTGGAGCTTCACCACGTAGGTGCCGAGCGGCAGGTCGAGGTTGTCACGGGTGCGCACCGGCGGGATCACCAGACCGAGCTCGAGGGCGAGCTTGCGGCGCAGGGCCCGCACCCGGTCGAGCAGGTCGCCACCGGCGGACGTGTCGACCAGGTCGACGAGGTCGACGGCGAGCTCGAGGCCGATCGGCTCGACCCGCATCGACCGGGCCAGCTCGGCGGGGTCGTCGGGGTCGGGCGGCGGGGCGATCCGCTCGGGCTCGACGATGTTGGCCTCGATGGCCTTCTTGCGCAGCCGGCGGCCGACGAAGAACGCGGTCCCCCCGACCACGAGGAACGGCATGGTGGGCAGGCCGGGCACGAACCCGAGCAGGGCGATGGCGATGCCGCCGGTGGACAGGGCCCGGTGCTGGCGGGCGAACTGGGCGAACACGTCGGTGCCGAGGTCGGACTCCCCGGCGGCCCGGGTGACGATGAGGCCGGCCGAGATCGACACCAACAGCGCGGGGATCTGCGAGACCAGGCCGTCGCCGACGGTGAGCAGCGAGTAGCGCGACACCGCCTCGCCGACCGGCAGGCCCTGGACCAGCACGCCGACGAGCAGGCCGCCGACCAGGTTCACGAGGGTGATCACGATGGCGGCGATGGCGTCGCCCTTGACGAACTTCGAGGCGCCGTCCATCGCCCCGTAGAAGTCGGCCTCGGCGCCGATCTCGGCGCGGCGCCGCCGGGCTTCGTCGTCGTCGATGACCCCGGCGTTGAGGTCGGCGTCGATCGCCATCTGCTTGCCGGGCATGGCGTCGAGGGTGAACCGGGCGCCCACCTCGGCGACACGGGTGGCGCCGTTGGTGATCACCACGAACTGGATGATGACGAGGATGAGGAAGATCACCAGGCCGACGACGAGCGAGCCGGAGATCACGAACGTGCCGAACGCGTTGATGACCTCGCCGGCGTCGCCCTCGCCGAGGATGAGCCGGGTGGTGCTCACGTTGAGACCGAGTCGGAACAGCGTGGCGACGAGCAGCAGCGAGGGGAAGACCGAGAGGTCGAGGGCCCGGCGGACGTTGAGGCTGGCCAGCAGCAGGAGCACGGCCGCGGCGATGTTGATCGTGAGCAGCAGGTCCAGCAGCCACGTGGGCAGCGGGATGACCATCATGGCCACCACCGACACCACCGCGGCGGGGAACACCACTTGTCCGAGACGTCGGTCCTTCACGATGCCTGCCGTCGTCACCGGGCGTCCGTGCCTGCGGAGCCGGCCGTCCTGGCCGACGGGTCAGTGGTCGGCCGCGTCATCCGCCAGATGAGGCTGCGGCCGCAGTTGGTCGCGTGCCGCCGAGGCCGCGCTTGGCCCGACGGCGGCGGAGCGAGCGCCGGTGCTCGCGCGCCACCTGGGCCCGATCGCCCGCCCAGGTGACGGGCAGCTCGAGCAGCAGGTCACCCGTCAGCGACGGGCGGCCCCGCAGCCGGTGCACGAACGCGAGCACCGTGGCGACCGCCTCGAACAGGTCGCGAGGGATCTCGTCGTCGACCCGGCACGACTCGTAGATGGCCCGAGCCAACAGGCGCGATCGCACGATCGGCACCTCGGCGTCGCGGGCGGCGTCGCGGATCTTCTTGGCGACGGCGTCGGCGCCCCGGGCGACCACCCGCGGGGCGCCCCGCTCCCCCGTGTACTTCAGGGCCACCGCCACGTGGGTGGGGTTGACGACCACCACGTCGGCGTCGGCCACCGAGGCGATCATCCGGTTGCGCGACATCGCCATGCGGGCCGAGCGCTGGCGCATCTTGATGATCGGGTCGCCCTCGCTGTTCTTCATCTCCTGCTTGACCTCTTGCTTGCTCATCCGCAGGTCGCGCTCGGTCTTCCACTTCTGGAACGCGAAGTCGAGCACCGCGAGCGTGAGGCCGAGCGCGGCGGCGAGGCGCAACATGACGAGCGCCTGGTCGAACAAGAGCTCGAGCGACGACGAGAGGTCGGCGAAGCCGCTGGCGATGAGGTCGCGGGTCGTGCCGTAGAGGATGGGCACCGACACCAGGCCGATGATGACGAGCTTCCCGAGCTGCATCACCGTCTGCCACAGGCTCTGCACCGAGAACAGCCGCTTGAGGCCCTTGGCCGGGCTGACGTGCGACAGCTTGGGCTTGAGCGCCTTGGGCGTGAGCATCAAGCCGGTCTGGGCGATGCTGCCGAAGATGGCGATGGCCGCCGCGGTGAGCAGCATCGGCATCAGGCCCATGAACGCGCCGATGGCGGTCTCACCGGTGACGGCGAGCATGGTGCCCTCGTCGGGCACCACGATCGTGTCGGGCAGGGTGACCAGAGTCGTCTGCAGCGCGGAGGCGACCCCGCCGAGCAGGAAGGGCGCCGCGAAGGTCGTGCCGAGCAGGGTGGCCCAGCCCATCACCTCCTTGCTCTTGGCGACCTGGCCTTCCTTCTTCGCTTCGCGCTTCTTGCGCTCGGTCGCCTTCTCGGTCTTCTGGGACTTGTCCTCCTTGGGCGGCATCAGCGCCCCCCGAACACGACGAGGGCGTCGGTGCCGATGCGCTCGAGGATGCGGACGACGGCGTCGGGCAGCGACGACAGGGCCAGCCCGCCGAGCAGGATCACGATGAGCATCTTGATGTTGAACCCGACGATGAAGATGTTCATCTGCGGCGCGGCCCGGCTGAGCAGGCCCAGCACCATCTCGGCGAGGAACAGCGCGGCGAGCATCGGGAAGGCGATCTGCACCGCCGCCACCATGAACACCGAGATGTTGGTGATGAGCAGCTCGGCGAACGTGTCGAGCCGCAACCCGTCGAGCGGGGCGGCCCGCACGCTCGTCACCAGGCCCTGCACCAGCATCAGGTGGCCGTTGATGGCGAACAGGATGCCGATGGCGAGCATCTGGTAGAGCCGGGCCAGCGGCGACGTCGCCGCGTTGGAGAACGGGTCGTAGAGGGTGGCGCCCGAGAACGCCGCGCTCAGGTCGATGAGGGCGCCGGCGGTCTGGATGGCCGTGAACAACAGGTAGACGAGGAACCCGAGCGCCAACCCGACGAGGGCCTGGTAGAGCAGGCCGCCGAGGAACGCCGCGGTCTGCAGGTCGTTGGCGCTCCCCTCGAAGCTGGGGGCCAGCACGAGGGCCAGCCCGGCGGCGAGCCCGGCCCGCACCCGCACCGGCACGCCCACGGTGGAGAACGGCGGGGTGATGGCGAGGAAGGCGGTGGCGCGGACCAGGGCGTAGGCGAAGCCGACGAGCATGCTCGCGTCGACCTGCAGGGTCATAGCGGGGGCGCCGCCGTCAGCATCTCGGGCAGCAGGGCGAACATGTCGTGGACGAAGCCGATGGTCTCGGCGAGCATCCACGAGCCACCGAGGAGGACCACGAACCCGCTGCCGATGAACTTGGGCACGAACGTGAGGGTCGGCTCCTGGAGCTGGGTGACCGACTGGATCAGGCCGACCACCAGGCCGATGCCGAGCGTCGTCATCAACAGCGGTCCGGCGAGCTTGGCGGCGAGGATCATCGCCTGCAGCCCGATCTGCACGACCATGGTGTCGGTCACGGCACGCTCCTCATCGGTAGCTCTCGATGAGCGTCTGGGCGATGAGCGTCCAGCCGTCCACCATCACGAACAGCAAGATCTTGAACGGGAGCGACACGAAGACGGGCGGCAGCATCATCATGCCGAGCGACATGAGCACGGCGGCCACGACCAGGTCGATCACCAGGAACGGCACGAACACCACGAAGCCGATGATGAAGGCGCTCTTCAGCTCCGAGAGGATGAAGGCGGGGGCGATGGTGACGAGCGACAGGTCCTCGATGCTCTCGGGGGCCTCGGCGCCGCTGGCCGCCACCATCGTCTGCAGCTCGCCCTCGCGGGTGTTGGCGAGCAGGAAGTCCTTGAGCGGGCCCGAGGCGGCCTCGTAGGCCTCGCCCTGGGAGAGCTCGCCGGCGAGCAGGGGCTGGAGGCCCTGCTCGTTCATGGCCGACAGCGTGGGCGACATCACGAACAGGCTGAGGAACAGCGCCAGGCCGATCACCACCTGGTTGGGCGGGATGGCCTGCAGGCCGAGGGCGTTGCGCACCAGCGACAGCACGATGACCATGCGGGTGAAGCTGGTGAGCAGGATCAACAGCGAGGGCGCCACCGACAGCACGGTGATGAGCAGGATGATGAGCACGCTCTGGCTCGGCGCCTCACCTTGGCTGAGGTCGATCGAGATGGTGCCGTTGGGGCCCTCGGGCTCGGCGTCGGGCACCTCCTCGGGCAGCTGGCCGCCGATCTCGGGGGCGCCCGGCGTGGGGATCACCGGCACGGGGATGTCGGGGGTCTGGGCCGCGGCACCGGTGGCGAGGGGGCCGACGAGGCCGACCAGGGCGGCGAGCACCGCCACGACGACGACCGCGAGCGCGCGGGTCCGACGAGCGGGTGGCGAGACGTGTGGCATGTGGGCCGCCCCTCGGGCGGCGGGACTACGACCGCCGGACGGTCGTCTCCCGCAGCGCCTCCATCAGACCCATCCGTGCCGGGCGTCGCGGACCGTCCAGGTCCGCCAGAGGGGACGTCATGTCCACCTCCACGACGTCGGCGGGCGCGTCGCGCTCCGCCGCTTCGAGCTCGAGCCGGGTGACCAGCTCGGGTGCTTCGGTGAGCAGCGACACCGAGTGCTCGGTGACGCCGATGAGCAGGGCCCGTCCGCCGACCGTCACGAGCGCCACCGAGGCGCCCTTGGCGATGCCGGCCCGGTCGACCACCTGCACCTTCGTCTGCGAGGTGCCGCGCCCCATGCCGCCGAGGACCCGCAGGCCCCCCTGCTTGCGGAACACCCACGCGGCCGCCAGCACCAGCGCGACGACCACGGCCAGGCTGGCGCCCAACCGCAGCATCACCTCGACGGTGTTGACGTCCTCGGCCATCTCAGGACTCGTCGCGTCCGTCGACGATCTCGGAGATGCGCACGCCGAACTCCTCGTCGATGACCACGACCTCGCCCCGGGCGATGATCGTCCCGTTGACGAGCAGGTCGATCGGGGTGCCCGCGGCCTTGTCGAGCTCGATGACCGAGCCGGGGACCAGGCCGAGGAGCTGACCGACGGTCATCTTGGTGCGGCCCAGCTCGGCGGTGACCGCCAGCTCGACCTCGCGCAGCAGGTGCAGCGAGCGGACCGCCTCGGCGCCGACCGCGCTGGCGGGCACCGACGGCTGGGCGGCGGGGAACGCGGCCGAGGCCTCGGGGGCGACGGCCGTGGCGGCGGGCGCCGCGGCGGCGGGGGCGGCCGCGGCCTCGGGCACGTCGGCGGCGCCGCCGCCGCCGTCGCCCAGGCAGATGGCGAGAGTGGCGACGTGGGTGGTGCCGGCGAAGATGCCCGCCGCGTGCAGGGTGCCGCCCTCACGGCGGCCCTTGAGCGCCTCGATGGCGTCGAGGCCCCGGCCGGTGGTGATCTCGCCGCCGGTGTCGCCGAAGGTCTGCAACAGGCCCTCGAGCACCGGTCCGACGGCGGTGGCGAAGCCGGCCTCGTCGTCGGCCTTGACGCCCATGGCCTTGCCGAGGGCGGGGGCGACGATGACGCCGACCACCGATCCGCTGCCGTCGCCGGCGCGTGCGAGCACCGCCACCGCGTCGTCGGCGGGCATCAGCTCGGCCCGGGTGTCCTGGGGGTCGACCGGGCCGATCTGCAGCCCGGCGACGGGGAAGTCGTCGGCGGCGGTGGTGATCGACCGGACGATGTCCTCGTCGGTCGGCCGGGTGGTGGTCGTGGCGGAGCTCATGGTCAGTCTCCCTCGGGGGCGAACCGCGACCAGTCGGACACGGGTGACACGATCTGGCAGGCGAGGCGCTTGCCGCTGCGGGCCGGGCGGACGAGGAACGTGGGCATGCCGCCGACCGACGCGGTGAGCGTGGTGTCGACGGCTTGCCCGAGGGCGAGCACGTCGCCGACCTGCAGCGACAGGATCTCGGTGGAGCGCAGGTGGGCGGGGGCGAAGTCGACGTGGAGCTCGACGGGGACGTCGAGGAGCCGGTCGGCGACGCGGCGGCGGGCCAGGTCGGCGTCGGCCCGGCCGATCTGGGCGTGGTTCGAGCTGGCCGAGATGGTGTCGAGCACCGGCGCCAGGGTGGTGTCGGGGTAGCAGATCGACGCCATGTACTCGTTGCCGCCGAGCTTGATCTCGAGGATGATCACCACGGTCATGTCCGACGGCCCGGCCACCTGGGCGAACTGGGGGTTCGACTCGAAGCCGACCACCGACGGCTGCAGCTCCACGACCGACTCGTAGGCGTAGACGAGCTCGGCCAGGGCCCGGTCGAGGATGGTGCGCACCAGGCCCGACTCGATCTCGGTGAGGGGACGCTCGGTGGGGGCCTGGCCGCCGCGCCCGCCGAGGAGCAGGTCGACGATGGTGAGGGCGACACCGAGGGGCAGCTGCAGGATGGCGACACCGGGCAGCGGCGGGAGCGACAGGATCGTGAGGTGCGTCGGGTTCGGCGTGTCGCGGACGTACTCGTCGTAGGTCAGCTGCTCGATCGACAGCACCGACACGTTCGACACGGCGCGCAGCGTGCTCGAGAACACGGTGGTGAGCTGGCGGGCGAACGTCTCGTGGACGATCTGCAGGTTCCGGACGTGGTCGCGGCTCAGCTTGTTGGGTCGCCGGAAGTCGAACTCCCGGGCGCGCTCCTCGAGGGGGCGGTCATCGGAGGTCTTGGCCGTGCGGGGCACGAGCCGGTGATCGGCCGTGGTGACGGCCCGATGAGGGTTGGGACGGTGGTCACGCGAGCCCGGCGGTCCGGGCGGGGGGTCACTGCATGACGAGCTCGGTCAGGAAGAGGTCGTACACCTCCTCCTCGTGGAGCTCCTGGGCGCCGCGGAGCAGCTCGGCCTTGAGCGCTTCGCGGCCCGCCGCGGTCGACAGCTCCTCCATGTCGCGGCCACCGGCGGTGGCGATGATCAGGTCGCGGATCTTGGGCACCTCGTGGAGGTGGAACTCCTCGGCGGAGATCCCCTCCACCAGCTGCACCGCCACGCCGATCTTCAGGTAGTGGCCGCCGGCCAGGTTGAGGCTCATCGACTCGACCTCGACGGTCTCGCCGGGCAGCACCTCGGGCTCGGGCTCCTCCTCGACGGCCTCGGCTTCGCCGGCGTCGACCGGGGCGGCGGCGCCGCCACCCCCGCCCATGAAGTAGCCCCCGGCGGCGAGGCCGGCGGCCAGCACCAGCGCGGGCACCAGGTTCGACTTGCCGCCCTTGTCCTTCTTGGCCTTCTTCCCCTTCTTGCCCTTCCCACCTGCGGGTGCGTCGGCGGCGACGTCGGTGGTCGGCTCGTCGGTCATGGTCATGGTCGGTCACCTCCGGCCGGGGTGATGTCGGTGTCGAGCTCGAGGGAGGACAGCACGGCGATGTCGACCCGGCGGTTGCGGGCCCGGCCGTCGGCGGTGGCGTTGTCGGCCACCGGGCGCTGCTCGGCGTACCCGCTGGCGGTCAGCCGGTCGGGCGACAGCCCGTAGGTGTCGACGAAGAAGCGCAGCACCGAGGTGGCGCGGGCGGTCGACAGCTCCCAGTTCGACGGGAAGCGGGCGGTGCTGATGGGCCGCGAGTCGGTGTGGCCCTCGATGGCGATCTGGTTGGGGAGGCGCGCCAGCACGGGGGCCAGCCCGGTGAGCACGTCGCGGCCCTCGGCGCGCAGCACGGCGGAGCCGCCGTCGAACAGGACCTGGTCGGAGACGATCGACACGACCAGGCCGCGGTCCTCGCGGCGGAACGACACCGACTCGCCGACACCGACGGCGTTGGCGTGCTCGGCGATGATCTGCTCGACCTCCGAGAGCCGGTCGCCCTCGATCTCGCGGGCGATCTCGGCGGCGTCGGCGGCCTCGAGGGCCTCGACGGCCTCGCCGACCCGCTCGGGCGGGAGCATCCGCTCGACCACCATGGGCTCGGGCACGAAGGTCCCGTCGAGGACGCCGCTGCCCCCGTCGAGGGCGCCGTCGCTGCCGCTGCTCACACCGATGCCGAGTGCCCCGGCGAAGCCGCTCTGGACCGCTTCGAGCTTGGCCAGGTTGGTCTCCCCGATCGACCACATCACGAGGAACAGGCCCATGAGCAGCGTGAGCATGTCCGCGTACGGGATCACCCACGCCTCGTGGTTCTCGTGGGCCTCCTCGTGGTCGCCGCCCTTGTGCTTCCTAGGCACTCTTCTTCTCTTCCTGGCGGGCCGCCCGGACCTTGGGCGGCAGGTAGGAGCTGAGCATGTCGTCGAGGACCCGCGGGTTGGCGCCGGCCTGGATCGAGAGGACGCCCTCGATGACGAGCTGCTTGCTGGCGATCTCCTCGGCCGACATGCGGCCGAGCTTCTTGCCGAGCGGGAGGAAGATGCCGTTGGCCATGAAGACGCCCCAGAAGGTGGCGACGAAGGCGGCGGCGATGCCGTAGCCGAGCTTCTCGGGCTCGTCGAGGTGCGACAGGGTGGCGATGAGGCCGATGACGGCGCCGATGATGCCGAACGTCGGCGAGAAGATGCCGAGCGTGGTCATCATGTCGGCACCGATCTTGTGGCGCTGGTGCATGGCGCCGAGCTCGGTCTCCATGACCTCGCGGACCATCTCGGGGTCACCGCCGTCGATGGCGAGCTGGAGGCCCCGCTGCAGGAACGGGTCGTCGACCTTGCCGACCTCCTCCTCGAGGGCCAGCAGGCCCTCTCGGCGGGCCCGCTCGGCGAGGTGCACGATGCGGTCGATCGACTCGTTGGGGTCGTCGATCTTCTGCTTCTTGAACCCCTTGCCCATGATCTTGCCGATGTTCTTGAAGTCGCTCATGTTGTTCGCCATGGCGGTGGCGCCGACCGACGCCACGATCACGATGAGCAGGGCGGCGGGCACCGCGACCAGCGAGACCGGCGACACGCCCTTCATGAGGGACCCGAGGAAGATCCCGATGAGGACGAGGATCATCCCGATGAGAGAGGCTGGCTCCATGGCTCAGACCTCCTCGCCGGGTTCTGCGACGAGGCGCAGGGGCGGGCTGACGGCCCGGGGGTTGGGGTCGGCATCGGCCAGGCGCTCGGCGTCGGCCAGGATGCGGGCGCGGAACTCGATGATCCGGTCGATGACGTCGTCGCAGGAGTCGGCGACCACGTACTTGGTGCCGTCGACGAGGGTGATCACCGTGTCGGGCGTGATCTCGATGCGCTCGATCAGATCAGCGTTGACGCCGAAGGGAGACCCGTTGAGGCGACGCAGGAGGATCATGGCGTCCGTTCCGTTCCTTCCACGACGGCGTCCGTGCCGTCGCCTGTGAGGTCGGTCGCGCCACCGGCGGGATGAGGACTCAGCGTGTGAATCCCCACCCCGCCGGCGGCGGAGCGTGCGTGTGTGGTGGCGTCAGCGCTTGAGGTTCACGACCTCGGCGAGCAGCTCGTCGGAGGTGGTGACCACCCGGGAGTTGGCCTGGAAGCCGCGCTGGGCGACGATCAGGTTGGTGAACTCCTGGGCCAGGTCGACGTTCGACATCTCGAGCGTGCCGGTCGAGAGCAGGCCCCGTCCGCCGGCCCCGGCGGTGCCGAGCTGGGCCAGACCCGAGTTCATGGTGGTGCGGTAGTTCGAGCCGCCCACCTTCTCGAGGCCCTCGGGGTTGGCGAAGCTGGCGAGGGCCAGCTGGCCGATGGCCCGGGTGCGCCCGTTGGAGTACGACCCGACGATCTGGCCCTCCTGGGACACCGTGAAGCTCTGCAGGGAGCCGGCCGCGGAGCCGTCCTGGCTGAGGATGGCCGCGGTGGACAGCTCACCGAACTGGGTGAGCCGGTTGGCGCCGCCGGGGGCGCCGAGCGACAAGGTCACGTCCTCGGTCAGGAAGGGCAGCGAGAGGGTCTGGGTGAACTGGGAGTCGGGGTCGAGCTCACCGGTGTCGGCGTTGAACGTCAGGCTCGCCAGCGCCGTCGCCGGATCGGTCGACGGCGGGGTGAGGTCGCCGGTGGAGGGGTCGACGTAGCGGTAGGTCACGTCCCAGGCGTCGTCACCGGTCTTGGTGAAGCTGACCGACAGCGAGACCGGGCGACCCTGGCCGTCGAAGATCTCGACCGAGTTGGTGATGGTGGTCCCG
>DATHSN010000091.1:0-4855 GCA_035464115.1 Acidimicrobiales bacterium | reverse complement strand
CCTGGTGGCGGTCGAGCGCGGCCTCGACGACGTCGACCACGTCGGCGTCGCGCAGCTGCACCGCCGACAGGTTGAGCGCCACCAGCGGCGCCGTGCGACCCATCCGGCTCTGCGCCAGGTAGGCGGCGTCGGCGACCCCCCGATCGATCACCCACCGGCCGATCGGGACGATGAGCCCGGTGGCCTCGGCACGGGGGATGAAGTCGAGCGGCGGGATCGAGCGGTCGTCGTGGCGCCACCGCAGCAGCCCCTCGGTGGCCGTGGTCGTCATGGTGCGCACGTCGACGATCGGCTGGTGGTGCAGCTGGAGCTCGTCGGCCGCCAGCGCGCCGGCGAGGGCGGCGTCGAGCCAGGTGCGGGCCTGGAGGTCGTGGCGGAGGGTCATGTCGTAGAGCACGATCCCGCCGGACCCCTGCCGGCGGGCGTGCTGGAGGGCGACGTCGGCGTCGCGCAGCAGGTCGTCGGCGTGGGACCGGTCGCCGGCCGCGACCACCACGCCGGCGGCCGCCGCCAGGTGGACCGACTGCTGCGCGATCCACAGATCGTGGCGGGTCGCCGCCACCGCTCGCTCGGCGAGCGCCACCGCGCTGCTGGGTCCGTGGTCCGGGGCGAAGATGGCGAACTCGTCGCCCCCGAGGCGCACCAGGGTGTCGTCGGGACCGATGGCGGCGGCGAGACGCCCGGCGATCCGCACGAGGAGCTGGTCGCCCATCCGGTGCCCGACGGTGTCGTTCACCAGCCCGAAGCGCTCGAGGTCGATGGCGATGAGCGCGTGCGAGGTGCCGGTGCGGTCGAGCGCGGCCCGGAGCCGTTCCTGGAGCTGGCGCCGGTTGCCGACCCCGGTGAGCGGGTCGTGGGTCGCGGCGTGGGCCAGTCGGCTGCGGTCGTGGTGGCGCTCGAGGGTGACCGTGAGCACGTCGGCCCAGTTGCGCAGGTGCTCGAGCTGCTCGGGGCTGGGTGCCACGGCGTCGGGGTGGTACACCGCGACCGCGCCGAGCACCTGGCCGTCGGCCCGCCGCACCGCCGGGGCCGCCCAGCAGCTGCGCAGGCCGTGCGCGCCGGCGAGCAGGCCGAAGCCGCCCCAGCGCAGCTCGCCGGGGAGGTCGGTGCTCACCTCGACGGCGCCCTCGCTGGCGGCGACACCGACCGGGCCGATGGTCGGTCCGGGCTCGCGGCCCTCGGTGGCGCTCGTGAACGTGGGCCGCAGCGAGGGGTTGGCCCGGTGGCGGAGGCGTCCCTTGGTGACCATCGAGATGACGCAGTGGGCACCGTCGACGCGGGCCTCGACCTGCCGGGCCAGTGCGTCGAGGATCTCCGCCACGGGACGGTCGCCCGCCACCATCTCGAGGATGGCGAGCTGGTCGGCGAGGCGCTCCTCGGCCAGCACGCGGTCGGTCACGTCGCGGCTGTTGACCACCACGCCGCCGACCTCGGGGTCGTCGAGCATGTTGGTGGGGACGGCCTCGACCCAGCGGTAGCTGCCGTCGGCCCGGCGCAGGCGCAGCACCACCGGCTGCGGCGCGTCGCTCGCCAGCAGGTCGCCCGCGACCGCTCCGGTGACCCGCTCCACGTCGTCGGGGTGGACCCACTCGAAGCTGTGGCGTCCCACGAGCGCGGACGGGGGCACGCCGACGAGGCGTCCCGCCGCGGGCGACGCGTAGCGCAGGCGGCCGTCGGGCCCCACCACCATGGTCGCCTCGGGGGAGCGCTCGACGGTGGCGGCCAGCCACCGCTCGGCCCGCCGTCGGGCGCTCTGGGGTCCGGTGGTGTCGTGGTGGACGACGAGGGCGCCCCCACCGGGGAGGGGACGGACCTCCATGCGGTACCACTGGTCGCCCTCGGGGCGGGGGCACTCGTAGTCGATGGTCGCCGCCGGCGCGGTCCCGGCCAGGACCGCGGTGAGCTCCCGGGCGACGCGCTCGGCCTCGGGATCGCCGGCCTGCGCCGCCCGCGCGCAGGTCGCCAGGTAGTCGGCGCCCACGCCGCACGTGGCGTCGGCGCCGCCGTGGAGGCCGACGAGGTGGTCCCACTCGGTGTTGGTGGCCCGGATGCGCCCGCCGCGGTCGACCACGACCGCGGCGCCGGCGATGGCGTCGAGCAGGGCGGGCCAGGGCGGTCGGTGGGCACCGAGCCGCTCGGCGCGGGGGGCCGCGTCGTGCTCGTCGCCGCGCGGCCAGGGGCTCTCGCAGCCCGTGGTCGGAGTTGCGCGTGATATCGACAAGCGTGCGCTCCTTCGCCATCGCGTGGGCATCCGTGCCCCGCACAAAGGGGCATCGGCCGCCCGGGCGCCCCCATGAGTCGATCGCGGTGCGATCGTGGGGACGCCCGTCGGGGCGGTCGGCGCGTGGAGCGACCGGTGTCAGTCCTGGGCGGCGAGGAGCTGGTCGCGCAGCTCGCGCTTGACGAACTTGCCGTTGGCGTTGCGGGGCAGCCCCTCGTCGAGGAACCACACGTGGCGCGGGTGCTTGTGCTTGGCCAGCCGGTCGGAGATGGCCTCGCGCAGCTCGTCGGCGGTGAGCGAGGCGCCCGGCGCCAGCACGACCGCGGCGGCCACCTCCTCGCCGAGGCGCTCGTCGGGCACGCCGAACACCGCGACCTCGGCCACGCCGTCGAGGTCGTAGATGGCGGCCTCGACCTCGGAGCAGTAGACGTTCTCGCCGCCCCGCAGCACCATGTCCTTGGCCCGGTCGACGATGTAGATGAAGCCGTCGTCGTCCATGCGGGCGATGTCGCCGGTGTCGAACCAGCCGTCACGGATCGCCTCGGCGGTGGCCTCGGGCTTGTTCAGGTAGCCCTTGATCACGATGGGCCCGCGCACGAGCAGCCGGCCGACACCGCCCACCGGCAGCGCCTGGTCGTCGTCGTCGACGATCTTGGCGTCGAGGGTGGGCACCACCGGCCCGGCCGAGGAGGGCTTGGCCACGTAGGTCATGCCGGCGTTGGCGGTGACGATGCCGTGGGTCTCGGTGAGGCCGTACCCCGTGGACGGCGCGCCCTTGGCGAGCGACTGGTCGATCTTGCCCACCAGGTCGGGTTGCAGCGGCGCGCCGCCGCCGCCCATGCCGGTGAGCGACGAGGTGTCGCGGGTCTCCCAGTCGGGGTGCATGAGCAGCTCGCGGCTCATGGTGGGCACGCCCGAGAAGCTCGAGACCCGCTCGCGCTCGATGAGCTCGAGGGCCCGGGCCGGATCCCACTTGTAGGTGAGCACGATGGTGCCGCCGGCGATGGTGACGGGGTGCAGCAGGCAGTTGTTGGCGGTGACGTGGAACAGCGGCGTCGGCGCCATGATCACCGGCGGCGGGGCGGGCTCGCCGGACGGGGCGTCGGCCGGGCCCGCCTCGGCGGCGGCGCGGGCACCCGCCACCGCCGGCACCTGGGCCATGAACGCGCAGTGCATGAGGTTGTGCACCGAGCCGCGGTGGGTGAGCTGGGCGCCCTTCGGGAACCCGGTGGTGCCCGACGTGTAGAAGATGGTGGCGTCGTCGTCGGGGTCGATCTCGGCGGGCGGGAGACCGGCGGGGGCCTCGTCGGGTCGGACCACGTCGTCCCAGCGGTCGGCGCCGTCGGGCAGCTCGCCGTCGTAGCGGGTCGCGATCACGTGCAGGGGGGCGTTGGCCCGCAGGCCGTCGAGGAGCGGCACGACCCGCGCCACGCGCTCGGCGTCGGCGATGAGGACCTTGGGCCGCGAGTCGTCGAGGGCGTACTGCATCTCGGGGCCGGTCCACCACGCGTTCATGCCGACGACGGCGGCGCCCAGCGACACGATGGCCCAGTAGCCGACGACCCACTCGGGGTAGTTCCGCATGGCGATGGCCACCCGGTCGCCCGGACCCACGCCGTGGACGTCGCGCAGGTGGTGGGCGAGGGCGCGCACCTGGGCATCGATCTCGGCGAAGGTGTAGCGCTCGTCCTCGAACACGACGTAGGTGCGGTCGCCGTAGCCGGCGGCCAGCTCCCACACGAAGCGCATGGATCCGGGGGCCGAGGCGAACACCCGCATGGGGACGCCGCGCACCTCGGTCTCGGTCATCTCGAACATGGTCCCCGGGGCGAGCAGCTCGTCCCAGGCGGCGAGGAAGTGATCGATCACGGCGCCATTCGTAGTCGCTGGGAGTGGCCCAGGTCACACCGAACGGGCGGAGGGGGTGGCCTCCGCCCGGTCAGAGGTCGTGGAGGTCGTCGTAGTCGTAGATCGCCAGCCCGCCCAGCTCGAGCTCGGGGTCGACCTCGAGGTCCTTCAGCACGCCGTCGGCGAGGTCGTAGACCCACCCGTGCACGTGCAGGCGGCGCTCACCGTGCCACGCTCGCTGGACGAACGACGTCGCCCACACCCGGTACACCTGCTCGCGCACGTTGAGCTCGACGAGCCGGTCGCGTCTGGCTGCGAAGTCCTCGATGTCGTCGAGCTCGGCGCGGTGGAGGCGGTAGACGTCCTTGATGTTGCGCAGCCACTTGTCGATCAGGCCGTGGTAGGAGTGCTCGAGAGCGGCGGTGATGCCCCCGCAGCCGTAGTGACCGCACACGATGACGTGCTCGACCTCGAGCACCTGGACGGCGTACTGCAGCACCGACATGAGGTTCATGTCGGTGTGAACGACCATGTTGGCGATGTTGCGGTGGATGAACATCTCGCCCGTGCGGGTGCCGGTGATCTCGTTGGCGTTGACCCGGCTGTCGGAGCACCCGATGAAGAGGAACCGCGGGTGCTGGGCGGTGGCGAGGCGGTGGAAGTGCTCGGGATCGGCCGCGAGCCGCTCGGCGACCCACCGCTTGTTGTTGACGAACAGCTGCTCGTAGCTCGTGACCCCCGCCCACTCGTCCACGGCTCCGACGCTACCCGGGCGACCGCGAGCGC
>DATHSN010000090.1:0-9354 GCA_035464115.1 Acidimicrobiales bacterium | reverse complement strand
AGTATTCTAATGCGACACCTTCGAACGGGCGAATCGTCGGTGCCCCCGGCGCACCGACGATTCGCCAGTTCGGGTGGGTTGCGACCGATCAGCCCGTCAGCTCGTCGCGCAGCTGGCGCTTCTGGATCTTGCCCTGGGGGCTGTGGGGCAGCTCGTCGTGGCGCAGGTCGACCACCACCGGCACCTTGAACGCGGCCAGGTGCTCGCGCACGTGGTGGCGCAGGTCGTCGGCGGTGACGGCGCTCCCCCGCCGCACGTGCACCACCGCCGCCACCTCCTCGCCGAGCACGGGATGGGGGATGCCGACCACGGCCGCCTCGAGCACGTCGGGGTGCGACGACAGCACCGACTCCACCTCGACGCAGTAGATGTTCTCGCCGCCGCGGATCACCATGTCCTTGGCCCGATCGACGATGTAGACGAAGCCGTCGTCGTCGATGCGGGCGATGTCGCCGGTGCGGACCCACCCGTCGACGAACGTCTCGGCGGTGGCGTCGGGCCGGTTCCAGTAGCCCTTCACCACGTTGGGCCCCGACACCATCAGCTCGCCGACCGCGCCGGCCGGCAGCTCGTCGCCGGAGTCGTCGACCACCTTCACGTCGCAGACCGCCACGGGCGGACCGACGCTGTCGGGCTTGGCCAGGTAGTCGGCGCCGCCGTTGTAGGTGGAGATCGACGACGTCTCGGTCATGCCGTAGCCGTTGCCGGGCGACACCGGCGGGAACTCGGCCTCGATGCGCCGGACCAGGTCGGGCGGGGCGGGCGCGCCGCCGTAGCCGACCGAGGTGAGGCTCGACAGGTCGCGGCTGCGAAAGCTCGGCGACTCCATGATCTGGATCACCATGGCGGGCACGCCGCCGAAGCTGGTGAGTCGCTCCCGCTCGATCAGCTCGAGGGCCCGCTCGGGGTCCCACTTCCACATCATGACCAGCTTGTTGCCGAAGCTGACCGCGCTCATCAACGTGGAGTGGGTGCCGGTGACGTGGAAGAGCGGGACGGTGAGCAGGGCACCGGTCTGGGGCTTGGGGGCGTCGGGGTCGGCGGACGGGCGGCGCTGCTCGGCGTCGGGGTGGCGCAGCTGGGTGCGGGCCCGCTGGTAGAGCAGCGAGATCGGGTTGTTGCAGATGTTGCGGTGGGTGCCGAGCGCGCCCTTGGGGTTCCCGGTGGTGCCCGACGTGTAGAAGATGGTGGCGTCGTCGTCGGGGTGCAGGTCGACGTCGGGGAGCACCGCGCCCGTGGGGTCGGCGGGGACGACGTCCTCCCAGCGCTCCTCGCCGTCGTCGAGCGGCCCCTCGGTGAGGTCGCTCTGGGCCCGCACGACCACCAGCCAGCGAAGGTCGGGCAGCTGGTGGCGGTGGGGGCGGATGCGGTCGAGGCGGTCCTCGTCGACGACGGCCACCGACGACCCCGAGTCGGCCAGGCCGAACTCGAGCTCCTCGCCGGTCCACCAGGCGTTGAGGGGCACGACGATGGCGCCGATGGTGGTGGTGGCCCAGAACGCCACCGACCACTCCGGGAAGTTGCGCATGGCGATGGCGACCCGGTCGCCCTTGCGCACCCCGAGGTCGTCGTGGAGGTGGGTGGCGAAGGCGGCGACGCGCAGGTAGTGGTCGTCGAAGCTCGACCGCTCGTCCTCGTAGACGATGAAGGTGCGGTCGCCGAAGCGGCGGCTGCGCTCGAGCACGTGGCGCAGCGTGGGCTGGGCGGTCGCCCACACCCGGGTGGGCCGGCCGCGCACGTCGACGGTGTCCATCTCGAAGGGCGCCCCGGGGGCGGTGAGCTGGGCGTCGGCCTCGGCGATCGTGAGCATGGGGCCAGCATCGCGCGCTGCGGCCTAGGGTCGGGCCGTGCTCGATCGCTTCGACGACTACCCCATCCACCAGAGCCCGGAGCCGGTGGCCCACCCGCCGGGCGGGGTGCGCAACGCCTACGACCGCTACTTCTTCAACGGCTACACCGCCGACGGGTCGCTGTTCTTCGCGGTGGCCATGGGGCTCTACCCGAACCGCAAGGTGATCGACGCATCGATCTCGGTGATCACCGACGGGGTGCAGCGCTCGGTCTTCGCCTCGGGGCGGGCACCGCTCGAGCGGGGCACCACCCGGGTGGGCCCGATCCGGGTGGAGGTGGTCGAGCCGATGCGGACCCACCGCATCGTCGTGGAGGGCGACGAGGGCGTGCGCGCCGATCTCACCTTCAGCGCGCGCACACCGGCCGTGGAGGAGCCCCGGTTCACCCACCGCGACGGCCCCCACGTGGTGCTCGACTACACCCGCCTGGCCCAGTGGGGGACCTGGTCCGGCTCCATCGAGGTCGAGGGCTCGACGCTCGAGGTGGGCGCGGGGGTGCTCGGGTGCCGCGACCGATCGTGGGGGATCCGCCCGGTGGGTGAGCGCGATCCGGGCGCGCCGGGCGGCATCGGTCAGTTCTTCTGGCTGTGGGCGCCCATCAACTGGGACGACCGCGCCACCCACTTCGCGGTGAACGAGACCCGCAGCGGGCACCGCTGGCACGCCAGCGGCCGGTGGGTCCCGGTCCTGGGTGCCGACGACGATCCCGTCGACCGGGGGGTGGCCGAGCCGGCCGCCGACGTCGACTGGGAGATCGACTGGGAGCCGGGCACCCGCCGGGCCCGCCACGCCCGGGTCACCCTCACCCCCTGGCGGGCCGACCCCGAGGTGATCGAGCTGGAGCCCCTGCTCACCTTCCACATGGCGGGCATCGGCTACACCCACCCCACCTGGCGCCACGGCGTGTGGCAGGGCGAGGAGGCCGTGGGGAGCGACTCGTGGCGGCTCGACGAGGTCGACCCGCTCGACCCCACCAAGATCCACGTGCAGCAGCTGGTGCGGGCCACCAGCGGCGACCGGGTGGGCGTCGGCGTGCTCGAGCAGCTGGTGATCGGCCCGCACGACCGGGCCGGGTTCCACGACGTCCTCGACGGCGCCGCCGGCTGAGGGCCGCCCGACGGGATCAGGCCAGGTCGGGGATCCCGGCAGGGACGTCGATGGGGGCGCCGCTCGTGGCCGCCGACCGGTACATGGCGTCGGTGACCACGTGGGCGCGCAGCGCGACGGTGAAGTCGGGCCAGCTGGGCTCGTGGGCGGCCGCGGCCGTGACGAAGCGGCCGTCGGGGTTGGAGAGCTCGGCGCCCCGCCGCTCGACCTCGGCGACGAGGGCGTCGTCGGCCAGCACCTCGGGGGTGGCGTCGGCGTCGCCCCGCAGGACCGAGACCGGCCCGAACCAGTCGTGACCCTCGACCACCACGAGGCCCCGCTCGAAGAAGACCTCGAGTCGCCGGGAGCTGCCGCGGCTGAGCACGTCGTGCCACACGGAGGTGAGGGTGGCGACGACGCCCGACTCGAAGGCGGCCGAGGCGACCAGCACGTCTTCGATCCCGGCGATGCCGTGCACCTCGCGGGACCGGGCCCCCACCGACGACACCGGCCCGAGGATCCACTCGAGCAGGTCGACGTCGTGGATCGAGTGCTCGAGGAGCGTGCCGGCGCCGGCCTTGTCGACATCACCCCGCCAGCTCGATCCGTAGTGGCCCCGCACCGGGAGGAACTGGTCGTCGCGGAACACCACCGTCATCGGGCGCCCGAGCTCCTCGCTGGCGACGAGCTGACGGACGAGGGTGTAGGCGGGGGACGAGCGCAGGATGAGCCCGACCTGGTGGGTGGTGCCCGCGCCCACGACCCGGGCGGTCATGGCGGTGGCGGTGGCCAGGTCGACCCCGAGGGGCTTCTCGCAGAACACCGGTAGGCCCCGCTCCACGGCGGCGTCGACCAGGCGGGGATGCTCGGAGGTCCAGGTGCAGACGTAGACGGCGTCGCAGCCGTCGAGCACCTCGGCCTCGCTGGTGGCCGGGGTGGCCCCGCTGGCGCGGGCGAAGGACTCGCGCCGCTCGGGGTCGGGGTCCCACACCCCGGCCCACGTGGCGTCGACGCCGCTGGCCCGGAGCATCTTGGAGTGGAAGGTGGCGATCAGCCCGGCCCCGAGGAACCCCACGCGCGTGGTCATGGCCGCGCAGGCTACCGGCGGCCCGCTCGGCGTCGGGGTGGGCCGGCCGCCCCTACCCCAGCTCGGCCAGGAGGGTGGCCATCTCGATGGCGGTGAGGGCGGCCTCGCTGCCCTTGTTGCCGGCCTTGGTGCCGGCCCGCTCCACGGCCTGCTCGATGGTCTCGGTGGGGAGCACCCCGAACACGCACGGGACCCCGGTGTCGAGCTGGGCGCGCTGGAGCCCGGCGGCGCACTGGCCCGCGACGTGGTCGTAGTGGCCGGTGGCCCCGCGGATCACCGCGCCGAGCGCCACGACCGCTTGCACCCGACCCGATGCGGCGATCGCCCGGGCCGCCAGCGGGATCTCGAAGCTCCCCGGCACCCAGGCCACCTCGATGTCGTCGTCGGCGACGCCGTGGCGCCGCAGCGTGCGCACCGCGCCGTCGAGCAGCGGGGTGGTGATGAGCTCGTTCCAGCGGGACACGACGACCGCGATGCGCAGACCGTCGCCGCGGACGGATCCCTCACGGGTGATCACGGCAGCACCTCCTCGGGTAGGTCGAGCAGGTGCCCGAGCCGATCACGTTTGGTCCTCAGATACGTCAGGTTCTCGACGGTGGGGTGCGACGGCAAGCCGACCCGCTCGACGACCTCGAGGCCGAAGCCCTCGAGCCCGCCGTACTTGCTCGGGTTGTTGGTGAGGACCCGCAGGCGCGAGACGCCCAGGTCGACGAGGATCTGGGCGCCGATGCCGTACTCGCGGCTGTCGACCGGGAGACCGAGCGCGGTGTTGGCGTCGACGGTGTCGAGCCCGGTGTCCTGCAGCGAGTAGGCGCGGATCTTGTGGCCGATGCCGATGCCCCGCCCTTCGTGGCCCCGGAGGTAGACGACCACGCCGGCGCCCGCCTCGGCG
Organism: Acidimicrobiales bacterium; assembly: GCA_035464115.1. GTDB lineage: Bacteria > Actinomycetota > Acidimicrobiia > Acidimicrobiales > SKKL01 > DATHSN01. The sequence continues at coordinate 4,439 of DATHSN010000090.1, read as the reverse complement.
ATGGCGGCCATGGCCGAGTGCAGCTGCTCGCCGCAGTCGCAGCGGAGGCTGCCGAACACGTCGCCGGTGAGGCACTCGCTGTGCACCCGCACCAGGGTGCCGCCCTCGGCCGAGGCCGCAGCAGGGTCGCCGTAGACGAAGGCGAGGTGCTCCACGCCGTCGAGCAGGCTCTGGAAGGCCACGCACCGGAACTCGCCCCACGGCGTGGGCAGGGCGGCCTCGGCGACCCGCTGGACGAGCTTCTCGCTCCGCCTCCGGTGGCGGATGAGGTCGGCGATGGTGACGAACACCAGCCCGTGCTCCTCGGTGAACACCTCGAGGTCGGGGACCCGGGCCATGGTGCCGTCGGCGTTGACGATCTCGCTGATGACGCCCACCGGCGCCACCCCGGCGAGCCGGCACAGGTCGACGGCGGCCTCGGTGTGACCGGCCCGCTTCAGCACGCCCCCGTCGCGGGCGCGCAGCGGGAAGATGTGGCCGGGCCGGGCCAGGTCGTGGGCGGTGGTGGCCGGATCGGCGAGCGCCACGAGGGTGGCGGCGCGGTCAGCGGCCGAGATGCCCGTGGTGGTCCCGCCGATGAGGTCGACCGAGTCGGTGAAGGCGGTGCGCATCGACTCGGTGTTGCGCTCCACCATGAGCGGGAGGTCGAGATCGTCGCAGAGACCGGCCGCCATCGGCGCGCAGATCACCCCCGACGTGTGCCGCACGAAGAACGCCACCTTCTCGGGCGTGGCGAACTGGGCCGCCATGATGAGGTCGCCCTCGTTCTCGCGGTCCTCGTCGTCGACCACGACGATGATCTCGCCCCGTCCGATCGCGTCGATGGCCTCGTCGATGGACGCCAGGCGGCTACTGCGGGTGGGCATCGGTGCCTCCTCGCCGGCGGGCGGCCGGCGTCGGGGTGGGGTGGTCGGGCGAGGTCACGGGCTCGATCACGACCTCGAGATCGTCGCCGAGGGCACGGCTCGACACCAAACGGCCGCGCCAGAGCGCGTCGATGGTGGGGGCGCCGGGACCGGCGAAGAGGGGCCGGCCGTCGTCACCGCCGGCGAGCGCGGGGGCCAGGTGCAGCACGTAGCGGTCGACCAGCCCGGCCCGGTGGAGCGCGGTGGCGACCCCGGCGCCGCCCTCGACGAGCAGGTGGAGGATGCCCCGGCCGCCGAGGTCGCGGAGGACGTCGCCGAGATCGCCGGCGACCTCCCAGCACGGGTGGACGTGGGCCCCGGGTGGTGCCGTGCCGAGGACGATGCGCTGCGGGTCGGGGCCCTGGCCGTCGCGGACCGTGAGCCGGGGGTCGTCGGCGCGGACGGTGCCGGCGCCGACCAGCACGCCGTCGCTCTCGGCCCGCATCCGGTGCACCTCGGCGCGCGCCACCGGCCCGGTGATCCACTGGCTGGTGCCGTCGGGCGCCGCGGTGCGCCCGTCGAGGGTGGCGGCCAGCTTGAGGACGACGAACGGGCGACCGGTGCGACGGTGGTGGAGGTAGGCGCGCAGCGAGGCCGTCACCTCGTCGGCCCGCAGCCCGACCTCGACCGCGACGCCGGCGGCGCGGAGACGGGCGATCCCGGCGCCGGCCACCAGCGGGTCGGGGTCGGCGACACCGACGACCACGCGGGTGACCCCGGCGGCGACCAGGGCGTCGGTGCACGGCCCCGTGCGCCCCTGGTGGCAGCACGGTTCGAGGGTGACGACCACGGTGGCGCCCTCGAGGTCGGCGCCCGCGTCCCGGGCGGCGTCGAGGGCGACGATCTCGGCGTGGCGCCCACCGGGCGGTTCGGTGGCGCCGACGAACGACCGTCCGTCGGTGGTGGTCACCACCGCGCCGACCCAGGGATTGGGCGGGGTCGAGCGCCGCACGGACGCGCCGGCCGCGAGGGCGCGGCCCATGCGGTCGTGCTCAGCGGCGGCGTCGACGGTCATCGCCCGTGGAGGGTATGCCGAGCGGTCGCCGAACCGGCCCGGGTCGGGCCCATCAGGCCGTCGGGACCAGTCCGCCCCCGTCGACGATCGCCCGGGAGAGCGGCCGGACGAGCTCGCGCAGGCGGGCGCAGCGCTCCTCGCCGAGGAGCCGCCACGGGGCCATCGAGAGCTGGTCGGTGCACGCCTCGATCTCGTCGCGGACCCGACGCCCGACATCGGTGAACGACCCGTCGGCGTGGACCCAGCCCCGGTCGGCCAGCCGGGTGACCGCCGCGTCCCACTCGGCGATCGACCAGGCCCGACTGGTGCGCAGCACGTCGGCCGGGACGGCCTCGGTGGCGGCGTGGGTCACCAGCGCCTCGCAGCCGTCGTTGATCCCCGAGGTCACCAGGCAGGCCACGTGACCGTCGCCGCGGTGCTCGCGCAGCAGCGTCTGGGCGTGCCACAGCACCAGGTGGGGCTCGTCGGGCCACGGGAGCGACGCGTGCCCGGCGTAGAGGGGGCGGCCCACCGGTGACAGCGCGGTGGTGGCCTCGCGGGCGAGCTCGGCCGCCTCGGCGATCTCCGGGCCGTGCGCGGCGTCGCCGAGGAGCCGGCGCAGGGCGGCGTCGACGGCGCGGTGGCGGGCGTCGAGCACCTGGGCGGGGGTGGCCCGGTCCCAGGCGTCGGGGATCTGGGTGCGGACCAGGTCGGGGTGGAAGTTGAAGAAGGTGGCGACGACCACCTCGGCGGGGACGGGGCCCATGGCCGCGGCCCGGGAGGCGAAGTAGCCGGCGCGGCCCTCGAGCCCCACCTCGGCGTAGGCGGCGGCCGCCTCGGGCACGAAGTAGATCATCCCGTGGACGGGCTCGAGGGTGCGCAGCATGCGCCGGGCGATGGTGGTGTCCATGGGAGTCCTCAGGTGTTCTGGGCGGTCAGGCCGCCGTCGACGGTGACCACCGCGCCGGTGAGGTACGACGACGCGGGGAGCACCAGGGACAGGGTGGCGTGCGCCACCTCCTCGGGGTCGCCGTAGCGCCCGAGGGGCACCCGGCGCCGGGCGAAGGTGGCCTTGGCGTCGTCCGGGATGGCGGCGGTCATGCCGGTGTGGATGGGCCCGGGGCACACGCAGTTCACGGTGACGCCCCGCCGGCCGAGCTCCACGGCGAGGGCCCGGGTGAGACCGATGACGCCGTGCTTGCTGGCGGTGTAGGCGCTCAGGCCGGGTGTCGCGCCGAGGCCCTCGGTGGAGGCCACGTTGACCACGCGGCCCTCGCCGTGGCGAGCGAGGTCGTCGAGGCAGGCGCGGACCACCGTGGTGTGGGCGGTGAGGTTCACGGCGAGGGTGGTGGCCCAGGCCGCGTCGAAGCCGTCGCCCGCGATCGGTGAGGGGAGGCTCACCCCGGCGTTGTTGACGACGATGTCGATCGGCCCGAGCCGCCCGCGGATCTCGTCGACCACCGCGGCCACCGCGGCGGCGTCGGTGACGTCGAGGGCCCACGCCGACGCAGCGCCGCCGGCCGCGGTGATCTCGGTGGCGACCCGTCCGGCGCCCTCGCCGTCGCGGTCGAGCACCGCCACCGCCGCGCCCTCGTCGGCCAGGAGGTGGGCGGTCGCGCGTCCCATGCCGCTCGCCGCGCCCGTCACGAGCGCGACGCGGCCGGCGACGGAGCGGCTGAGCCGGGTGAGTCGGGACATGGCGGGCGACGTTACCGGTCGGGCCCCGACGATGGCGGGCCGCCGATCCGGGCCTGCCGCCGGTACCGTCGGCGCCGATGGGCCTGCTCGACGACGTCGCCGCCACCGCCTTCGTGCTCGTCGTCGCCAGCCTGCCCCTCGCGCTGAGCGCCTGGGCGTTCCTGGACGCGGCCCGACGCCCGTCGTGGGCCTGGTCGCTCGCCGGTCGCGACCGGGCCATGTGGATGGCGTTCATCTTCCTCGGCGTGCTGGTGCTCGTCGGGGGGCTGGCGATCTCGGGCTGGTACCTGCTGAAGGTCCGCCCCCTCGTCGCCGCGGCCGAGGAGGGACGCCTGCCCGGTTGAGGCGCCGCCACCCCGCTCGAACGGGTGCGCACGGCGCATCCGGGTGCGACGCTGACGCCATGATCATCATCACGGGGGCGGTGTCGGTGCGGCCGGAGCACGACGACGAGGCGGTGCGGCTGTGCATCGAGCACAGCCGGCGCTCGCGCACCGAGCCGGGGTGCCTCCACCACGCCGTGCACCGCGACCTCGAGGACGACCGTCGACTCGTGTTCCTGGAGCGGTGGGCCGATCGGGACGCCGTCGACGCCCACTTCGCCGTACCGGCCTCACTCGAGTTCGTGACCGCGGTCAGCGCGCTGGCGTCAGAGCCACCCACGCTCGAGATCCACGACGTCGGCGACTCGCCGGCCTGACTGCGCAGGGCGTGAATCGCCGTCTGCTGACCGCATCCGACTCCACCAGAATAGGTGGAATGTTGCTGGTGTTTCGCGGGCTGTGGGGCGGGTTCGGTGTCACACCCCCTTCGTCGTCTTGGAGCATGTGTTCGACCGATGC
>DATHSN010000089.1:0-4586 GCA_035464115.1 Acidimicrobiales bacterium | reverse complement strand
CGCACCGGTGGCAGGTGAGGCATCGGCGGGGGCCGGACGGCACTGGCGCGACGGCGGCTCCGGCGCACCATCGAGGTGGACGAGGAGGTGGACGATGGCCCGCCTGCTGGCAGTGCTGGTCGTCGTCGCGCTGATGGCGCTCGCAGCCTGTGATGACGGTGGCGACGACCCTGTGGTGTTGACCGACGCCGGGGATGCGGTGACCATCGACGTCGGCGACGAGGTGGTGATCGACCTCGAGTCGATCGCCGCGTCGACCGGGTTCAGCTGGGAGCTTCGCGAGCCGTTCGACCCGTCGGTGCTCGAGCTGGTCGACCGGTCCGAGATCGGCTCCGACGATGACCTGGTCGGGTCGCCCGGTCGGCTCCAGCTGACGCTCAGGGCGGTCGGAGCTGGCGAGACCACCGTGGAGCTGTGGGAGATCCAGCCGTGGCTGGAGGAGCCGGAGCCGAACGACGAGGTGGTGTTCCGCATCACCGTGACGTGACGGCAGGCGTGTCCGACGGTGCCGGCGATAGGGTCCGGCAGGTGGTGGACGCGACGAGGGGGCGGGAGCTCGCAGCATGACGACGTCGGCCGACGCGCTGCACCGCCTGGTGACGACGGCGGCCCGTCTGACGCCGGGTGATGCCCTCGGGCTCGTCGACGAGGTCGGCCGGATCCTCGGCGCGGCCTCGGCCCGGCTCTACATCGCCGATTACGGTCTGCGCCGGCTCCAGGAGGTCGACACCGACGGGCCGGTCGGCCCGGCTCTCACGATGGCGGGCACGCTGCCCGGTCGGGCGTTCGCCACTGGCGAGGTCCTCGTCTCGGAGACCTCTCCGACGGTCGTCTCGGTGCCCCTCGCCGACGGCGTCGAGCGCATCGGCCTGCTCGAGCTCCGGTACGACGAGTGGCCGGGTGAGCTGCCCGATCTGCTCGACGCGGTGGTGGCGGTGCTGGTGATGGCGCTCGTCACCAAGCGTCGGTACACCGACCAGTGGGCGCGGGCCCGACGCTCCGTCCCGCTCACCCCGGCGGCGGAGATCCAGTGGGACCTCCTGCCGCCGCTGTCGTGCTCCACCGCCGAGGTGGCGGTCGGCGGCATCCTCGAGCCGGCCTACGAGATCGGCGGCGACTCGTTCGACTACGCCGTCAACGGACCCCTGCTCGAGCTCGCCATCGTCGACGCCATCGGGCGCGGGCTGTCCGCCGTGCTCATGTCGGCCGCTGCCGTCAACAGCCTGCGCAACTCCCGTCGGGCGGGTGTCGACCTGAAGACCACCTACGAGGTCGCCGACCGTGTCATCGAGTCGCAGTTCGGCAGCTCGTTCTTCGTCACCGCCCAGATGGCGCAGCTCGACATTCGCACCGGCATGCTGACCTGGGTCAACGCCGGCCACATGCCGCCGTTGCTGATCCGCAACGGCACCTTCGCCGGTGAGCTGCGGTGCACCCCGTCGCTCCCGATCGGGCTCGGTGGCAAGGTGGCCGAGATCGCCACCACCGCGCTGCAGACGGGCGATCGGGTGCTCTTCTACACCGACGGGCTCACCGAGTCCGTGTCCCCCGATGGCACCCGTTTCGGCGAGGAGCGCCTGGCCGACTACCTGGTGCGGTCCTCCCTCGACCGGGTGCCGGTGGCCGAGACCGCCCGGCGGCTGGCGGCCCACGTGATGGACCACGTGACCCAGGGCCTGAGCGACGACGCCACGATCCTGCTGGTGGAGTACCGCGGACCCGACCGCACGGCGGGGACGGCGGGCCTACCCTCCACGAGGTGAGCCATCCTCGGATGTACGCCGACGACGACCCTCACCTCACCGAGCTGCGCGAGGTGTGCCTGGCCCTCCCGGAGACGGTCGAGGTCGAGGCGTGGGGGCGCCCGACGTTTCGCGCCGGCAAGAAGATCTTCGCCGTGTTCAGCGGCACCGACGAGCGGCCCCACGGGCTGATCTTCAAGCCCGAGCCCGACGAGAAGGCGGCGCTCGACCAGGACGACCGCATCTACTCGCCGCCCTACTTCGGCCCGTCGGGCTGGTTGGCGCTCGACCTCGACGCCGCCCCCGTCGACTGGACCGAGGTGGCCGAGCTGGTGGAGGGCTCCTACCGCCAGGTCGCGCTCAAGCGGATGCTGAAGGCGCTCGACGGCGGGTAGCCGTCGCCGCTCCGGCTAGCGCGACGAGCGCTTGGCCTGGGCCCGACGGGTGGACGCCCGGGCCGAGGCGCTGGCCTTCTTGCTCGCCGGTGTCTTGCGGGGCGCCTTGGCCTTGGCGGTGCCGGCCGGCTTCGACCGGGCGCCGTCGCCACCGGACTGGCGGGCCGGTGCGCCGCTCTTGGCGGCACGGGCGGCGGCGAGGCGTTCGGCCTTGAGCTCGTCGGCGGCCTTCTTGGCCGCGACCGCGAGCGAGCGGGAGACGCGGGCGAGGGCGTCCTCGAACGCCTCGGCCTTCGCCAGGGTGCGGGCGTGGGCGCCGTGGGCCCGCTTGCGCGAGCCGTCGCCCTGGACCTGCTCGGCGGCGCGGCGCCGGTAGAGCTTGTTGTACTTGGAGCGGGCGCGACGGATCCGGTCGTGCAGCGCCGACAGCTCGTCCTCGTCCATCGCCGCCAGCGAGTCCTTCTCGGCGAGGCGCAGCAGCTCCTTCTCGGACTCGTTCAACATCGCCCACACGGACTGGTACACGTCGGCACTCCCGGCTCGGTTTCCCGGGCGAGGCTACCGGTGCTGCGGATGGGTGCCAGCGTTCAGCCGGCTCGGCTCACTCGGCGGAGCAGAACTCCGTCATCCCGATGGAGCACCGCCATTCGGCGAGCTCGTCGGCGGTCGGCGGGGCCGGTGGCCGACCGACGACGGCCAGCTCGACGTCGACGCGATGTGGGCTCGAGTAGAGCTGCCCCCCGCAGTGGATCCGGTCGGGGGGCCCGGGGCGTTCCGCCGAGCGGACGAGCTCGCCCGTGCGGACGTCGGTGACCTCGTGCTTCAGGACGATCACCCGGGCCGTGCCGTAGTGGTAGTTGGGAGACATCGCGTGGAAGGGCCGGTACAGATCAGCGGTCGCGATCCGCCGGCTCGTGTCGCTCGTGAACAGCACGCCGCCCAGCTCGGCGCACGGGAGTCCCGTGGCGATCCGGTGCATGGTGAACCCCTCCAGGTTCGGCATCGGGTCGGGCTTGCCGGCGCTGGCGGAGGGCGCCACTGCGATCAGTGCGGCGAGGGCCGTCCCGGCGACGAGCGCGGTCAGGGTCCTTCTCATGGTGTTCTCCCGGAGTGGCCATCGCCCGCAGCCCTCGCCCGGTAGCCGTTCGCCGCCCGGGCCATACGCGTCGAGGCCTGCCTCGCCGGGGTGACGGGCTGGTCTACCTGGTGCTGTCCGCCTGACCGCCGAGCCACGACGACACTTGGTGGACCCACGCGCCGTAGTCCCGCAGGATCGGGGTGACGGACGCCGCCACCACGTCGACGTCGATGTCCACGTATCGGTGGACCAGGACGTTGCGAAGCCCGGCGGTCGGTGTGAGCCGGTCGGCGAGCTCTGCATCGATCGCGCCCGCAGCAGCGGCGTCGACGAATGAGCCCCGAGCGGTCACGGGAGCCCGGCCCAGCTCGGCGGTCGCCACATGGGCGTTGACGTCGATGGCCAGGTCGACGACCACCTGGATCAGCCGCTCGGCCGCAGCCCGCGTGAGCGGTTCGGCCCGGAGTCGCTCCGCATCGACGTCGGCCAGCGCAGCGAGGTCGTCGAGGGCTTCGCGCACGAGTCGGAGTCGCCGGGTGATCGTCGCCGGATCGAGGTCGGGCGGGGTCATCGGTCGAGCGGCTCGCCGGCGAGGGCCCGACGATCGAGCTCGCGGAGCCAGGCCGTGTCGCGCTCCTCGGCCAGTGCTGCCATCTGACTCGTCGCCCACTCACCGGAGCGGTCCTCGAACAGGCCCATCCCCACGAGGGCCCGGGCCCTCAGCACCGGATCCGCGGCGTCGAGGACGGCGACATCGATGCGATCGAAACCGGTCAGCTGGACCAGCGCGTCGATGAGCTCGAGGAGATGGCGCTCGCCGCGGAACGACACGGCCACGTCGAGATCCGCGGCATCGGGATCCCGGCGGGCGGCGGACCCGAACACGCCGAGCAACCTGAGCCCGAGCCGGTCGCCGAGCTCGTCGACGCGGCCGTCGGCGGTGGCCTCGAGCAGGCGATCCAGCGCCTCGACCGGCCCGACGGGGGCGTCGTGCGTCACCGGGCCTAGGCTACCGGCGCGTGCTGTCCCCGGCCGGGACGCGCTCCGGCCCCCGGCATCGCGCTGGCGAGGCCGGGGACCGGACAGCCGGTCAGGGGGTGACGACGACCTTGCCGTGCAGCCGCCCCGCCCGCAGGTCGTCGATGGCCTGCGGCACGTCGGCCAGGCCGACGGTGCGGTCGATCGGCGGGAACAGGTCGCCCGCCGCCGCCAGCTCGGCGAGCACGTCGAGGTGCTCCACTCCGCCGCCGGGCAACAGCGGTGTGAGCGTCTGACGGGAGACGAGCGAGAGGAGAGCGGCTCGCAGCCAACGGCCCATGCCACCGGTCCACTTCCCGCCTTCCTCACCGCCGACCAGCACCAGTCGTCCTC
>DATHSN010000088.1:0-30016 GCA_035464115.1 Acidimicrobiales bacterium | reverse complement strand
AGGGCGGCGACCTGCTCGCGGGCGAGCTCGAGCGCGGCGCGGGCCTCGAGGCCCGCGGTGTGGATGCGACCCGGGTCGGCGAGCGGCGCGTCGAGCGCGGCGACCATGGCCCGGCGAGCCGCGGGCCGCAGCGGCGAGGTCGATGCGTGGTCGAGGTAGTGGCGGGTCACGTCGGGGGCCGACCGACGGCGCTCAGCGCTCGATGGCGGTGACGCACTGGTCGGCGCCCAGGGCCACCGACGTCTCGATGAGCGGCGTGGTGTGGCCGTAGAGGGCGTCGAGCATGCCCCGCACCATGCCCCGGTCGACCGCGCAGATGACGGGGTGCTCGATGGCGGCGTCGCCGAACGGGCAGTGGGTGGACACGATGCGCAGGCCGTCGTCGCCCTGCTCGGCGTGAGCGGCGAAGCCGTGGGCCGAGAGGGCGTCGGCCACCGCGTGCAGCGCCGACCGGAACGAGCGCTGCGACTCGCTGCGGTCGCCCATGGCCTCGGCCATGCGCTTGCCGTACTCGGTGCCGACCTCCTCGGCCAGCGCCTCGGCCACCTCGGCCCCCAGCTGCGACAGGGCCTTGCCGAGCAGGGTCACCAGGATGTCGTCGTGGCGGACGGCGATGTCGAGCGAGATCGACGGCTCGATGGCCCGGTAGTGCTTGGAGGGCCGGCCGGCGCCGCGACCGTCGGTGCGGTCGATGCCGACCTCGAGGTAGCCGCCGGCCGCCAGCTTGTCGAGGTGGTGGCGGGCCACGTTGGGGTGCAGCTCGAAGTGCTGGGCCACGGCCGACGCGGTGACGCCGCGGTCGTGCTCGTGGGCGAACAGGTAGATGGCCCGCCGGGTCGGGTCGCCGAACGCGCTCGTGATGGCGGTGACCGCCGAGGCGAAGTCGGTCGGGTTGAGGGGTTCCCGGTCCACGTGGGTATTCTACCTATCCGCGTAGGAGAAATCCGAGGAGCCCGCTCGCATGGCCGTCACCGAAGCCCAGATCATCGAGGCGCTGCGCCCGGTCGAGGATCCCGAGCTGCACCGCAGCATCGTCGATCTCGACATGGTGCGCGAGGTGGTGATCGACGGTGGCGCGGTGCGGGTGCAGGTGGCCCTCACCGTGGCCGGCTGCCCGCTGCGCAACGAGATCACCAACCGGGTCACCGGCGCGGTCACCGCCCTCGAGGGGGTCAGCGGGGTCGACATCGACTTCACCGTGATGACCGACGAGCAGCGGGCCCGGGTGCGCGAGATGCTCCACGGCAACCCGGCCGCCACCGCCGGGTCGCAGGCCGCCCACGGCCACGCCGAGGGGCGCACCATCCCCTTCGCCGACCCCTCGTCGCGCACGCGCTGCCTGCTCGTCGCGTCGGGCAAGGGCGGGGTGGGCAAGTCGTCGGTCACCACCAACCTGTCGGTGGCGCTGGCCGCCCGCGGCCACTCGGTGGCCGTCGTCGACGCCGACGTGTGGGGCTTCTCGATCCCGCGGATGCTCGGCGTCGACCGGCCGCCGGTCGTCATCGACGACATGCTGGTCCCGCCCGAGCGCTACGGCGTGCGGTGCATCTCCATGGGCTTCTTCGCCCAGGAGGACCAGCCGGTCATCTGGCGGGGCCCCATGCTCCACAAGGCGCTCGAGCAGTTCCTCACCGACGTCTTCTGGGACGACCCCGACTTCCTCGTGGTCGACCTCCCGCCGGGCACCGGCGACATCTCGCTCTCGCTCGCCCAGTTCCTGCCCCGCGCCGAGGTCTACATCGTCACCACGCCCCAGCCCGCCGCGCAGCGGGTCGCCCAGCGCGCCGCGTTCATGTCGCAGCGGGTGCAGCTCGAGGTCAAGGGCGTCATCGAGAACATGTCGTGGTTCACCGGCAACGACGGCGAGCGCTACGAGCTGTTCGGCGCGGGCGGCGGTCAGGACCTCGCCGACCGCCTCGAGGTGCCGCTGGTGGGCCAGGTGCCGCTCGTCGCCGCGCTGCGCGAGGGGAGCGACACCGGCCACCCGCTCGTGGCCGTCGACCCCGACAGCGAGGGCGGCAAGATCTTCGCCCGCATGGCCGAGATGATCGACGTCGAGCTCGCCCCCACCAAGCGCCACCACCCCGAGCTCCGCATCATCTGAGGTCGGCCGGCCCGGGGCCGGAGCGGGCCCTCACCCGGCGAGCAGCCAGCGCACGGTGTCGTGGTGGGTGGCCCAGTAGCCCGAACCGAAGCTCCACGCCATCGTCTGGGCCACGGTCCAGCCCAGGGCGCGCTCGCGGTCGAGCCCGAGCTCGGCGCAGCACCGGTCGAGGCGGGCGCGGGCGGCGGCGGGGGAGTGGCCCAGCTCGAAGCTGCGCACGATCGGGGCCACCGCCATCTCCCGCTCGCCGGCGAGGGGCTTGGGGTCGATCGCCAACCACGGCTCGCGCTGCGCGGCGAGGACGTTGTCGCCGTGGAGGTCCTGGTGGATCAGCACCGCCGGGCCCTGGGTGGGCGGTAGGTCGGTCAGGTAGCGGGCGGCGGCGTCGACCAGCGGGCGCTCGCAGGGACGACCAGCGGCCTCCCAGCGGCCCTCGAGTCGGGCCGCCCATCCGGCGGCCTCGTCGGCGAGCACGCGGAACGGCGGTCCTGCCGGCACCCACAGGTGGGGGAGGAGGTCGATGAGCGCGCCGACCGCGTCGGCGTCGGGATCCGCCGACAGCGGTGTCCCCGGGTCGCACCGCTCGAGCAGCAGGGCGTGGCGCTCGGGGTCGTGGTCGAGGAGTCGTACGGCGCCGTCACCGGCCCACGCCGACAGCGCACGCGCCTCGTGCTCGCACTCGCGGTGCGGCCACTGCACCTTGAGCACCACCGGCTCGCCGTCGCGGACGGCCGGCGCCGTCCACGACACGTGGGAGGTCGGGTAGGGCTCGCCGACGACGAGCTGCCACTCCGTCACCAGCTCGTTGACCAGGCCGGGAAGGGCGTCGAGCCAGGCGTCGCCCGCCGGCTCGGCGCGGAGGTGCTCGAGGTGGGAGGGAACGTGCACCAGCGCAGTGTGGTGCCGGGATGCGATGTCCGCTGGAGATTGACCATCGAACACCAGTTCGGTACACTGTGGTCTCTTCCCCACGTCGGCCCCGCGTGCTCCGGGGCCTCCTGTTCTGCGCGCGACGTGAGGAGGTGCGGTGATGACCGTGGATCTGGGGTCGTTGTCCCCGGACGGTCGGTGGCAGGTGGCCGATGCGTTGATGCGGTCACGATCGGCTGTCATGGCCCAGCTGTGCGAGCTGGTGGTGGCGGTCGACGCGGCCGGTGATTGGGAGGCCGACGGGTCGTCGTCGCTGAGCGAGTGGGTGGCCCGGGTGGGGTCCATCACCCCGGCGGTGGCCCGTCAGGTGGTGGTCACCGCCCGCCGTCTCGCATCCCTCCCGGCGCTGGGGACGGCGTTGGCGGCCGGCGACCTGTCGTGGGAGCAGGTGGTCCCGGCAGCTCGGCTCGCCACCGCGACGACCGACGAGCGGCTGGCCAGGGAGCTGGTGGGGGTGGCGCCGACCAGCATCGAGCTGATGGCCCGCACCCGCCGGGAGCGGCCGGTGCCGGATCGGTCGGGGCCGTGGGTGCGGGCCCGCCGCGACGGCGCCGGCGACGGCGTGCACGTGCACTGTTGGTTGCCCACCGTGCCCGGAGCCCAGCTCACCGCGGTGCTCGATCACCTGGCGCGCCGGGCCGGGCCCGATCCCGAGACCGGGGCCTGGGCGCCAATCGATCGCCGCCGTGGCGACGCGCTCGGCGAGCTGGTCGCCGCCCACGCCGCCACCGACGCCGCCACCGCAACAGCGGTGCGCTCGCAGGTCGTCGTGCACGCCGAGGCGGCCGTGATCGACACCGGCGACGGGGCGGGGCGCATCGGCCTGTCGGTGGTCGACCCCCACGGGGTCAACCAGGCGCTGTGCGACGCCGAGCTCACGTGGGTGCTCCACGACGGCGAGGGTGAGGGGATCGGCATCGCCCGCATGGGACGCGAGGCGCCGGCGTGGCTCGCCCGCCGGATCCTCGATCGCGACCTGACGTGTCGGTTCCCGGGATGCGACCACCGGGTCCGCGAGCTCCACCACGTGCGCTGGTGGTCGAAGGGCGGTGAGACCACCAGCGACAACCTCGCCGGGTTGTGCTGGACCCATCACCGCGCTGTCCACCGGGGCGGCTGGCTGGTGAGCGGGAACGCCGACCGCGAGCTGGTCTTCACCAGCCCCCGCCTGAAGCGTCGCTTCGCCAGTCGCGCCCGCCCCGAGTGGATCCCCCCACGCACCACCCCTGAGGTCCACCACCGGGTCCGGGTCCACCTCGCCCCGGCTGCGGCGCGCACGAACAGCCGCAGCGCCGCCTGAGCGGAGCCGGGGCGCGGAACCGACGCGTCGCCCACGTAGCATGGCGAGGCATTCGCCGACAGGAGGAACCGTGGACGTCCGCATCGGGGTGACCCAGACCGCTCGGGAGATCGAGGTCGAGCTGGCCGACGACGCCGATCCTGCCGCGGTGCGCGCCACCGTGGAGGAGGCCCTCGCCGACGAGGGCAAGGTGCTGTGGTTCACCGACCGTCGCGGCCGTCAGATCGGTGTGCCGTCGGTGAAGGTCGCCTACGTCGAGATCGGCACGCCGAGCGACTCTCGGCGCATCGGCTTCGGGGGCTGACGCCACGGTGCCCCCGCCGCTGCTCGACCGGCGGCTGCTCTTCGTCACCGGCAAGGGTGGCGTGGGCAAGACGTCGGTCACGGCGGCCCTCGCGTCGCTCGCCGCCCGGCAGGGCAAGCGGGTGCTCGCCATCGAGGTCGACGAGCGGGGCGACCTCGCCGACTTCTTCGAGGCGTCGAGCCCGGGCTTCACCGCCCGCGAGGTGCAGCCCGGTCTGCACCTGATGACCCTCACCACCGAGGAGTCGCTGCGCGAGTACCTCAAGCTGAACCTGCGCATCCCGCTCATCACGCGCATCGGCCCGCTGGCGCGCACCTTCGACTTCGTCGCCACCGCCGCCCCCGGGGTGCGCGAGATCCTCACCGTCGGCAAGGTCGCCTGGGAGGTCCGTGAGGGCCACTACGACCTGGTCGTGGTCGACGCCTCGGCCAGCGGCCACGTCGTGGCCCAGCTGGCCGCCCCCGACACCATCGGCGAGCTGGTGCGGGTCGGGCTGGTCCGCGACCAGACCGGGTGGATGCAGGACCTGCTCGGCGACCCCGCCACCACCGGCGTCGTCGTGGTCACCACCCCCGAGGAGATGCCGGTCAGCGAGACCGTCGAGCTGGTCGAGCGGCTCCGGGTCGACACCCGGGTCGATCTGGCCGCCGTCGTCGCCAACCGGGTGCTGCCCGAGCTGTCCGGTCGCCGCGAGGAGGCGCTCTTCGACGAGTGGCGCAGCCCCGAGCGGGTGGCGGCCCTCGCCGCGGCGGTGTCCCAGGTCACCCCCACCACCGACGAGGCCGTGCGGGTCACCCTCGACGCCGCCGAGCTCGCGGTCCGTCTGCGCCGGGCGCGGGCCGACCACCTCACCCGGCTGCGCGCCGAGATCTCCGCCGACGTGCCGCTGCTGTTCGTGCCCGAGCTGTTCACCCGGGCCCACGGGGCGCGCGCCACCGCCCAGGTGGCCGACTCGCTCGCCGCGGAGCTCTCGTGACCGGCTCCGGGTCGTCGCTCGGCGGGCTCCTCGCGGCGCGCGAGGTCGTGGTCGTGTGCGGCTCGGGTGGCGTCGGCAAGACCACCACCGCGGCGGCCGCGGCCGCCACCGCCGCCGCCGAGCTCGGCGGTCGGGTCCTGGTGCTCACCATCGACCCGGCCCGCCGCCTGGCCAGCGCGCTCGGCCTGCAGGCGCTCGGCAACGCCGAGGTGCGCATCGACGACGAGCGCTGGGCCGGGGCCGGGGCCGAGCCGCGTGGCGAGCTGTGGGCGGCGATGCTCGACACCAAGGCCTCGTGGGACGACCTGGTCCGCCAGCACGCCCCCGATGTCGCCACCCGCGACGCCATCCTCGCCAACCCGCTCTACCGCAACATCACCGCCAAGTTCGTGCAGAGCCACGACTACATCGCCATGGAGCGGCTCCACGAGCTGCACGCCTCCGGGCGCTGGGACCTCATCGTCGTCGACACCCCGCCGTCACGGCACGCGATCGACTTCCTCGACGCCCCCGAGCGCATGGCCGACTTCTTCTCGAGCCGGTTGTTGCGCTGGCTCATCGCCCCGTACCGGTCACGGGTGGTCACCGCCGCCTCGAAGCCGTTCTACAGCGTGGCCGACCGGATCCTCGGGTCGCAGTTCCTCGAGGACATCGCCGAGTTCTTCATCTTGTTCCAGACCATGTACGACGGCTTCGTCGAGCGGGCCGAGGCGGTCCAGCGCACCCTCGTCGACCCGCGCACCACCTTCGTGGTGGTCACCACCCTCGAGCCGGCGCCCGCCCGCGAGGCCGGGTTCTTCGTCGCCGAGCTGGGGCGTCGCCGGTTCCCGCTCGGCGCGGTCGTGGTCAACAAGGCCCTGCCCGACGGGCTGCGACGCGACGACGCCGCCGCGGTGGCGGGTCGCTTCGCCCGCCACGGCGCCGAGGTGGCCGAGGCCGCGGGGGCCGACGACCCGGCGGCGCTCGGCCGGGTGCTGCGCGAGGTCGGCGAGAGCTTCGCCAACTTCGGTGTCGTCGCCCGCCGCGAGGCCGAGCAGCGAGCGGGGCTGGGCCGCGCCGCCGAGGTGGTCGCCACCGTGCCCCAGCTCGACCACGACGTGGCCGACCTGGGCGGCCTGCTCGAGGTCGGACGTCACCTGTGGGGCCGGACCGACGCCGATTGACCCTGTTCGACCACGGCAAGTGGTTGTACGATCTCCTCAGGTCCCAAGGGCGTGGGGCCGCTGATGGCCCCGTGCGGGCCGAACGGAGAGGGAGTGCGATGGGGATCTTCCGCCGTCGTGAGCGCGACGAGGCTGCCGATGCCGTGGTCGACGTGCGCGCCGACACCGAGATCGATCTGCGGTCGGAGTCCACCACCCCGCCGGCGGTGTGGGGGCTCCCCACGCGTTGCCCGGCCTGTGGCGACTTCGGCTACCTCGACCGCATCGACGTGGTCAACGAGGTGATGCTCCAGCACTGCCCCACGTGCTGGCACAAGTGGGAGACGCACCGCTCGGAGACCACCTCCTCGGTCTGAGCCCATCGGTCGTCCCGCCCTCCGGCGGGGCCGACCGCCGTTAGCATCGCCCCGATGACCCACGCGCGGCGGTGTGTCCGATGACGACCCTCGCCGAGCTGGCGCGCGGGCACTCACGCCTCGACGACGAGGGCATCGAGCACCTCCAGCGCCTCGTGGCCGCGTGGGGGCTGCTCGCCGACTTCTGCTTCGCCGACCTGTTGCTCTTCGTGCCCGCCCGTCCCGGCACCGTCGCCGAACGCCCCGACGAGCTGGTCTCCACCAGCGCGGCCGCCGAGCCGCTCCCCGGCGCCGCCGATCTCGTGGTGCTGGGTCACATCCGCCCGACCACCAGCCAGACCCTCTACCGCACCGACCTGGTCGGCACCCGGGTGACCGCCGCCGACCGCCCGCTCGTGTCCCGGGCGCTGCACCACGGCGAGATCATCGAGGGCGAGATCACCCTCGCCTCGATCCACGAGCGGGTCCGGGTGCAGTGCATCCCCGTGCGCCACGACGGTGAGGTCATCGGCATCATGACCCGAGAGGCCACCCCGCTCGTCGGGCGCCAGCCCGGCGAGCTCGAGCGCACCTACGTCGGCATCTTCCACCGCCTCGCCCGCATGATCGCCGCGGGCGACTTCCCCTTCGTCCACGAGGACTCCGAGAGCGAGGAGTGGCCCCGGGTGGGCGACGGGGTGGTCCTGCTCGACCGCAGCGCGCGGGTCGAGTTCACCTCGCCCAACGCGGTGTCGGCGCTGCACCGGCTCGGCATCCACGGCAACACCGAGGGGCTCCGCCTGGCCGACACCGGCTTCGACGATCGCCTCATCCGCACCAGCTTCAGCGGCCGCTACCCCGTCACCCGCGAGATCGAGCGAGGACTCGACACCACGGTGCTCGTGCGGTGCGTCCCCCTCGTCGAGGACGGCGCCACCAGCGGGGCCGTGGTCATCCTGCGCGACATCTCCGACCTGCGACGACGCGACCGGTTGCTGCTCTCCAAGGACGCCACCATCCGTGAGATCCACCACCGGGTGAAGAACAACCTGCAGACCATCTCGTCGCTGCTGCGGCTGCAGGGTCGGCGCCTGGCCAACCCCGAGGCCCGGCTGGCCGTCGAGGAGTCGGTGCGTCGCATCCGCTCCATCGCGCTCGTGCACGAGACCCTGTCGCGCAACGCCGAGGACGAGGTGCCCTTCGCCGAGATCCTGCGGCCCATCGTGCGGATGGTCGAGGAGAGCATGGTGTCGCCCGACCGACCCATCTACTTCCGCGTCGACGGCGATGCCGGCAAGCTGCCCTCGACGGTGGCGACGCCCCTCGCGGTGGTGCTCAACGAGCTGTTGCAGAACGCCGTCGACCACGCCTACCCGACCGACGCCGGGCTCCCCGGCGGCCACGTGCGCGTCGAGCTCGAGAACGTCGACGAGCGCCTGCGCATCGTGGTCACCGACGACGGGATCGGGCTCCCCGCCGACTTCGTCGCCGAGACGTCCGGCGGCCTCGGCCTCACCATCGTGCGCACCCTCGTCGAGAGCGAGCTCGGCGGCCGGATCTCGATGCGCACCGTGCGTGACGCGGGCGAGCGACGGGGCACCAGGGTCGAGCTGGTGGTGCACCTCGATGCCCCGTGGCTGTCGGGCGACGACGAGGTGCTGCGGCGACCCACCGGCGAGGTGCCGGTCGTGACGGTGCGCCCGTGAGCGCCACCGACGCGCCACGGCCCCCCGTGCGGGGGGCCGTGAGCGAGATGGGTGGCGGCTACGAGGCCGAGGCGGCCTGCTGGCGGCGCCGGGCCAGCCACTGGCGGCGCAGCTTGCGGCGCTCCTCCTCGGAGGTGCCGCCCCAGACGCCCGAGTCCTGGTTGGTCGACAGCGCGAACTCGAGGCACGGGGCCTGGGCCTCGCACGAGCGACACACCGCCTTGGCGCTCTCGATCTGGTCGATCGCCGGACCGGTGGTGCCGACGGGGAAGAACAGGTCGGGGTCGGTGTCACGGCACGCGGCGAGCCTCCTCCAATCGTCGGGGTTCGCCGACAGGGACACAGGCTCGCTCGACATCAGGGCCACGACACCTCCACGCGATCGTGACAGGACGATCGGCTCAGCCGATCGTGAGTTTCTTCACATGCCGCCGCCCGAACGGGCGTGCGGCTGGGACCCGGCCACCGTACTGGTCGATCCCTCAACGCACAAGGGTACGACAGGAGGTTCTCGATGACCCTCGTCATCGCTCATCGTGGCGCGAGCGCCCACCACCCCGAGAACACGGTGGCGGCGTTCGTCGGCGCCCGCGAGCTCGGCGCCGACTGGGTGGAGCTCGACGTGCGCCGCACCGCCGACCACGCCCTCGCGGTCCACCACGACGCCCACCTGGCCGACGGCCGCGACCTCGTGGAGCTGCTCGCCGAGGCGCTGCCACCCGACGTCCCGCACCTGCTCGGCGCGCTCGACGCCTGCCACCCGCTGGGCGTCAACGTCGAGATCAAGAACTGGCCCGCCGACGTCGACTTCGACCCCGAGCTCCGCCTCGCCGACGCGGTGGTCGCCGTGCTCGCCGAGCACCGCCCGGCCGGCGGGGTGGTGGTGTCGTCGTTCCACTTCGGCACCATCGACCGGGTCCGGGCGCTCGACGCGTCGGTCCCCACCGCCTGGTTGATCTTCCAGGCCCTCGACCCGGCCGCCACCGTGGCCCGGGTCGCCGAGGCCGGCCACGCCGGCATCCACCCCCACGCCTCGCTCGTCGACGAGGCGTTCGTGGCGCGGGCCCACGACGCCGGGCTGTTCGTCAACGTGTGGACCGTCGACGACCCCGTCCGCATCGCCGAGCTGGTGGCGCTCGGCGTCGACGGCGTGGTCACCAACCGCGTCGACGTGGCCCGCACGGTGGTCGACCGGGGGGCCGTCGGCGCCGACTAGGTGCGACGACCGGGGTCGGCCCCGGGGAGCACCAGCCGCAGGATCTCGGGGTGGTGGCGCAGGTCGAGCTCGGTGGTGTCGCCGAGGTGGTCGCCGTCGACCTGGTAGGGGAACGGTCCGTGGCCGCGCACCACCACCCGCGACAGGTCGCCGCGCCGGTCGATCCAGCGCCCGGCGCGCACCCCGTGGTCGCTGGCGAGGGCCCGCACGATCTGGGGCACGACCCGGCTCAGGCGCAGCGACCGCAGGGTCACCACGGCCAGGCCGCGGTCGAGGGTGGCCTCGGGCGCCAGGTGCAGCGGACGGTTCCCGAGGAAGATGTAGGGGTCGGTGTTCATGCAGATGGCGAAGTAGCCGTCGTCGACCACCGACCCGTCGGGGAAGTGCACCGAGAACCGCGGTCGGCTGCGGTCGTAGTGGCGGGCCCACGTGTCGAGGGCGCTCCACACGAACAGCGGGTGCCCCGCCCAGCGCTTGAGCTCGGCGCGCTTCTCGACCTGCTCGACGACCGCGGCGTCGTAGCCCAGCCCGACGTGGAACAAGAAGTAGCGGTCGTTCACCGCGCCGAGGCCGACGCGCACGATGTGGTCGCGCGCCAACGCGTCGAGCAGGGCGCCGGTGGCCTCGATGGGGTCGTTGGGCAGCCCGATGGTGCGGGCGAACACGTTGGTGGAGCCGCCCGGCAGCGCGGCGAGCGCGGTGTCGGTGCCGGCCAGTCCGTTGGCGGCCTCGTTCAAGGTGCCGTCGCCGCCGAGGACCACCACCACGTCGGTGCCCGCGGCCGCCGCGCCCTGGGCCAGGCGGCTGGCGTGACCGCGGCGGCTGGTCTCGGCCAGCTCGACGTCGTGGTCGGCCGACAACGCCTTCTGGATCACCACCCGACTGCGGGCGGTGACCGACGACGCCGACGAGTTGACGAGCAGGAGCAGCTTCAGGGCGGTCCCTCCCGGGCCGGCGGCGACCCGATGACGCTACCCCCCGACGGCCTCGGATTTGGCCGGGTGCCCGGCGCCGCGGCAGCATCTGGTCCATGAACGTCGTCGTCTGCGTCAAGCAGATCCCGGACCCGGCCGACCCGGGTGCGCTGGATCCCCAGACCAAGACCCTCAAGCGCGATGGCAAGCTCATCCTCGACGAGTCCGATTCGTTCGGTGTCGAGATGGCGCTGCAGCTCGTCGACGCCGCCGGCGGAGGCGAGGTCACCCTCGTGTCCATGGCGCCCAACGGTGAGGTGGCGGGGCTCCGCACCGCGCTCGCCATGGGCGCCGCCTCGGCCACGCTGGTGTCCGATCCGGCGCTGCAGGGCACCGATGCGCTCGGCACCGCCCGGGTGTTGGCCGCCGTGATCCGCGAGGCCGGCGCCGACCTGGTGCTCACCGCCACCGAGTCGTCCGACGGCTACACCGGCACCGTGCCCCAGCAGATCGCCGGGCTGCTCGACCTACCGTCGATCACCTTCGCCAAGACCGTCGAGGTGGTCGACGGCACCGTCAAGGTGCAGCGCCAGACCGAGCTCGGCTACGACGAGGTCGAGTGCTCGCTCCCCGCGCTGGTCTCGGTGACCGCCGGTGTGGTCGAGCCCCGCTACCCCTCCTTCAAGGGGATCATGGCGGCCAAGAGCAAGCCGGTCGCCACCAAGACCCTCGCCGACCTCGGCATCGATGCCGGGTCGGTCGGGTGGGCCGGTGGGGGCCAGGAGATCATCGAGGTGACCGCCGCCCCCACCCGCGAGGCCGGCGAGATCATCGAGGACGACGGCGAGACCTACCAGAAGATCGTCGCCTTCCTCGACGATCTCAAGGTCCTCTAGGAGGGATGGACATGGCACTGTCACGAATCTGGGTCCTCGCCGAAGCCAGCGAGGGCAAGGTCGCCACGATCACCCTCGAGATGCTGGCCAAGGCCCGCGAGCTCGCAGGCACGGTCGAGTGCGTCTACGGCGGCGCCGACGCCGACGCCATCGCCGGCACCCTCGGCGCCCACGGGGCCACCACGGTGCGCGCCACCGGCGACCTGGGCGGGGCGCTGCCCGGCGTCCCCGTCGCCGCCGCCATGGCCGCCGCCATCGAGGGCGGCGACGCCCCCGACCTGATCATGATCGGCACCACCTACGACGGACGCGATGTCGCCGGGCGGCTCTCGGCCAAGCTGGGCGTCTCGGTCATCACCAACATCGTCGACCTCGAGGTCGACGGCGACGCCGCGGTCGGCACCGAGCCGATCTTCGGTGGCTCCACGTTGGTCAAGACCAAGTTCACCGGCTCGGGTCCCGGCATCGTGATGGTGCGGCCCAAGTCGTTCGCCGCCGAGGAGTCCGGCGGTGGCGCAGCCGAGGTCGCCGCCCTCGCCGTCCCCGACACCGGCGCCGCCGGCGCCGTTCGGGTCACGAACCGCCACGTCGAGGAGTCGTCGGGTCCCAAGCTCGACGAGGCCGCCATCGTCGTCGCCGGTGGCCGTGGCCTCGGCGAGGCCGACAAGTTCGAGATGGTCGAGCAGCTGGCCAAGCTGCTGAAGGCCGCCCCCGGGGCGTCGCGAGCCATCGTCGACGCCGGCTGGGTGCCCTACTCGTACCAGGTCGGCCAGACCGGCAAGGTCGTCAAGCCCAACGTCTACATCGCCGCGGGCATCTCGGGCGCCACCCAGCACATGGTGGGCATGAAGGGCTCGAAGAACATCATCGCCATCAACAAGGATCCCGAGGCCCCGATCTTCTCGATCGCCGACCTCGGCATCGTCGGCGACGTGCACAAGGTGGTCCCCAAGCTCATCGAGGCCCTCCAGGCCCGAGGCTGAGCCACCCCTCGTCCGGTTCGGGGCCCCGGCGCTCGGCGCCGGGGCCCTGCCGCGTCCCGTCCGTCGCCCGACCGCCTAGCGTCGGCCCATGCGCTGCCGCTTGGCCCTCGCCGCCGACCTGCCGGCCGTCACCGACGCGCTCGCCCGCGCCTTCGTCGACGACCCGATGATCCGGTGGGTGGTCGGCACCGACGACCCTGCCGAGGTGGTGCGCTGCGGCGCCGGCGGGTTCTTCGCGCCGGCCACGCGGGCCGGCCTGCGCCGGGGACACACCTACCTCGTGGCCGACGACGGCGCGGTCCTGGGTGCTGCGGTCTGGTCGCCGCCCGACGTCGACATGTTCGACGACGCCGCCATCGAGGACCTGCTCGACGCCCTCGGCGGTCTCGTCGGGCCGGAGGCGCTCGAGCGGCTCGGCGCGCTCGGCGAGCTCACCGGCGCCCGTCACCCCCACGACCGTGCGCACTTCTACCTGCTGGCGCTGGGCGCGACCGAGCGGGGGCGGGGCGCGGGCGCGGCGGCGATGGCGCCGGTGCTCGACCGCTGCGACGCCGACGGGCTGCCCGCCTACCTCGAGTCGTCGAACCCGCGGAACCTCGGGTTCTACGGGCGCCTCGGGTTCGAACCGACGTGGGAGGCGGCCCTGCCCGACGGCGGGCCGTTGCTCACCGGGATGTGGCGCGAGCCTCGGGGCTGATCAGGCGGCGGCGGTCACCGGGATCCGGCGCTTGGCGAAGAACCGGTGCAGCTTGTGGATCCCACCCACGGGCTCGGCCCACATGAGCGGGCAGGCGCCGTCGACCACCATCATCCCGGCCTCGCGGGCCCGAGCGACCGCCTCGGGGGTCACCGAGCTCGGGCCGGCGCCCTTGTGGAGCCACACCCGCTCGATGCCGCGGGCGGCGCACTCGTCGACCACGCCGGCGGCGGCGTCGGCCGCCACCATGATGATCACGCCGCGCACGGTGTCGGGGAGCTCGGCCACCGAGGCGACGGTGGGCACACCCTCGGCTTCGGCCAGCTCGGGGTGCACCGGGACCGGTCGCCACCCCCGCTGGCGCAGCTCGCGGAACACGGCGTTGCCGAACCCCTTGGGGTCGCGGGACACCCCCACGAAGCCGATGTCGCGGTCGGCGAGGAACTCGGTGATGGTGGCGCGGTCGGGCATGGTCGGCCTCCTCGGTGCGTGGCTCGATCCGTGGCTCGCGTCCACGGTCGCGCCACCGCGCCCGGCCCGGTAGGGACCTCGGTCCCCACCGGTACGATCCGTTGGTGGCGCGCACGACGTGGACCAACTGGGCCGGCAACCAGGTGTGCCTCCCGCACGCCCTCGAGCGACCGGTCGACGTGGCGGGGGTGGTCGACGTCGTCGAGCGGGCCCGCGCCGGTGGTCGCACCGTCCGGGTGGTCGGCGCCGGCCACTCGTTCACGCCGATCGTGCCCACCGACGGCCACCTCGTCGACCTGTCGGCGCTCGACCGGGTGCTCGCGGTCGACGCCGAGCGGGGGCTCGCCACCGTCGAGGCCGGCATCAGCCTCGCCGCGCTGAGCGACGAGCTGGCGGCGCGGGGGCTCGCCCTCGAGAACCTGGGCGACATCAACGTGCAGTCGCTCGCCGGGGCCACCGCCACCTCCACCCACGGCACCGGGCTGCGCTTCGGCAACCTGTCGTCGATGGTGGCGGGGTTCCGCCTGGTCACCGCCGCCGGCGAGGTCGTCACCGCCTCGCCCACCGAGCGCCCCGACCTGCTCGACGTGGGCCGCACGTCGCTCGGCGCCCTCGGGGTCGTGGTCGAGATCACCGTGCGGGTGGTCCCCGCGTTCACCCTGCACGCGGTGGTGCAGCCCGAGCCCCTCGACGACGTGCTCGCCGAGCTCGACCACCACCTCGGGGCCAACGACCACTTCGAGCTGTTCTGGATCCCCCACACCGGCACGGCCCTCACCAAGCGCAACCGGCGCTCCCGCGAGCCGGCCGCGCCCCGGTCGGCGGCGCGCCAGTGGGTCGAGGGCACCCTGGTCGAGAACGTGGCGTTCGGGGCGCTGTGCCGGCTCGGCCGGGCCGCGCCCGGACTGGTGCCCACGCTGGCCGGCGTCGTCGCCGGTGCCACCAGCCGTTCGGAGTGGAGCGACCGCAGCGACCGGGTGTTCGCCAGCCCCCGTCGGGTCCGCTTCGTCGAGAGCGAGTGGTCGGTGCCCGTCGACCGCCTCGCCGAGGCGGTGCGGGCCACCCGTGCGGTCCACGAGCGCCTCGGGCTGCCGATGTCGTTCCCGGTCGAGGTGCGCGCCGTCGCCGGCGACGACATCCCGCTCTCCACCGCCCACGGCGGACCCCGCGGCTACGTCGCCGTCCACGCCTATCGGGGCACGCCCCACGAGGAGTGGTTCCGGGCGGTGCAGGACGTGATGCTCCCCCTCGGAGGTCGGCCGCACTGGGGGAAGCTCCACACCCTCGGCGCCGCCGAGCTCGCGCCCCTCTACCCGCGCTGGTCGGAGTTCCAGGCCGCCCGCGCCGAGCTCGACCCCCACGGCACCTTCACCACCCCCGCGGTCGAGCGCCTGCTCGGACCCGCTCCCGCCGTGAGCGCCCAGGGGCCGTGACCGGCATCGAGCTGGCGCTGGTGGTGGGCGGTGGCCTGCTCACCCTCGCCGTGCTGGCCAGCAAGGCGGCCTCCCGGTTGGGCCTGCCCGTCGTGCTGCTGTTCATGGCCATCGGGATGCTCGCCGGGTCCGAGGGCCCGGGCGGCATCGAGCTCGACGATGCCGAGCTCGTCCAGCGAGTCGGCGTGGTGGCGCTGGCGTTCATCTTGTTCTCCGGCGGCCTCGACACGCGGTGGTCCGACGTGCGCCCGGTGCTCGGCCCCGGGCTCGGCCTCGCCACCGTGGGCGTGGTGGTGACGGCAGGAGTCACCGGGCTGGCGGCCACCGTGGTGCTCGGCGTGCCGCTCGAGGTGGGGTTGCTGGTCGGCGCGGTGATGGGGTCGACCGACGCCGCGGCGGTGTTCTCGATCCTGCGCTCGCGGGCCGTCGGCCTGCGGGGCCGCATCCGTCCCCTCCTCGAGCTCGAGTCGGCGAGCAACGACCCCATGGCGGTGTTCCTCACCGTCGCGATCCTCGAGCGCCTCGGCGATCCCGATCGCTCGCTGCTCGCCTTCGGCGTGATCTTCGCCCAGCAGGCCGTGCTGGGCGCGGTGGGGGGCGCGCTCGCCGGAGTCCTCGTCGTCACCGCCCTGAACCGGCTGCGGCTCGAGGTCGACGGCCTGCACGCGGCCCTCACCGTCGCCGGCGTGCTGCTCACCTTCGGGGCGGTGGCGCTGGTCGGCGGCTCGGGGTTCCTGGCCGTCTACGTGCTCGGCCTGGTGATGGCCCGGCGGGAGTTCGTGCACCGCCGCAGCCTCGAGCGCTTCCACGACGCGCTGTCGTGGATCGGCCAGATCGCCATGTTCCTCGCCCTCGGGCTGCTCGTGTTCCCCTCCGAGCTGGTCGAGGTGGCCTGGTCGGCGCTCGGCGTCGCCGCCGTGCTCGTGCTGGTGGCCCGACCCCTCGCGGTGATCGTCACCCTCACCCCCGCCCGGGTGCCCTGGCGCGACCAGGCCCTCGTGGCGTGGGTGGGCCTGCGGGGAGCGGTGCCGATCATCCTCGCCACGTTCGCGCTGGTGGAGGGGGTCGACCAGGCCGACCTGGTGTTCGACACCGTGTTCTTCGTCGTCCTGGTGTCCTTCATCGTGCAGGGCACCACGGTCCGGTCCGTCGCCCGCCTGCTCGGCGTGGCCGAGGACGCCCCGTCACCCGTGCCGTACCCCGTCGAGTTCGTGGCCACCATCGGCGGCCGCGAGGGCATGACCGAGCTCCGCGTCGACCCCGCGTGCGCCGCCGTCGGTCGTCAGATCGTCGAGCTCGGCCTGCCCCACGAGGCGCTCGTCGTGCTCATCCGCCGACCCGACGGGTTCGTGATCCCCCAGGGCACCACCGTCATCGAGGGCGGTGACGAGCTGTTGGTGCTGGCCGACCGCACCAGCCTGGCGGCCATCGAGCGCCTGCTCGGGCCACCGGAGGCTCAGACCAGCGGCCAGGGGTAGCGCCGCCCGGTGGGGTCGACCGGGAAGTGGGGGTCGGCGAGCACCGCCCGGGCTCGCGCCGCCAGGGCGTCGAGCTCGAACGGGTCGAGCAGCGGCACCAGCGCGGGCGGCGGTCCGTCGTCGTCGAGCCGGCGGACGTCGTCGAGCAGGTCGTCGGGGATGGGCTCACCACCGAACTCCCAGATGACGGTGCGCAGCTTGAACTCGCGGTGGAACGACAGGCCGTTGTCGATGGCGAGGATGCGGCCGTCGGGCGCGAGGAGGCAGTGGCCGCTCTTGCGGTCGGTGGAGTTGGCGAGCAGGTCGAACAGGCACAGGCGCCGCAGGGTGTCGTGGCACGACGCGTCCTCGTAGAGGGTGAAGTAGTGCTGCTCGAAGTCGGCGTCGACGAACTGCTGCAGCGACCCCGCGCCCAGCGGGGCGTCGGTGCGGATCACCGTGGGCGGCACCAGGTCCCAGCCCAACCAGTCGGCGAGCTCGAACGCGGCGACCTCGCGCTGGTAGAGCCCCGACGGGAAGTCCCACAGCGGCCGCTCGCCGCGGTGGGGCTTGTAGACGGCGCGGCCCTCCTCGTCGTCGAGGCGCACGGTGACGAGCAGGGTGGCGTTGGAGCTCCACGGCATGCGCCCCTCGATCTCGACCTCGCCCTCGCGCAGGAGTCGATCGGCGGCGGTCACGGTGGCGCCTAGTTGGCCCGGGGGCAGGCGTGGCCGGCCGGGTCGAGGGGGAGCCCGCAGAACTGGCACGGCGGCCGGCCGGCCGAGACGAGCTGGCGCGCCCGGGCGATGAACGCCGCGACCTGGTCGCGGGTGAGCCGCAGGCGGGCCGAGGCGGCGTCGTCCTCGTCGACGTCGTCGTCGATCAGCTCCTGGGCGACGATGACCACGCGGTCGGCGTCCTCGTCGAAGGCCACGCCGAGGCCGCCGACGGTCCACGTCGGCACCACCGGCTCCACCAGCTCGGGGGCGTCGGGAGGGGCGACGGGCGGCAGGTCGGCGAGCATGCCGTCGAGGTGGTCGGCGAGCGCCGCCACCTGCTGCTTCTCCATCTTCAGCGAGACGACCGAGCCGGCCGACCCCGCCTGGAGGAAGAACGTGCGCTGCCCGGGCGGACCGACGGTGCCGGCGGTGAAGTGGTCGGCGTCGGGGAGGTCGAACGAGGGGTTCATGGGGTGGACCGGTGGGGGAGAGGCGTCAGGACGGGGCGAGGGTGGTGAGGTCGTCGCCGGTGGAGTTCACGGTGAGCACCGTGGTGGTGTCGGTGCCGTAGAGGATGGCGGTGATCGAGCACGGCGACACCACCAGGCGCTGGAAGGCGTCGAGGTGGCTGCCGACGGCGTCGGCCACCGCGGCCTTGATCGGGTCGGCGTGCGAGACGCACACGATGGTCTCGCCCCGGTGCTCAGCGGCGAGGTCGCGCAGCGTCGAGGTGATCCGCACCTGCATCTCGGCGATCGACTCGCCGCCCGGGAACCGGAACGCGCTCGGCTGGCGCTGCACCACGTTCCACTCGGGGAGCTTGCGCAGCGCCTTCAGCTCGGCACCGGTCCACTCGCCGAAGTCGCACTCGAGCAGCCCGCGTCGGGTGCGGACCCGCAGGCCGGTGGCCTTCGCGATCGGCGCGGCGGTCTCGCGGGTGCGCTCGAGCGGCGACGCGTAGACGGCGGTGACCTTGCGCAGCGGGGCGATGCGCTCGGCCGCCCGCTGGGCCTGGGCCCGGCCCGTGTCGGCCAGGTGCAGCCCGGGTGCCCGCCCCGGGAGGATGGCTCCGGTGGTGGGGGTCTGCCCGTGGCGCACCAGCAGCACGAGCGTGTGGGCGGGCGGTGTGCGGCGGGGCATCGGGCTCCGGAGGTCGGGGGAGGACGCCGGTCAACCTACCCTGCCGTCTCGTGGATCCCGCACGGCTGCCGGCCCCGCTCGCCGACCTCGAGGCCGAGATCGTGGCGTGTCGCGCCTGCCCCCGGTTGGTGGCCTGGCGCGAGCAGGTGGCGGTCGAGAAACGGGCCGCGTACCGCGACGAGGAGTACTGGGGGCGTCCCGTCCCCGGGTTCGGTGACCCCGCCGCCCGGGTCCTCGTGGTCGGGCTGGCCCCCGCCGCGCACGGCGCCAACCGCACCGGGCGGATGTTCACCGGCGACCGCTCGGGCGAGTGGCTCTATCGGGCGCTGTGGCGGGCCGGCTTCGCCAACCAGCCCACCAGCGAGCACCGCGACGACGGCTTGGTGCTCACCGACGCGTGGATCACCGCCCCGGTGCGGTGCGCGCCCCCGGCCAACCGGCCGACCCCCGAGGAGCGCGACGCGTGCCGGCCCTGGCTCGAGCGCGAGCTGGCGCTGCTGAGCGAGGTCCGGGTGGTGGTGGCGCTGGGGGCCTTCGGCTACGAGGCGGCGTGCGCCCTGCTCGGGGTGCGCCCTCGGCCCCGGTTCGGCCACGGGGTGGAGGCGCTGGCCCCCGACGGTCGGGCGGTCGTCGCCTCGTACCACGTGAGCCAGCAGAACACCTTCACCGGCCGGCTCACCGAGGACATGCTCGACGCCGTGCTCACCCGGGCCCGACGGCTCGCCGGACCCGGGTGACAGCGGTCGTCTAGCTGAGGCGCTCGATGATCATGGCCATGCCCTGGCCACCACCGACGCACATGGTCTCGAGCCCGTACTGCTTGTCGAGGGTCTGCAGGTCGTTGATGAGGGTGGTCATGATGCGGGCGCCGGTCTGGCCGAACGGGTGGCCGAGGGCGATGGCGCCGCCGTGCGGGTTGAGCGTGTCCTCGATGGAGATGCCGAGCTCGTCGCAGACCGGGATCACCTGGGCGGCGAAGGCCTCGTTGAGCTCCACCACGTCGATGTCGCCGATGGTCATGTTGGCCTGGGCCAGCACCTTGCGGACGGCCTCGATCGGACCGACGCCCATGATCTCGGGGGCCAGGCCCGACACCGACGAGGCGATGATGCGGGCCAGCGGGGTGAGCCCGAGCTCGCGGGCCTTGTCCTCGCTCATGACGAGCACGGCGGCGGCGCCGTCGTTGAGCGGGCAGGCGTTGCCAGCGGTGACCTTGCCGTCCTCCTTGAAGGCCGGCTTCAGCGAGGCCAGCTTCTCGATGGTGGTGCCGGCGCGGGGGCCGTCGTCCTTGCTGACCACGGTGCCGTCGGGCGTGGTGATCGGGCTGATCTCACGCTCGAAGAACCCGTTCTCCTGGGCGGCCACGGCGCGGTCCTGGGAGAGCTTGGCGTACTCGTCCATGCGCTCGCGCGACACGCCGTACTGCTCGGCGACGTTCTCGGCGGTGAGGCCCATGGGGATGTAGACGTCGCTCAGGTAGTCGTCGCGGCTGGTGTCGACGAAGCGCGGGTTGCGGGTGTCGCCACCGCCGCCGCCGCTGCGGCTCACGGCCTCGACGCCGCCGGCGATGTAGGTGTCGCCCTCGCCGGCCTTGATGGCGTGGAACGCCATGCGGATGGTCTGCAGCGACGAGGCGCAGAACCGGTTGACGGTGGTGCCGGGCACGGTGTCGGGCAGCCCGGCGAGCAGGGCGACGTTGCGGCCCATGTTGTAGCTGGCCTCGCCGACGTGGCTGGCGTTGCCGAGGATGAGGTCGTCGACCGAGCCGGGGTCGACCGACGGGACCTTCTCCATGAGCTTGGCGACGATGAAGCCCGCCATGTCGTCGGGGCGGATGTCGACGAGCGATCCCTTGAAGGCCCGCCCGATCGGAGTGCGGGCGGTGGCGACGATGACGGCTTCGGGCATGGGTCCCCCTGGTGGGTCGAGTGCTCGCCGGAGCGTACCGATGGCACTTCCCGTGACACCAGACGACGGCGCGTCGCCGCTACGGTCGGCGCGTGCTCCACCGTCGTCTCCTCGTGCTCGCCATGGTGCCGATCGCCGTGCTGGCGGCCGGGTGCAGCGACGACGTCGAGGGCAGCTACGACGACGCCACCCGCGCCTCGTTCCTCGAGGCATGCACCGAGGACGACGCCGATCCCGCGCTGCGCGGCGTCTGCGAGTGCACCTACGACGCCATGGTCGACGAGGTGCCCTTCGAGCGCTTCGTCGAGATCGAGTCCGAGCTCGAGGCCGACGGCACCCTCGCCCCGGAGGTCGTGGCCATCCTCGACGACTGCATCGACGAGGTCAGCCGCGAGCAGCGATGAGCGGCGGTTCGACGGGCGAGGCCTTCTAGGCTCGGCGTCGATGAGCTTCGACCGGGGCCAGGTGCTCGAGCGGGTCGCCGCCGCGGTGGCGGGCCTCCCCGTGGTCGCCGCCTACGTGTTCGGCTCCGTCGCCCGCGGCGACACGATCGCCCACGACCTCGATGTCGCGGTGGTGCCGGCCGATGGGGCCGATGCCCCCGCCGTGCTCGACGCCGTGGCCCGGCGCCTCGCCGACGTCGGCGAGGTCGACGTCGTCGACCTGCGGCGGGCCCCGCTGCGCCTCGCGGGTCGGATCCTCACCGAGGGTCGGTTGGCCGCGTCGGTCGACGAGGCGGCGCGGGTCCGCTTCGAGGCCACCACCCGCTCGTTGTTCTTCGACTTCGCGCCCTTCGCCGAGGCCTCCGACCGGGCGTACCTGGCGGCGGTCGCCGAGGGCCGGGCCTGATGGTCGACCCCTCGCGGCTGGCGGCGCTGCTCGCCCGCGTCGGTGAGGAGCGGCGTGCGCTCCGCCGGCTGGCGGAGCTCGGCGACGACGTGATCTTCGACGACCCCGACCGCCTCGCGGCCATGAAGTACCGGTTCGTGGTGGCGGCCGGGGCGCTCATCGACGCCGGCCAACACGTGATCGCGAGCGAGGGCTGGGTGCCCCCGGCGAGCTTCGCCGACGTGTTCGCCCGCCTCGCCGAGCACGGGGTCGTCGATCCCGATCTGGGGCGTCGGCTCCAGGATCTGGCCCGGTTCCGCAACCTCTTGGTGCACCAGTACGCCGACGTCGACGACCGGCGGGTGGTGGAGATCGCGCGGACCCGGCTCGACGACCTGTCCGACGCCGCGGCGGCGCTCGCCCGGCTGGTGTGATCGACCCATGGGTGGGGCGGCGGGTCGACCTAGTGTGTCGACCATGAGCGATGCCACCGCCACCGACGCCCCTCCGTCGACCGGCAAGGCTCCCCGCTGGACCAACCAGTGGAAGGAGCTGTTCGCCGAGGTCATCGACACCGGGTTGTGCACGGGGTGCGCGGGGTGCGTCATCGCGTGCCCCCACGAGGTCATCGGCTACACCCACGAGGCGGGGCACTACCGCCCGTTCCACCTCGAGGACGAGCTCGGTCCCACCGACTGTGGCCACGGTCAGAAGGGGTGCACGTCGTGCACCCGGGCCTGCCCGCGGTTCCGGGCGTGGGAGCCGCAGGCCAACGCCCACCTGTTCGACCGCGACCGCGCCGACGACGAGGTGTTCGGTGTGTACTCCGACATCTTGTTGGTGCGCGCCAGCGACGAGATGGTGCACCGCATGGGCCAGGACGGCGGGCTGGTGTCGGCCATCCTCATCTGGGCGCTCGAGCACGACTACATCGACGCCGCGCTCACCTCGTTCCTCGAGGGCGAGGGCAACTCGTGGAAGGCCGTGCCCGGGGTGGCCGCCACCCGCGACGAGGTGCTCGCCTCGGCCGGGAGCCGCTACACGTACTCGGCCAACACGCTCGCCATCAAGGACGCGCTCGAGGCCGGCCACCAGCGCCTCGCCCTGGTGGGCATGAGCTGCCAGTCGTCGGTGCCGCCGGTGATGTGGACCCGCAAGGTCGGCAAGGCGGGCAAGCCGTTCGTGTTCAACATCGGCCTGTTGTGCTCCAAGACCTTCGACGACTCCATCTTCGAAGAGCTGTTCCTCGCCAAGTACGGCCTGCCCAAGCAGCGCATGGTGAAGATGAACATCAAGGGCGTCTTCCAGATCTGGATGGACGACGGGGCCTACCACGAGATCCCGTTGAAGGAGTGCCACGCCTGGACCCGCGAGGGGTGCAACCACTGCCCCGACTTCGCCGCTGAGCACGCCGACATCTCTACCGGCGGCATCGGCAAGGACAACGACTGGACGCTCACCATCGTCCGCACCGAGCTCGGTCGCGAGATCATCCAGCGGATGATCGCCGACGGCTCGATCATCGCCCGCCCCGGCGACGATGACCCCGGCGCCATCGCCCTGCTGCGCAAGCTGGCCGAGAAGAGCCGTGAGCGCTGGCCCGGCTGGGCCGCCGACGAGGTGCGCCTCGGCCTGCCCCAGAAGAAGCAGCCCGCCACCGTCTGAGGTCGCGGCGGTCCGTCTGCGAGCCTCGGACCGCGGGTAGGTTGCGACCATGGAACCCGCAGGTACCGCTCTGCACGACGATCTCGCCGTTATCGACCAGCGCGTCCGTCGGCTCTTCGCGCTCGTGTCCGAAGCCATCGCCGCCGCCACCGAGGCGCTGCTGGCCCGCGACCGCGACGCGGCGCAGGTCGTCATCGTCGACGACGCGGTGCTCGACGACCTCCAGACCGACATCGAGGCGGTGGTCGAGCGGTGCCTCACCCTCCAGCAGCCCTTCGCCAGCGACATCCGCTACCTGTTCACCGTGCTGCGGATCGCGCCCCAGCTCGAGCGCTGCGGCGATCTCGCCGAGCACATCGCCCAGCGCGCCGACCCGACCCTCATCGGCGAGCTCCCACCGTCGGTCCGGGGGCGGTTCGCCCGCATGGGTGAGCTCGCGGTCGACATGTGGCAGGTGGTGGGCCAGGCGTGGCTCGAGGCCGATGCGGCGGCCGGGGCCCGCCTCGCCGCCGACGACGACGAGCTCGACAAGGTGCACGGTGAGGTCCGGGCCGAGCTGGCGGCCGGGGCGCTGCCGGTGGCCGACGCGGTCGAGATGGCGCTCGTGGCCCGCTTCTACGAGCGCCTCGGCGACCACGCGGTGAGCATCGCCCGGCGCATCGAGCTGCTCTCGGGCCGCCGCCCGGCCCACCTCGACAGCGACTGACCCGCCCGCGGGTCCACCGGCCGCTCCGATTTCCCATCCCTGGCAGCGGTCGGCAGGATGGTCGGCATGGATCTGACCTATCCCCCCGAAGCGGAGACGTTCCGCAAGGAGATCCGGGCCTGGCTCGAAGAGCACCTCCCGGACGGCTGGTTCGACGAGGGCTTCTCGCTCACCGGTGAGGAACGGGCCCGCTTCAACGAGGAGTGGACCCGCTCGCTGTTCGAGGGCGGCTGGATCTGCGCGTCGTGGCCCACCGAGTACGGCGGCAAGGGCCTGTCCACCATGGAGTCGGTGGTGCTGTCCGAGGAGTTCGCCCGCGCCGGGGCACCGATGCGCGGCGACTTCTTCGGTGACACGCTCGTCGGCCCGACGATCCTGCAGTGGGGCACCGAGGAGCAGAAGAAGCACTTCCTCCCGGGCATCCTCTCGGGGTCGATCCGCTGGTGCCAGGGCTTCTCCGAGCCCGACGCCGGCTCCGACCTGGCGTCGCTCAAGTGCCGCGCCGAGCTCGACGGCGACGAGTGGGTCATCAACGGCCAGAAGGTGTGGACCACCCAGGCCCAGCACGCCGACTACGTGTTCCTCCTGGCCCGCACCGACCCGTCGGTCTCCAAGCACGCCGGCATCTCGTACCTGCTGGTGCCGATGGACCAGCCCGGGGTCGAGGTCAAGCCCATCGTGCAGCCCGACGGCACCGCCGAGTTCAACGAGGTGTTCTTCACCGACGCCCGCTGCCCGGTCGACAACGTCGTGGGTGGGGTCAACAACGGCTGGAAGGTGGCGATGACCACCCTCGGCTTCGAGCGGGGCACGTCGGCCACCACCGGCTACCGGCGCTTCGAGAAGGAGCTCGACGGCATCATCGAGACGGCCGTGGCCAACGGCAAGATCGCCGACCCGATCATCCGCCAGCGGCTGATGGCCGCCAAGAGCAAGGTCGAGATCATGCGGATCAACGGCCTGCGCTCGCTCACCCAGGTCCTCCACGGCGGCAAGGACCCGGGCGTCATGGCGCTCGGTCTCACCAACAAGATGTTCTGGAGCGAGTACCACCGCGACGTCATGGAGCTGGCGCTCGACATCCTCGGCGCCGAGGGCCAGATCCTCACCGGGTCACCGGCCGAGGACGACGGCTCGGCCCGCCGCCGGGGCGCGCAGAACTACCCGGTGTCGGAGACCCAGGCGTCGTTCTTCTTCTCGCGCTCGGAGACGATCTGGGGCGGCACCGCCGAGGTGCAGCGCAACATCGTCGGCGAGCGCTTCCTCGGCCTGCCCAAGGAGCCGAAGGCTCCCAACGCGTAGAGAGCCGCGGCTCGCAGAATCCATGCCCGGGAGCGCCCTGCGGGGCGCTCCCGACGCGTGGGGTGACGTTACGAAATGGTGACGGAACGGTACCCTCGGCTCATCATGGCCGAGCCCACCGTCGACCCGGCGCTGCGTCGCCCCCGCCGCGCCGAGCGGCGTCGGGCCCGTCGTCGCTCGTGGCCCCAGCGGCTGTTGCTCACCACGCTGGTGCTGCTGGTGGTGGCCAGCCTCGCGGGCGCGGGCGGGCTGGGCTACGGGCTGTGGAAGGTCGACCAGATCGCCCGCGTCGACGTCCGGTTGGCCGAGTCGCCCCCCGGTGCGCCCGAGAACTGGCTGATCGTCGGCTCCGACTCCCGCGACACGCTCGACGTCGATGCGCCCGACGCCGAGGCGTTCGTGGGCGACGGCGCGGTGGGCTCGGGCCAGCGCGCCGACACCATCGTGGTGGTGCGCATCGACCCCGCCGCGGAGGCGGTCGACGTCATCTCGTTCCCCCGTGATCTGTGGCTCCCCATCGCCGGCACCGGACGCGAGCAGCGCATCAACACCGCCTACGCCGGCGGGCCCCAGCGGTTGGTCGACACCATCGAGTCCAACTTCGCGGTGCCGATCCACCACTACGTCGAGGTCGACTTCGCCGGCTTCGGTCAGCTCGTCGACGCGGTCGGGGGCGTGCCGATGTGGTTCGACGTGGCCATGCGCGACACCAACTCGGGGCTCGATGTCAGCCCTGGCTGTCACGTCCTCGACGGCTCCCAGGCGCTGGCGTTCGTGCGGGCCCGGCACCTCCAGTTCGACGAGGGCGACGGATGGCAGTCCGACGGCACCGGCGACCTGGGCCGCATCACCCGTCAGCAGGTGTTCCTGCGCCGCGCCGTCGACCAGCTGGCCGACCTCGGTGTCACCGACGCGCTCACCCTCAACCGCCTGCTCGACGTCGGCGTCGATGCCGTCACCCTCGACGCGGGCCTCGGCTTGGGCCAGCTCCGCGAGCTGAGCGGGCGGTTCGAGGCGTTCCAGGGCGAGGCGATGCGCACCTACGCCCTGCCGGTCACCCCGTTCCGCACCTCGGGCGGGGCCGCGGTGCTGCGCCTCGAGGAGCTCGAGGCCCAGGACGAGCTCAACGTGTTCCGGGGGCTGCCGCCCGGCACCCTGGTGGCGGGCCAGGTCGACGACGTCACCGTGCTCAACGGCACCGGGGTCGACGGGCAGGCGTCCGCGGTCGCCGAGGCCCTCGCCCAGGTCGGATTCGAGATCACCGAGGTCGGCGACGCCGAGACAACCTCGCTCGCTCGCACGGCCATCCGACACGGCGCCGACGCGGGCGCGGCCGCCGACCTGCTGGCCCGGCACCTCACCGCGGGGGCCGACGTGGAGGCCGACCCCACGCTCGACGCCGGCGCGGTCGTGCTCGAGATCGGTGCCGATCTCACCACCATCGCCCGGGTGCCCGCGCCGCCGGCCGAGACCACGACGACGACGGCGGCTGCCCCCTCGGACGAACCTGCCCCGGCGGCCACCACCACGACCACGACGCCGATCGGCATCGCCCCCGACGCCCGGGCCCGCTGCGAGGCCTGACCGGCCCCCGTCGTTCGGCGAGCTGTGACTGCTCCCGCCTCCGGTCAGCTCGGGACGTCGCGCTGGAGCCACTCGTAGAAGGCGGTCTCGCTCCCATCGAACGAATAGCGGGTCGTGTCCACCGTGGAGAACTGGGTGAGCGTCGCGTCCAGCGACGCCAGCAGCGCCGCCGACCCGCACGCGGTCGAGGCGTTGGGGATGATGCCGGAGAAGTCCCGGAAATCGGCCCGGGCGAGCCCATCGGCGACGCTCACCGAGTTGAGGTAGCCCTCGGTCGCCGACGAGAACCAGCTGGAGTAGCCCGCCCCCCGCTCAGCCTCTGTCGGACCGCGCAGCAGCTCGGCCAGCGCTGCGGTGGCGACGGCCGGGCCCACGACCTGGCGCTCCACCCCGAAGACCTCACCGCACGGGTCGCCCATCGCCTCGTTGGCGAAGTAGACGCGCACCGTGGTGGTGGCTGGGGCCTCGCCGGCGTAGCGGCTGACTTGCCAGGGGCCGCCGGCGAGGGTGTTGAACACGGTGTTGCTGATGGCGGCGGTGCCGCCGAGGAGGATGACGTCGGCGACGCCGAGGTCGGTGAGGGCGGTGAGGGTGGCGGGTGGGACGGTGGTGGTGCGGGTGAGGAGGATGGGGGCGTCGAGGGCGGCGGCGAGGGGGGCTGCGGCGAGGGCGTCGGGGTAGTCCTCGCCGGAGGCGACGAGGGCGAGGTTGGCGCCGTCGGGGAACGCTTCGGTGGCGAGCAGCGCCGCGGTGTCGTAACGGTCGCCGGTCGCTGCTCCGGCGGGGCTCGGCAGCGCGAGGACCCCCACGACGAGCGCCACCGCGGCGAGCATGGCGCGCCCGCGGCGATGACGAGAGGTGGTTGCCGGTCCGGTCTTCCGCGTCATGGTGCGGAACTACCCCGACGAGGCGGTGGCCACGCCTCGGGCGACGCCGTCGAAGCGGACCTGGGACCGCGACACGGCCCGGTCGGGGCACGACCGGGCCGGATGGAGGAGCGCCCTCGGCAGGACTCGAACCTGCGCACACGGCTCCGGAGGCCGATGCTCTATCCGCTGAGCTACGAGGGCAGACGTCCGTCGGTGGGCCGGCGGACCAGGGTCCGAGCGTAGCGCTCGCGGCGCTCGCCTCGTCCCCGCCGGGTACCGGGTCGCACCGGGGGCCCGCCACCGGCGATCATGGGCGCCCCCGACCGCCCACGGAAGGTTGCCCGTTGATCCGCGACGCCCTCGTCGGTGCCCTGCGCGCCACGCTGCACACGCTCGACATCGAGCCGATGCCCGAGACGATCTCGCTCGAGCGCCCGGCCCGACGCGAGCACGGCGACTGGTCGAGCAACGTGGCCCTGGCCGCCGGGAAGCGGGCGGGCTGGAACCCCCGCGAGCTGGCGGGCCGCATCGCCGAGTCGCTGTCGGCCGACCTGCCGCCCCACGTCGAGCGGGTCGACATCGCCGGACCGGGCTTCGTCAACTTCCACCTGCGCGAGACCTGGCTGCACGACGTGCTCACCGACGTGGTGACCACCGGCCAGCACGACTACGCCCGTCACCACGTCGGCACCGGCACCCGCGTGAACGTCGAGTTCGTGTCGGCCAACCCCACCGGGCCCCTCCACGCCGGCCACGGCCGCGGCGCCGCCTACGGCGACTCGGTGGCCCGCCTGCTCGAGCGCTGCGGCTACGCGGTCGAGCGCGAGACCTACCTCAACGACCGCGGCACCCAGATGCTGAACTTCGCGGCCTCGCTGGCCTCGTACCGCGACGGCACCGAGCTGCCCGATGACGGCTACCGCGGCGACTACGTGCGCGAGTGGGCGGCCGACATGCCGGCCGACGCCGATCCCCTCGAGTGGGGCGAGGCCCGGGCGCTGGCCGAGCACCAGGAGACCTTGGGCCGCATGGGTGTGCGCTTCGACCGCTGGTTCAGCGAGCGGTCGCTGCTCGACCAGGGCGCCATCGAGGCCACCCTCGCCGACCTGCGCGAGCGGGGCGTGGTCGACGACCGCGACGGCGCCGTCTGGCTGCGTTCCACCGACTTCGGCGACGACAAGGACCGCGTGCTGGTCAAGACCGACGGCGAGTTCACCTACCTGCTGCCCGACATCGCCTACCACCGCGACAAGTTCGGGCGGGCCGATGTGCTGGTCAACGTGTGGGGCGCCGACCACCACGGCTACGTGCCCCGCATGAAGGCCGCCATCTCGGCCCTCGGCCACGACCCCGCCACCCTCGAGTGCCGCATCACCCAGCTGGTGAACCTGCTCGACGGCGGCCAGCCGGTGCGCCTGTCGAAGCGGGCCGGCGACATCATCGAGCTGCGCGACGTGCTCGACGAGGTCGGTGCCGACGCGGCCCGGCTCACGTACCTGCTGCAGTCGGCCGACACCCGCCTCACCTTCGACTACGAGGTGGTCAAGGCCGCCGCGGCCGAGAACCCCGTGTTCTACGTGCAGTACGCGCACGCCCGCATCCACTCCATCGGCAAGAAGGCGGCCGAGCAGTCGGTCGAGCGTCGCCCGCTCGACCAGGTCGACCTCGGCCTGCTCGTGCACCCCCGCGAGCTCGACGTGCTGCGGGTGCTCTCCGAGCTGCCCGACACCGTGCTGCGCGCCGCCGAAGAGCGGGCCCCGCACCAGATCGCCACGTGGGCCCGCGAGCTGGCGGGCGCGTTCCACGGCTTCTACCACGACTGCCGGATCCTCGATCCCGCCGTCGACGACGAGCTGGCGCAGGCCCGGCTGTGGCTGGTCGAGGCCAGCCGCATCGGCTTCTCGGTCGGGCTCGACCTGCTCGGTGTCAGCGCCCCGGAGTCGATGTGACGTGATCCCCGATCCGGTCACCCTCGACGACGACGAGGGCCTCGCTGATGGCCGTGGGCCGGTGCCGTGGCACCTGCTGCCCGACACGTCGAGCGTCGCCCCCGACGGCATGCTCACCGTCGGCGGCTGTCGCCTCGACGACCTCGCCACCGAGTTCGGCTCGCCGCTCTTCGTCTACGACGAGGCGCACCTGCGGGCGCGCTGTCGCGAGGCGGTCGACGCGTTCGGCGACGGCGTCGCCTACGCCTCCAAGGCGTTCCTGTGCAAGGCCATGGCCGCCCTCGCCCACGAGGAGGGCATGCACCTCGACGTCGCCACCGGCGGCGAGCTGCACGTGGCCCTCGCCGCCGGGGTCCCCGCCGACCGCCTGGTGCTGCACGGCAACACCAAGTCGCCCGCCGAGCTCGCCGACGCGCTCCGCGCCGGCGTGGGGCGCATCGTGCTCGACTCGTTCGACGAGC
>DATHSN010000087.1:0-6829 GCA_035464115.1 Acidimicrobiales bacterium | reverse complement strand
CACCAACGATCTCCATCCCGGCGACGCGGCGTCGGCCGAGCTGATGACCGGTCCCCGCATCGGGGCCCGCGCACAGATCGGTGCGGGGGTGACGCTCCTGCCCTTCATCGACATCGGCGAAGGTGCCCTCATCGGCGCGGGTTCGGTGGTGACCCGCGACGTCCCCCCGGGCGTCGTCGCGGTCGGGTCACCGGCCCGGGTGATCGGCTCGGTCACCGCGCTGCCCGCACCGGGCCGACGGATGCGCGAGCGGTTCGAGGCACGGCGCCAGCTGGTGGCGCCCCCGCCATGACCGCCACCGGTGCCGGGCCGCTGTGCACCCGCCAGCGCGGCCCGGCTCTCGTCGCCAAGCGCACCATCGACGTGCTCGTCGCCGCGTCCCTCCTGGTGCTCTGCGCTCCCGTCCTGTTCCTCGCCGCCATCGCGGTGCGCGCCACCTCACCCGGCCCGGCGCTGTACCGCGGCACCCGGGTGGGACGGTTCGGCGAGCGGTTCACCGTCTACAAGCTCCGGTCGATGGTGGCCGACGCCGATCCGGCGATCCACGCCGCCTACGTCCACGAGCTCAGCTGCGGGCGGGGCGTGGAGTCCGACGGCCTCTACAAGCTCCACGACGACCCGCGGATCACCCCCGTCGGCCGGTGGCTGCGGCGGACGAGCCTCGACGAGCTCCCCCAGCTCGTGAACGTGCTGAAGGGCGACATGAGCCTGGTCGGCCCCCGACCGGAGTGCGAGTACGACCTGGCCGACTACGAGAGCTGGCACTGGCGGCGCTTCAGCGTGCTCCCCGGCATGACCGGGCTGTGGCAGGTCAGCGGCCGCGGGTGCCTGCCGCCGCCCGAGATGCTCCGCCTGGACGTGGAGTACGCCGACACGTGGTCGTTGCGACAGGACCTGTCCATCCTGCTCCGCACCGTCCCCGCCGTGCTCACCGAACGGGGCTCGAGATGAGCGCCGCCCGGGGGGACGCGCCGGTCGGTCGGGTGCTGATGGTGGTCGAGAACGCGCCGATCCCCACCGATCTCAGGGTGTTCCGCGAGGCGTCCGCGCTGCGCGACGCCGGCTACGAGGTGTCGATCATCAGCCCCAAGGGCTGGGGCTTCACCCGGGGCCGGGAGATGGTCGACGGCATCGCCGTCTTCCGCCACCCGCACCTCGAAGGCGCGTCGCTCCTCGGCCATCTCGCCGAGTACGTGAACGCGACGTTCTGGGAGCTCGTGCTCGCCCTGCGGGTGCGCCGTGAGCGCGGCGTCGACGTGATCCACCTGGCCAACCCACCGGACGTGCTGTTCCTGGTCGCGGCGCTGTTCAAGCCGCTGGGGGCGCAGGTGGTGTTCGACCAGCACGATCTCGGGCCCGAGCTGTTCGAGGTCAAGTTCGGCCGGCACGGACGGGGCACCCGAGTGCTCCTGGCCCTCGAGCGGTTGTCGTTCCGCGTCGCCGACGTCTCCATCGCCACCAACGACAGCTACCGCCAGCTCGCCATCGAGCGCGGCGAGATGGCGCCCGAGGATGTGTTCGTCGTCCGCAACGGCCCGGACCTCACCGAGGTGGCGCCGACGGACCCACGCGACCTGCACGGCGGCCGACGGCACCTGGTCGTGTTCGCGGGCTCGATGGAACGCCAGGACGGGGTGGGCCTGCTCCTCGACGCGGCCCGCACGCTCCTCGACCAGCGGGACGACGTGCGGTTCGTGGTGGCCGGACCGGGTGCCGAGCTCGCGCCGATGCGCGCCAAGGCGACCGCCATGGGCATCGCCGACCACGTCGTGTTCACCGGCAAGATCCCGCACTCCGAGGTGCTGGGGATCATCGAGCAGGCCGACGTGTGCGTCAGCCCGGACGGCAAGAACCCGCTGAACGACCGGTCGACGATGGTGAAGGTCCTCGAGTACATGGCGGCCGGCAAGCCGGTCGTCCAGTTCGACCTCCATGAGGGCCACGTGTCGGCCGGCGAGGCCGCCCTCTACGCGGAGGGGAACGACCCGGCCGACCTCGCCGCCAAGATCGCCGCCCTCCTGGACGACCCGGTGCGACGGGAGCGGATGGGGCGCGTCGGGCGGCGACGGATCGAGACGGAGCTGGCGTGGCAGCACCAGGTCCCCCGGCTCCTCGCGGCCTACGAGCGCCTCGGCGAGAAGCGCGCCGCGCACCTGGCGGGTGCGTCGTGAGCGCGGGGACCGGCGCTGCGCCGGGTCCGGCCTCGGCCGTGGTGGTCCGAGAGGTCGACCCCGCCACCGACCCCAGGTGGGACGCGTACGTGGGCACCCACCCGGCGGCCTCGGCCTACCACCGGTCGGCGTGGCTCCGGGTGCTGGCGACCGAGTACGACCAGCCCCTCACCGCGCTGGCCGGCGAGGACGCAGGGGGGCGCATCGCGGGGGTGCTGCCGCTCGTGCGCACCCGCGGCATCCCCTTCGGCATCGGGGGGGCCCTCGGGTCACCCCGACTGTGCTCGCTCCCCCGCACGCCGGCCGCGGGGCCGGTCGCCGACCATCCGGCGGCCACGGCGGCGCTCCTCGAGGCCGGCGTGCGGCGAGCGGAGGCGCTGGGCGTGCGCGTGCAGCTCAAGCCCGTCACGTCGGACCTGGACGGGCTGGTGCCCGAGCTGGTCGGGGTGCCGTGGCGGCTCACCTACGTGCTCCACATGCCGTCGGATCCCGAGGCGTGCTGCTTCGACTCCCGCCGCCGCGAGCGCCGCCTCCACCACCTGGTCCGCAAGGCCGAGGCCGACGGGGTGAGCGTCGAGACCGGCTCGTTCGCCGATCTCGACGACTGGTACCGGCTCTACCTCGACGCCATGCGGCTGCACGCGCAGCCCGCCCGCCCGCGCCGGCTGTTCCAGGCGTTGCTGGCCGCCTGCGAGGCCGACCCCGCCTTCGGACGCCTCAGCGTCGCCGTCGTGCGCGACGGCGGGGCGCGGCGCGTCGTCGCCGGGATCTTCGTGCTGAACGGCACGGAGACCACCTCGTACGCGTTCACCGGGCTGGATCGGGGCGCGGCGGCCCGGTCGCACCCGGTGGACGCCCTCGTGTGGGACGCCATCCACCGGTCGCACGCGGCGGGGCTCCGCCGGTTCGATCTCGGTGAGGTCCCCAACGGGCACGAGGCCCTCGCCACCTTCAAGCTGAAGTGGGGGACGACGCCCGAGCCGGTCCGTCGGTACTACTGGCCACCGATCCCCCCCGAGGAGGTCGCCGAGACCGGGCCGTCCCCCGGGTCCGGATCGAGAGCCGTCGCCGCGTGGCGCCGTGTGCCGCTCCCGGTCACCGCGCTCGCCGGACGGATCGTCCATCGCTACCTGTGAGGGCCCCATGAGCCGCCGAACGATGCACCGAACCCACGCCATGCTCGGGAGCACGACCGCGGCCGACGGCCTCGCTGCCCTCGGGTTGCTCGCGTCGCCGTGGACGCTCGTGCGAGGCGACGCCATCGAGCGCTACGAGCGGGCGTTCGCGGCGCGCCTCGGTGCCCGCCACGCCATCAGCTGCTCGGCGGCCCGGATCGGGCTCTACGGGCTCCTCGGGTGCCTCGACGTCGGTGCGGGCGACGAGGTGATGCTCCAGGTCCCCACCCACGCCGTGGTGGTCAACGCGATCCGCTACCGCGGGGCCACCCCGGTCTTCGTCGACTGCGAGCCCCGCACCGCCAACATCGATCTCGACGCGGCCGAGCGCCTCCTCACGCCCCGCACCCGGGTGCTTCTCCTCCAGCACACCTTCGGGGTCCCCGCCGACCTCGATCGGGCCCGGGCGCTGGCCGAACGTCACGACCTGGTCGTGCTCGAGGACGCGGTGCACTCGCTGGGCTCGCGGTTCCGCGGGGTGCCGATCGGCCGGTTCGGACGAGCGGCGTTCTTCAGCACGGAGGAGTCCAAGACGATGTCCACGAGCATGGGGGGCATGGTCGTCACCGACGACGACGAGCTCGCCGACGACCTGCGCCGGGCGCAGGCCGAGTGGCCGTGGCCGAGCGGGCGCGAGGTCGCCCGCTACCTCGTGAAGTACGTGGCCTACGGGGTGCTCCTCGAACCACGCGTGCACCACGTCTCGCGCCTCGTCTACGAGCGCAGCGGCGGCCGCCACCCGTTCGTCCGCCCCTCGTCGGCGGTCGAACGCCGGGGTGACCGGCCGAAGGACTACGAGCGTCGGCTCGCCAACGCCCAGGCCCGGCTCGGGCTGCGGGCCCTGGCCCACCTCGACGCCAACGTCGCCCACCGGCGTCGCATCGCTGCGATCTACGCAGCCCGCCTGCCCCACGGGGGCGGCCTCGGTGCCGGTGACGAGCGGATGGAGGCGTCCCACGTCCGCTTCCCGGTCGTCGTCCGCGACCGCCAGGAGGCCCTCGACGCGCTGGCGCCCCACGTCCGTGGCGATGTCTGGTTCGATCAGACCGTCCAGGCCGCGACCGACGTCGAGCGCTTCGGCTACGTCCCCGGATCCTGCCCGGTGGCGGAGCACCTCGCCGCCCACCTCGTCAACCTCCCCACGCACCCGCACGTGCGCGACGTCGACGCCACGCTCCTGGCGGAGGTCCTCGCTCCCCACGTGGTCACCGCCGATGGCTGAGCGGCTGGTCCTCACGACGCTCGACGACGGGCGCTGGGCACACCTGCTCGAGCGCGCCCCCGGGGTCACCCCCTTCCACCACCCCGCCTGGGCTCGGCTCCTCGCCGACTGCTACCGGTTCGACGCCGTGGTCGCCGGCCTGGTCGACGCCGACGGGGTGATGACCGCCGGCCTGCCGCTCGTCGACATCCGCCACCGCGCCGGCAGCCGCCGGTGGGTGTCGCTGCCGTTCACGGATGCGTGCGCGCCCGTCGCCACCGATGCGACGACGCTGACGACCCTGGTGCGCGAGCTCGACGGCGCACGGGCCGATGCCGGGGTGGCGCACGTCGAGGTGCGCGCCGCGCTCCCGCCGCCGGCTGCCCCTCTGGCGTCGGGCGCGGTGATCCATCGGCGCTCCCTCCCGGGATCGGTCGACGAGCTGTGGGCCACGACGCACAAGAGCCGCCGCACGGGCGTGCGCACCGCTCGCAACAAAGGGGTGACGGTCCGCCCGGCCCGGCAGCGGGACGACCTGACCGGGCACTTCTACGACCTGCACGTGGCGACCCGGCGCCGCCACGGTGTCCCGGTCCAACCGAAGCGGTTCTTCGAGCTGCTGTGGGACCGCGTGGTGGTCCCCGGCCTCGGCGTGGTGCTCGTCGCCGAGGTCGAGGGCGCACCGATCGCCGCGGCCGTGTACCTCGAGTGGCGGGGGACGATGGTCTGCAAGTTCGGTGCCTCCGACCCCGCGCACTGGCAGCGGCGCGCCAACGACCTGCTGATGTGGGAGTCGTTCACCTGGGCCATCGCTCGGGACGCGACTGAGGTCGACTTCGGGCGATCGGACCTGGAGAACGCGGGCCTGGGGCAGCACAAGCGGTCCTGGGGGGGCATGGAGGAGCCCCTCGTGTACTCGACCATCGGTGTCGCCGGGCGCGACGAGCGGGGCCGCCTGGCCCACCTCGCCGGCCCGGTCCTGCGCCACGCCCCCCTGTGGGTCACCAGGGCCACCGGCCGGGCCCTGTACCGCCGTGCCGCCTGACGGCCGGTCGCTCCCCGTCCACCCGACGGTGTCGGTGGTGGTCCCCACGCGCAACCGTGCCGGCGGCCTGCTCGACGTGCTCGGACCACTCCTCGCCGACCCC
Source organism: Acidimicrobiales bacterium (assembly GCA_035464115.1). GTDB lineage: Bacteria > Actinomycetota > Acidimicrobiia > Acidimicrobiales > SKKL01 > DATHSN01. The sequence goes on along the minus strand of DATHSN010000087.1, from coordinate 1,134 downwards.
GCGACCCACGAGCTGGTGGTGGTCGACGACGGATCGTCGGACGCCACCCCCGAGGTGCTCGCCGGGCTGGGAGAGCGCGAGCCACGGCTGCGACAGGTGCGGCGGGAGGGGGTCGGCGCCGCGGCCGCCCGTCAGGTCGGCGTGGAGGTGGCCACCGGCGACCTGCTCCTCTTCGTCGACGACGACGTGATCGCGTGCTCTGGTCTGGTGAGCGGGCACCGGCACCGTCACTCCACCTCGGGTGTCGAGCTGGTGGTGGTCGGCTACATGCCCGTGCGCCGCCCGGAGCGACGAGGTCCGGGTGACGCGGCGACGCTGATCTACGCGACGGAGTACGAGAACTGCTGCGAGGCCTGGCGGCGCGACCCCGCCGACATCCTCCTGCGGTTCTGGGCCGGGAACGTCTCGATCGCTCGTCGGCGTTGCCTCGCCGTGCCGCTGCCGTCGCCCCACGCCGCCATCGCCTACCACGAGGACGAGGACTTCGGGCTCCGACTGCGAGAGGCGGGCGTGCGGGCGGTGTTCGACCCGTCGCTCCTCGCCGAGCACCGCTATCGGCGTCCGCTGCCCGCCTTCCTGCTCGACGCGTACCGGCAGGGCTCGGATCGGTGGCACCTCCGCGCTGCCTACCCGCAGCTCGAAGCCGACCTCGGCTGGTCGTTGGTGCCCAAGGCCGTCCCGCTGACCGAGCGCCCGCTCGGCCACCGGCTCTCGCTGCTCCTGGCGGTCACCGCCGCCCGGTGGGCGGGCCACCTGCACCTGTGGGCGGTCGAGACCGACGCCCTCCGCCTCGCCCGCCGGTTGGAGCGACGTCGTGGCTACACCGACGCAGCGCGAGGGGTGGAACCCGTCGCCGCCCGCTGATCGAACCGGCCCGGGCGCGGGAGTGGGTCGCCCGGTACGGTTCGCCGGGATCGCTCCGAGGGGAGAGCTCGTGCGCATCGCCGACCGCCATCCGCTCAACACCGAGTTCGCGTGGACGCCGGCGTCGTCGGCACGCACCCTCGTCTCCGACGACCAGGCCCGCCAGTGGGACGAGCAGGGGTTCTTCCTCCTGGAAGGGGCCATCGGCCCGGATCGCATCGCCGAGGTGACCGCCGAGATCGACCCGCACGAGCGCCGGGCCACCGAGGC
>DATHSN010000086.1:0-12756 GCA_035464115.1 Acidimicrobiales bacterium | reverse complement strand
GACGCCCACACCATCGAGCCCCGCTGGGGTGGCGAACGCCTCGACGTCAACCACGCCATCGACGCCCTCATCTCCGCCGAACACCTCCACGACCAGTGGACCGCCCTCGGCCACACCCCCCGACCCTGGCCCCCCGACCTCGACCCAACTACAGCTGGCGACCTGGAGGCAGCCGCCTAGACCTCGAAGATCCGCACCGATCCACGCTGGTCGGGGTGGATCATCGATGGACGGGGCTCAGATGGGGTCCCACCGCCCGGCGGCGGCGTCCCACGCCAACCACTGGCTGCCGTTCCACTGGATCCAGGTGTTGCGGGCGTCGTCCCAGCGGGGCTCGGCGTCGCTGGTGGGGGCCACCGTGGGAGCCGCGGGCGGCGGTGTCGAGGGGCTCGCGACGGCGGCGGCGGCCGGCGGGGGCCCCCACGCGGCCGGTGCGGCAGCAGCGGCGCCGGCACCCGCCACCCCCACGGCCGGCTGACCCAGCGAGGAGGCCGCCACCACACGGGTCTTGGCGACGAGGTCGCCGACGCGCCGGTGCTGAGGGGTGGCCAGCGCGGCGACGCCGCCCACGATGGGCAGGCCCGGGATGCCGTCGACGATCCACAGCACGGTGCGCAGCGCGGCGCGGCCGATGCCGCACGGGCGGCCCGCGTCGTTGACGCAGCGCAGGCCGAGCAGCAGCTTGCCGGGGGTCCAGCCGGTGAGCCCCTGGAGCACGATGGGGAACGCGATGGCGAGCGCCAGCCAGGTGAGCGCTACGGGGCCCGAGTCGGTGGACGGCAACACGTAGACCGTGTCGTCGATCTGGACGCAGACCTCGTCGGAGCCGTCGAGGTTCGCCAGGTCGCAGAAGCCCGGGGGCAGCCCGCTCGCCGACTCGGCCTGGGACAGGAACACCCCGCCGACGACGATGAGGACGATGAGACCGTCGACGAGCCAGGCCACGAAGCGGCGGCCGAGGACAGCGGTGGGATCGCCTGCTGCTGTGGTGGAGGTCACGCCGGCGGACGCTAGTGCGCCGACCTGGGCGGCGACGGTGATGACGTGGTCCAATGTGCCCTCTGGTCGAGGTGAGGAGGCCCCGATGGACCGCATGAACCCGCTCGACGCCTCGTTCCTGCACATCGAGGACGGCGTCAACCACATGCACATCGGATCGGTGGCGGTGTTCGACGGGCCGGTCCCCGCCTTCGACGATCTCCGCCGGCTCTTCGCGGGGAAGCTCCCGGTGGTGCCCCGCTACCGCCAGCGGGTGCGCTTCGTGCCGCTCGACCTCGGCCGGCCGGTGTGGGCCGACGACCCGCACTTCGACCTCGAGTACCACCTGCGACACACGCGCCTGCCCGGCGACGGGGGAGAGGCGGCGCTCACCACCCTGGTCGGCCGCCTCATGTCCCAGCCGCTCGACCGCGAGCGGCCGCTGTGGGAGGCCTGGATGGTCGAAGGCCTCGACGACGGCCGGTGGGGTCTCGTGTCGAAGGTGCACCACTGCATGGTCGACGGCATCGCCGGCACCGACCTGGTGTCGCTCCTCCTCGACCGCGACCCCGACGCCCAGCCGCTCGACGCCGTGCCGTGGACCCCCGAGCCCGAGCCCAGCGAGGCCGAGCTGGCCACCACGGCGCTCGCCGAGCTGGTCCGCAGCCCCTACGAGCAGTACCGGGCCCTGCGGTCGGGCACCCGCGCCCCACGCGAGCTGGTGCGGCGCGCCGGCGAGGTGGCCGGCGGGCTGCGCGCCTACGTGGGCGGCATGGGTCGCCCGCCGCACTCGAGCGTCGACGGCCCCATCGGGCCCCACCGGCGGTGGGCGCCCGCGCGCAGCACCCTCGACGACATCCGAGTGGTCCGCCGCGGGCTCGGCGGCACCGTCAACGACGTCGTGGTCACCGCGGTGGCCCAGGGCTTCCGCGAGCTGCTCCTGCACCGCGGCGAGGACCCGGCCGTGGTCGGCATCCGCAGTCTGGTGCCGGTCTCGATGCGATCCGCCGACGCCCGCAACGTGTTCGACAACCGGGTGTCGGCCCTGGTGCTCGAGCTGCCGGTCGAGGTCGCCGACCCGGTCGAGTGCCTCCACGAGGTGCGCCGGCGGATGGGCGAGCTCAAGTCGAGCCACGAGATCGACGCCGGTGGCGCGCTGTTCGCCGCGGCCGAGCTGGCCCCCGCCGCGGTGGTCGCGCCCGCGATGCGCCTCGCCACGCGCGCCATGCGGGCCCTGCCGCAATGGGTCGTCAACACCGTGATCACCAACGTGCCCGGTCCCCAGGAGCCGCTCTACGTCGCCGGGCGGCGCATGGTGGAGTACCTGCCCTACGTGCCCATCGCCCAGGGGCTGCGCATCGGCGTCGCCGCGCTGTCCTACGACGGACGCCTCGACTTCGGGGTGACGGGCGATCGCGACCACGGCATCGACGTCGAGGTCCTGGCCGCCGGCATCGAGGCGGGCATGGGCGCGCTGGTCGAGCGTGCCGTGGCCGCCAGCGCCGAGGCCGACGCGGCCGCCGCCGCGAACAACTGACACTGGGCGTGTCACCCGTTGGGTAGGGTCGCGCCCACCGACGACAGCGAGGATCGGCCATGGACTTCGAGGTCAACCGCAGCGACCTGCACGACACCCGCATCGTCGACCCGCCCCCGGTCGAGCTCGAGGACGGCCAGGTCCGCTTGCGGGTCGACGCCTTCGCGCTGACCGCGAACAACATCACCTACGCGGTCGCGGGCGACATGCTGCGCTACTGGGACGTGTTCCCCGCCGAGGACCCCTACGGGCGCATCCCCGTGTGGGGCTACGCCGACGTCGTCGAGTCGCGCCACGACGACCTCGAGGTGGGCACCCGCTGGTACGGCTACCTGCCCATGTCCACCGAGCTCGTCGTCGAGCCCGGCCGCATCGGCGACGGCGGCTTCACCGACACCGCCGCCCACCGCGCCGGCCTGGCGGGCGCCTACAACCGCTACGTGGCGGTGCCCAGCGCGCCGGTCGACGACGGCGGCCCCGATGAGGACCACCGCATGGTGCTCTACCCGCTGTTCTTCACGTCGTTCCTGATCGACGACGCCATCGCCGACAGCGACGGGTTCGGCGCGACGCAGGTGGTCATCTCCAGCGCGTCGAGCAAGACGGCGCTCGGCACCGCGTTCTGCCTGGCCCGGCGCGGCGACGTCGAGGTGGTGGGGCTGACCTCGCCCGGCAACGTCGACTTCGTCGAGGGCCTCGGTGTCTACGACCGGGTGGTCGCCTACCCCGACGTCACCTCGCTCGACGTGGTGCCGTCAGTGTTCGTCGACATCGCCGGAGCGGCCGCGGTGCGCGCCGCGGTGCACGACCACCTCGGCGACGAGCTGCGCCACAGCATGACCGTGGGCAGCACCCACTGGCAGGCCCCACCACCGGTCGGCGACCTGCGCGGCCCCACCCCGCAGTTCTTCTTCGCCCCGACCCAGATCTCCAAGCGCACGTCGGAGTGGGGACGCGACGAGCTCGACCGGCGCCTCGACGAGGCATGGGTCGCCTACGCCACCTGGACCGACGAGTGGATCCGCTTCGAGCACGGTGCCGGGCCCGAGGCGGTCGAGAGGGTCTACCGCGAGCTGCTCGACAACCGGGCCGATCCCACCGTGGGCTTCGTGCTCACCATGGCGGGCTGAGGGCCCGTCCCGATGCCGGGGTGCTGCTCGCCCGACCGTGGGTCCGACGACCAGCTCGACGGTGAGCGGGCGTCGTCGCCAGATCCGGCCTCACCCGATCCCGACCTCCCCCTCGACCGGGTGACGGTCCCCGCCGCCACGTTCGTCCTGGGCGACGACAGCGACTGGGTCGTGCCCGGCGACGGCGAGGACCCGCCCCGTCCGGTCGCCGTGTCGGGGTTCGCCATCGACCGCACGCTCGTCACCAACGCCGACTTCGCCACCTTCGTCGACGCCACCGGCCACCGCACCGACGCCGAGCGGTTCGGGTGGTCGTTCGTGTTCGGGGGCCTGCTCCCCGACGACCACCCCGACACCCGGGGTGTGGTGGGAGCCGAGTGGTGGCGTCAGGTCCACGGGGCCACGTGGAACCACCCCGAGGGACCGGCCAGCACCCTCGCCGGCCGGTGGGACCACCCGGTGGTCCACGTCTCGTGGCACGACGCCGCCGCCTACGCGGCCTGGGCCGGGGGTCGCCTCCCCACCGAGGCCGAGTGGGAGCGCGCCGCCCGAGCCGGCACCACCACCGCGTTCCCGTGGGGCGACGAGCTCGAGCCCGACGGCGAGCACCGCGCCAACGTCTTCCAGGGCGACTTCCCGCTGGTCGACACCGCCGCCGACGGGTGGGCGGGCACCAGCCCGGTGGGGGCGTTCGCCCCCAACGCGCTGGGCCTCGTCGACATGATCGGCAACGTGTGGGAGTGGACCGCCGACCGCTTCTCGGTCGAGCGGTTCGCGGGGTGGTCGGCCGACGAGGTGCCGGCCGACCCCACTGGCCCCGCGGAGGGCGACCGTCGGGTGCTCAAGGGCGGGTCGTACCTGTGCCACGCCTCGTACTGCCGTCGCTATCGACCGTCGGCCCGCATGGGCTCCACGCCCGACAGCACGGCGGGCAACATCGGCTTCCGCTGCGTGGCCGACGAGCGCTGATCGGGTCGCCCCCGGTCGCCCCCGTCAGACCGTGTCGGTGGCGGCCAGCCAGGCGACGAGCGCGGCGGTGTAGTCCTGGGGGAGGTCCTCTTGGAGGAAGTGGCCGCCGCCCTCGAGGATCACGTGGGGTTGGCCGACGGCGCCGGGGACCCGTGCCACCAGCTCCTTCCAGCCGTGGGGGGCGACGACGTCGCGGTCGCTGAAGATGGTGAGCAGCGGTCGCTCGAACGTCTCGAGCACCTGCCAGGCCCGCCAGTTGTCGGGGAGCTGGGGGTCGTCGGGCCGGGTGGGGAGCAGCTGGGTGAACGCCCGGCTGCCGATCGTGCGCCCGGGGTCGAGGTAGGGCGCCCGGTAGGCGGTGACCAGCTCGTCGGTCACGGGGGTGACCATCACGCCACCGAGGAGCGTCCAGGGCTCCCACGCCGGCGCCTCGCGAGCGAAGCGCTGGAAGTCGGCGAACGGCCCACGGGCCTCGATCGGCCCGTCGGGCAGCGGCTCGGCGGGGTCGCGCCACGGCAGTCCGGTGTTCGACACGACGACCCGGGCGACCCGCTCGGCGTGGTCGCCGAGCAGGCGCAGCCCGATGATGCCGCCCCAGTCGTGGAGCACCAGCGTGACGTCGCGCAGGTCGAGCTCGTCGAACAGCACGGCGCGCATCCAGTCGACGTGGCGGGCCACCGAGTAGTCCTCGAGCTCGCTCGGCGAGTCCGACAGGCCCATCCCGACCAGGTCGGGCGCGATGGCCCGGTACCCCAGCTGGGAGACGGCGGCGATCTGGTGGCGCCACAGGTAGGACCACGACGGGTTGCCGTGCAGGAACACGATGGGCGGGCCCGCGGGGTCGCCGTCGTCGACGAGGTGGACGCGCAGGGTGCCCCCCTCCCCGTCGGGGATGGTGACCCAGCGCCGCTGGAACGGGTGGTCGACGAGCGCGTCGACAGCGTCGACCGCGGCGGCCGAGGGGCGCAGCGATCTCACTGGCGCGACATCTCGGCGGCGTACTCGGCGGCGGCCTGCGCCTCGCGCTCGCGCTCCGACGCCGACGGGGCGACCTCGACGTCGAGGCGGTGGATGGTGCCCGTGAACGCGAACGTGCCGGTGTAGCGATCGCTCACCGGCGACAGCCGGTCGAGGCCGACGTCGGCACCGACGCTCGACATCATCCGCATGACGAACCCGATGTCGACCCGGCCGCACGCCTCGCCGTCGATGGTGACCTCGGCCCACCCGGTGCGCCCGGTGCGCTCGAAGCGCACGCCGAGGCGGGCCGGGCCCTCGGGGACGGTGCGCTCGGAGACCGCCACGGAGTGGTCGCCGAACGAGTTGTAGTCGAAGCACAGCCGGCCGTCCTGGACGAACAGGGAGAACCCGGAGTTCTCGGTGCCGGTGGCGTAGAGCACGCCCTCGGCGCCCGCCGGGAGGTCGACCGTGGCCACCATCTCCCAGCTGCGGCCCCCGAGGGCCGGGCTGGTCTCGGCCGGCAGGTGCGAGATCGGGGGGAAGTAGGTGTAGTGGCGGCTGGCGTGCACCGTGTGGGGCCGGCGGGTCGTGCCGAACAGCTCGATGGTGCGGTCGTCGAGGGGCAGCACGCCGTGGGTGCGGGCCTCCTGCCACCACAGCTCGATCAGCTCGGCGAGCTTGTCGGGCATCTCGGCGGCGAGGTCGTTGGTCTCCGAGAAGTCCTCGGCCAGGTGGTAGAGCTCCCACACGTCGTCGTCGAAGCTGACCCCCTTCTCGTGGCGGGTGACCGCCTTCCACCCGTCGGCGTAGAGGGCGCGGTGGCCGCCCATCTCGAAGTACTGGATGCCCTTGCGGGTGGGCTCGTCGGGGGCGTCGAAGGTGTAGGCGAGCGACGTGCCGGCGATGGGCAGCTGCTCGACCCCGCGGTAGGTGGCGGGCGGGGTGATGCCGGCCAGCTCGTAGACCGTGGGGGCGATGTCGGTGATGTGGTGGAACTGGTGGCGGATGCCGCCGGCGTCGGCGATGCGCGCCGGCCAGTGCACGACGAGCGGGTCGCGGACGCCGCCGCCGTGGGTGTTCTGCTTGTACCACTTGCCGGGGCTGTTGCCCGCCATCGCCCAGCCCCACGGGTAGTTGGTGTGGCTGTGGGGGCCGCCGATGTCGTCGATGTGCTCGATCATCACCTCGGCGGGCTCGAACACGCCGTTGAAGAACTTCATCTCGTGCATGACCCCGTGGGGCCCGCCCTCCTGGCTGGCGCCGTTGTCGGAGGTGATCACGAGGATGGTGTTGTCGAGCCGACCGAGCTCGCGGAGCGCGTCGACGAGGCGACCGATCTGCACGTCGGTGTGCTCGAGGAAGGCGGCGAACGCCTCCTGGAGCCGGGCGGACACCGCCTTCGACGCGTCGGACAGCTCGTCCCACGGCTCGACACCGGGGTTGCGGGGCGCCAGGTTGGTGCCCGGGGGGATGATGCCCATCTCGAGCTGGCGCTCGAACCAGCGCTGGCGGAACACGTCCCAGCCCTCGTCGAACTGGCCGCGGTACTTGGCCAGGTACTCCGGGGGCGCCTGGTGCGGGGCGTGCATGGCGCCGAACGACACGTAGGTGAAGATCGGGCGGTCGGGCCGGTTCGACACCGAGTCGCGGATGAACCCGATGGCGTGGTCGACCAGGTCCTCGGTGACGTGGTACCCGTCGGCCGCGGTGGCGGGCGGGTCGATGTGGTGGTTGTCGTAGGTGAGCTCGGGGGCGAACTGGTCGGTCTCGCCCTGCAGGAACCCGTAGAAGCGGTCGAAGCCCCGCTGGCACGGCCACTGGTCGAACGGGCCGGCGGCCGACGCGTCCTCCATGGGGCACAGGTGCCACTTGCCGACCGCGTAGGTGGCGTAGCCGGCGTCGCGCAGCACCTCGGCGAGGGTGGCGGCGTGCTCGGTGATGTGGCCGGTCATGTGGGGGAAGCCGGTGTTGAAGTTGGCGACGCTGCGCATGCCCACCGTGTGGTGGTTGCGGCCGGTGAGCAGCGCGGCCCGGGTGGGCGAGCACACCGGGGTGCAGTGGAAGTTCGTGTAGCGCAGGCCGGCGGCGGCCACCGCGTCGACGTGGGGGGTGGCCAGGGTGGAGCCGTAGCACCCGAGCTGGGCGAAGCCGAGGTCGTCGAACAGCACGACCATGACGTCGGGGGCGTCGGGTCCCGGGTGGGGCGCGGTCTTCCAGTGCGGCGTCGACTCGGCGAGCGTGTCGCCGATCGTCCCCTCGAACCAGTCGTCGATGCCCATCGTGTCCCCTCCGGTGCGGTGCGGTCCCCGAACGGGGGCCATGTTGACACATCTCGTGACAGAAGGTCCCGGGCCGGCTCGGGACCGGGGGCACTGCCCGGCGGCGCGACGGGGTAGGACCATGGCCGAGGAGGTGATGTGCCATGTCCGACACCCCCGGACCGACGGCGCAACCCGAGGGTCGCAGCGACGCGACCCCCCGCTGGCTCCTGTACGCCATCCTCGCCGTGCTGCTCGCCATCGTCGTGGTGGTGACGCTGTTGCTGCTCGGCGACGACGATTCCGAGCAGGTCACGGTGGTGGATCCGACGACCACCACCGCTGGCGACACGACGACCACGACCGCGCCGGCGACCACGACGACCGCCGAGCCCACGACCACGTCGGCCGAGGACACGACCACGACCACCGCCGCCGGCACCACCACCACGGCGGGCGACCAGGTCGACACCAGCACCGCCGTGTTCCCGTTCGCCGACGACGACCTGCGCTTCGACGATCCGGTCGAGGCGGCCACCGTGTTCGCCGAGACCATCGTCGGGTTCACCGACCCGGTGGTGAGCGACTACCGGGCGGGCGACTCCCGCTCGGGCGAGGTCGGGGTGCGGCCGGTGGCCGACGGTCCCGAGACCATCATCTTGGTGCGCCAGCTCGACGAGCACTGGTGGATCCTCGGCGCGGTGCCCGAGGGGATCACCATCGCCGAGCCCGAGTGGATGACCGAGCTGCGCTCTCCGGTCACGGTGCGCGGCGAGGCGGTGTCGCCCGAGGGTGACCTGTTCCTCGAGCTGTGGACCGACGGGGCGGACGAGCCGCTGGCTCTCGGGCAGGCCATGGTCGACCGTGACGAGCCGTCGGGCTTCGAGGTCGAGCTCACCTACGACCAGCGGCCGGCGACGCGCGACGGCGCGCTGGTGGTCCGCAGCCGTGGTCCGTCGACGTCGGGCGTCTGGGAGGCCGCGGTCCTCCGCGTCCAGCTGTAGCGGTCAGCGTCCGTCGAACAGGTCGAGCTGGGGTGGCACCGCCGGTTCGGGCAGCGCGCCGAGGTCGAGCTCGGGGGCGGCGTCGGCCACGTCGGTCCAGAAGCGGCGGGCCAGCTCGGGCGACGACGCGTTGTCGGGGGTGTGCACGAACACGAGTGGGCGCCGTCCCTCGGCGATCCAGCGCGCCACCTTGGGCACCCAGGGCTGCCAGTAGGAGCGCGTCGCGTCGGGGTCGCTCTGGCCGATGAAGCGCACCACGGGGCGCTCGGCGGTGGCCACCGGGCGCACGCCGAGGCGCGGCTTGCGGGCCCACGCGTCGTGCTCGGCGGCGGTGCGGGGCGGGGCCGCGAACAGGGCCCGGCTGTCGAGCAGCACCCGGTCGACGCCGTGGCCGTGGAGCAGGTCGTTCACCGCCCGCTCGGCGTGGCCGTCGGGGGCGAACGCGGGATGGCGGACCTCCACCGACCAGTCGAGGTCGCGGGGCAGCCCGGCGAGGAACCGGTCGAGCACGTCGAGGTCGTCGGGTCCGAAGCTGGCGGGCAGCTGGATCGACACGGGCGCCAGGTGGGCGCGCAGCGGCCGCAACCGGGCGCACGCCTCGGCCAGCTCGTCGTCGGCGTGGCGCAGGCGCCGGTCGTGGGTGATGGTGCGGGGCAGCTTGAAGGCGAACTCGAAGCCCTCCGGCACGGCCTCGGCCCAGCGGGCCACCGTGATCGGCTCCGGGAGCGCGTAGAAGGTGGTGTTGCCCTCCACCGCGTTGCACCACGTGGCGTAGGCGGCGAGCTCGGCGCCGGCCGGGGTGCCGGCGGGGAGGTACCGGCCCACCCACGCCCGGTGGGCCCACATGGGGCACCCGACGTGCAACGGTGAGGCGACGCCGGGCATCCGACGATGATGCCCGAGGGGCCGACCCGGGGCCGACCCCGCCGCTCAGCGGGTGCCGGTGAGCGAGCGGAACTCGGCCGACTCGGAGAAGCCGATCATCACCCAGCCGCGGGTGCGGCCCGACCCGAGCATGCCGGTCCAGTGCGTGAGGCCGCCGCCGTCGGGGGCGCGCCCGAGCACGTTGGCGTAGACGAGCTCGACGAACGCACGGTCCGAGAGCTGGCCGTAGCGGCTGCGGAACTCGGCCGACTCGGCGAAGCCGCCCGAGATCGCCGACAGGGTGCGCCCACCCGCGTAGAGGTTCGACCAGTAGGTGAGCCCCCCGGCGTCGGACTCGCGGAGGAAGTAGGCGAGGTAGAGCCGCCGGACGGAGTCGACCTGGGCCGGTGTCGGCTCGGGAGCCGCGCCCCCGACCTGGAGCCCGGTCGCGGTGACGTGCACCTGGGCGATCCCGAGGCGCCGCTGGCCCTGCTGGGTGCAGGTGCCGGCGCTCTGGCACTGCGGGAACGCCGGGTAGCTGGTGTGCGGCGCGTTCCACCAGTGGTAGGCGAGCTGGAACCGGCCCTGCGTGTCGATGAACGGTGTGGCGCCACCGGGGCCCAGTCGGTCGCCCCGCGACGCGAGCACCGGGTTGCCGGCGTGCTTGGTGCACGGGCCGAGCGGCGAGGCGCACCTGGCGTAGCCGGTCGCGTAGCGCGCGGAGCGGTGCTCGTTGCCCGAGTAGAAGAGGTAGAGCGCGCCCTGGTGGCGGATCATCGCCGGGTTCTCGATGACGTTGCCCTCCCAGCCCTGGCTGGTGTGCAGCAGGGGCACGGCGGTGCTCCCCGGCGCGAACGCGGTCCCACTCGCGTCGAGGCGCCGCGACCAGATCCGGGTGGGGGCCGACCCGGGGACGCCCTCGCTCTTCCAGAGCAGGTAGGCGGCGCCGTCGGCGTCGACGAAGGGCTGCGGGTCGATCGACCCGTTCGGGTCGGCATCGCAGACGAGGGGCGCGGTCGTGCGGTCGACGAAGGGGCCGAGCGGCGAGGCCGACGTGGCGACCGAGATGCAGAACCGGTCGCGGTCGAGGCGCTGGCGGGCCGAGTAGAAGGCCACGAACCGGTTCCCGATCCGGGCCACGCCGGGCGCCCACACCTCCTTGGTGAGCCGTCCGGTGCCCGGCCGGGCCGGCGACCAGGCGGCGGGGTGGGGGAGCGCGTCGTTGAAGAACGGGTCGGCGTTCAGGGGCGCGCCGGGGTCGTAGGCCGGGCGGGCGGTCCAGGTCCGCAGGTCGGTGGACGTCATCACCGGCAGGTACGCCCCGCCCGTCGCGGTGGCGTAGGCGTAGTGCACCCCGTCGTGGACGACGATGCTCGGGTCGGGGAAGTTCTGCGTGTAGGGCTTCGACGGCTCGAACCACGGGGCGCCCGGGTACGCCTCGGCCGATCCCCCGGCGAGCGCCAGGGAGCCGGCGAGGACGGCGAGCGCGACGAGGCCGGGCCAGGCGCGGCCGGGGAGCTGGGAGGGAACCGCCATGCTGCGAGGGTCGGCCGGCGGTCGTCCCTCGTGAGGCTCCGGCGATCAGCCGCCGACTCAGGGCCGGGGCGCCATCGGCCGATGGACCGGGGTGATGCGCCGCGCCCCGCTCCCCGCTCTGGCCGCCCTCGCCGTCGTCGCCGCCCTCGCGGTCGCCGCTCCGGCCGTGGCCGCGCCGGCCACCGGACCCGACACCCGCAGCGTGGAGCGTCTCTACGCCGCCTACTTCCTGCGCGCGCCCGACGCCGGCGGCCTGGCGTACTGGCAGGCCCTCTGGGACGGCGGGCGGCCGCTGTCGGCGATCTCGACCGAGTTCAGCCGCTCGGCCGAGTTCCGGAACCGCTACGGGTCGCTCGACGACGCCGCGTTCGTCGACCTCGTCTACCGCAACGTCATGGAGCGGGCCCCCGACGCCGGGGGCGCCGCGCACTGGACCGGTGCGCTCACCTCCGGGCGGCTGAGCCGGGGCGGCGTCATGCTCGCGTTCTCCGACTCGTCGGAGTTCAAGGGCCGCACCGGCATCGTCGGCGAGGCCGTGTCGACGCGCTGGCCGGCCGCCGGCAACCCCACGGGCGACGCGCCCGTGCCCGTCGAGGGTCGGGCCGTCGACACGTCGCGCCCCGACCGGGTGATCGGCACCGGGACGCCGGCCAGCTGCACCTCGGCCGCGGTCGTGCAGGCCGTCGCCCGGGGCGGGATCATCACGTTCGACTGCGGCCCCGATCCGGTGACGATCACCCTCACCGAGACGGCGAGGATCCGCAACGACACCGGTCCCGAGATCGTGATCGACGGCGGTGGACTGGTGACCCTGTCGGGCGGCGGCGCCCGGCGGATCCTCTACATGAACACCTGCGACCCGGCCCAGGTGTGGACCACGCCCCACTGCCAGGACCAGGACCACCCCCGACTCACCCTCCAGGGCCTCACGTTCGTCGACGGCAACGCCACCGGCGAGCGGTTCGACGGCGGGGGCGGTGGTGCCGTCTTCGTGCGCGGTGGCCGCCTGTCGATCATCGACAGCCGGTTCTTCCGCAACCGCTGCGACGCCACCGGACCCGACGTGGGGGGCGCGGCGGTGCGGGTGCTCAGCCAGCACCGGGGCCTGCCGGTCCACGTGGTGGGCAGCACCTTCGGCGGAGCCCCGGGCCTCGGCAACGTCTGCTCGAACGGCGGCGGCCTGAGCGGCATCGGCGTGTCGTTCACGGTGGTGAACAGCCGGTTCAGCCACAACGCGGCCGTCGGGTGGGGCGCCAACCCGGCCCGGGCGGGCACGCCCGGCGGGGGCAACGGCGGCGCCATCTACAACGACGGGAACACCTACACCCTGCGACTGCTCGACACGCTGATCGACGACAACCGGGCCCGGGAGGGCGGCGGTGCGGTCTTCTTCGTCAGCAACGACCGCACCGGGCGGATGGTGATCGACAGCTCGACCCTGCGCCGCAACCCGAGCGAGGGCTTCGAGACCCGTGGCCTGCCCGGAATCTTCTACCTGGGCGCGGGACCGCCCGAGATCC
>DATHSN010000085.1:0-3195 GCA_035464115.1 Acidimicrobiales bacterium | reverse complement strand
TCAGGAGCCGAGCCATCGTGCCGAACCCCACCCCCACCACCACGCTGAACGACGTCGAGATCGGCGCAGTGGCGTCGCTGGCCCAACGGATCGCGAGCGAGCCGGAGGTGGCGAGCACGGTGTGGCGGGCCGAGGTCCGCTGGCGGGGCGGGTTCCGCTCCGAGGCGTCGGTGCGCGACTTCGCGCCGATCCCGTCCGATGAGCCGGTGTCGCTCGGCGGCGGTGACACCGCCCCGAACCCGGTCGAGCAGGTGCTGGCGGCGCTGGGCAACTGCCTGGCGGTGGGCTACGCCGCCAACGCCACGGCAGCGGGCATCGAGATCCGCGATCTGTCCATCGCGCTCGAGGGCGACCTCGACCTGCACACCTTCCTCGGACTCAGCGAGGGCAACGCCGGCTACTCGGGCATCCGGGTGCGGGTGGCGCTCGACGCCGACGCGTCGCCCGAGGCGTTGGCCGAGCTGCACCAGCGGGTGACGTCGACGTCGCCGGTCGGCCACACCCTCGCCCGCCCGGTGCCCGTCCAGATCGACCTCGTCTGATCCGAGGTCGTGCTGCCGCGGCAGCGTCACGGTGGGCGCAGCCGTGCGGCAGCGACTGATCCCGCATGCGTGATCGGTCGCTGCCGCGTGACGGCGGCGTCGAACATCAGGAACCGAACGACGGTGTCGAACGGTCGTCGACCGGTGCGGTGGTGGGGTCCGGGATCGCCGTCGGGGAACACGCGCTGACGTACCCTGCCGATGTGGCGGTGAACCGGAGTCGCCGGGCGAGGGCCGCTCGCCGACGCACGCGGCGGATGAAGCGGGTCGAGCACGACCTCAGTCCGGAGCAGTGGGCGGCCCTGCAGGTGGTGTGGGGCGGCTGCGCGTATTGCGGCGCATCGTCGCCTTCGCTCCAACGCGACTGCGTGTTGGCGATCTCTCGGGGTGGTCGGTACACGCTGGGGAACGTGGTCCCCGCGTGCCGCTCGTGCAACGCCAGCAAGTGCAACGAGGAGGTCACCACGTGGATGCGAAGGAAGCGGCTCGACGAGCGCTCCTTCCTCCTCCGACACCTCGAGATCAGCAGCCTCCTGGCAGCGCAGTTCGACGCGACCGGCCGGGCGTAGGCCGCTGGTGCGGCGCGGCGGGTGGGTCGCACCACCCGGGAAGCTGCTGCCGCGGCAGCGTCACGGGATGATGGTCAGTGGGGGAGCTGCGACCGGGCGAACAGGTCGACGGGGATCCACGCCGCTCGGGACCGGGTCCAGAGCTGGCCGGACTCCGGGTCGTAGCTCGAGGGGAGGGTGACACCGGCGGGGACGTCGGCGGTGAGACCGGCCACCCGGGCGGTCAGCAGGCACCGGACCACGTGGTCGGCGAACCCCAGCACCCCGACGTGACCCACGTCGACGCTGGCCGCGGCTGCGAGTCGGAGCCCCTTGTCGATGACGCCGGCCGTGCTCAGGTAGGTGACCATCCCGTCGGGGGCGACGTCGGGCTCCACGGAGATCACCTCGGTCACGCCCAGCCCGGCGAGCGCCCGCGCCACCTCCCACTGGGCGACGATCGGCACGGGCCGCTCGGCGACGAACGACGCCGCCGCGACCGCCAGCGCCTCGTTGGTGGGCCCGGGAACCAGGTCGTCCATCGGCGGCACCGGTCCGCCCGGGCCGACGGCCGAGGCCGACGATCCGGGAGCGACGCGGTACCCGAACGCGAGGATCCAGAGCGAGTCGATCGCCGCGGCCGGGACCGTGGTCGGCGTGTAGGCGAGGAGCGGGCTACCGGCCAGGTCACCGCCGGTGAGCTCGCTGAGGCGCTCGACGGTGACGTCGTCGAGGGCGGTGGCGACCTGCGCCGCGAGTGGGGCGTCCCCCAGCTCAGCGGCGAGCCGTCGCTCGATGGCCTGCCGGGGTCGGGGCATCACGGTGACCGTAGCGCCCGGTCCCGGCGCGACACCGGCGTGGCCTCTGCCGCGGCAGCGCGGGTCTGCCGCGGCAGCGCAGGTATGCCGCGGCAGCTTGGCCGGATCAGCCGGCCAGGTCGGCCTGGCGCATCGCGAGCTCCTCGTCGTCGAGGTCGTCCTCCCAGGGCTCGCCGTCGCCATCCCCGTCGTCGTCCTTGGCGCCGGCGGTCACGACGTAGCCGAACACGAACCCGGCCACGGTGGGGATGATGGTGAGCGGCACCCAACCGGCGGCAGGCAGCGGGAAGATCCGCAGGATCGAGAACGCGACCGAGATCAACAGGCCGATGCCGAGGCCGGTGAGGGCGAACCGCATGCCGCGCTGGAAGCGGTTGGCGGGAAGGCGCCCCGACGTGGTGTCTCGCAGGTTGCGGAACGCGCTCAACGCGGTGAGCACCAACAGCAACAGGGCGAACAGGTTCATCGTCGACCAGGGGCTGCCGGCGATGTCGAGGGCGAACTCGTTGTTCGACAGGCGGTCGCCGTCGCGGTCGTAGGTGCGCACGAAGGTCCGCAGGTAGCCCGACGCCTGGCGCTCGAGATCGAAGAAGTCGAGGGGGACGGCGACGGTCCGTTGCTCGCCGGCGGCCAGCGGCACGCTGACCCGCACGTCGTAGGTGAGGAAGTTCAGCCCCAGCAGCTCGCCCTCGAGCCGCACCCGGTGCACCTCGACCGCGCTGCCCGAGCCGTTGGTGATGTCGAGCGAGAGCACGCTCTCCTCGGTGGGGTCGAGGCGGAGCGGGCTGCGGGCGGTGGCGTCGGCGATGGGTCGCTCGTCGATGGCGGCCACGACGTCGAGCTGGTCGGATCCGGAGTCGCCGCCGCACGCGGCGAGCACGACGACGGCCGACAAGGCGAGCACGGCGATGCGCCGGGACATGGGGAGACCTCCGGGTCGAGACGGTGGACGAGCGGTCATGCGGCCTGGCGCCAGCGGATGCGGCGTCGCCGGGCCGCTCGCGCCCGAACGACGGTGAGCGCAGCCCCGGCCACCGCGCCCGCGGCGGCGCAGATCGCCAGGGCGGCGAGGGCGGTGGGGCGCTGGGAGAACGCCGACCACAGCGCCGCGGCGCCGGCGACGGTGACTGCGGCCCCGGCCGCGGCGGCGATCGCCGCGGTGGTCCGGACCCGTCCCCGACGGTGGCGTCGCGACTGGGACTCGGCGGTGGCCAGGGCGAAGGCCACGACGAGGAGCAGGACGGGGACCTGGGCGCTGCGCCACCACTCGCGGTCGTTGACCAGTGG
>DATHSN010000084.1:0-2092 GCA_035464115.1 Acidimicrobiales bacterium | reverse complement strand
GGGGCGACCCGGCCGACGCCGACCCGTTCCGCGCTCGCGATCCGGGGGCGGCCGACGATCGGGGCGACCCGGCTGACGCCGACCCGGCGGGCGTGACCGACCCCGCCGGCGTGTCCGACCCGCCCGGCACCGTGGCCGACGACCCCGGCGGCGGTGCGGCGCGGTGAGCAGCCGGTTGCGGGTGGTGGCCCTGGCCGACACCCACGTCCGGCGGGGCAGCACGCGCCGTCTGCCCGACGCCGCCTACGGCGAGCTCGAGCAGGCCGACGTGATCCTGCACGCCGGCGACGTGGTCGTCCCCGAGCTGCTCGACGAGCTCGGTGGCTTCGCCCCGGTCCACGCGGTGCTCGGCAACAACGACCACGAGCTGCTCGGCATCGTGCCCGAGCGTCGCATCGACGAGCTCGCCGGGGTCCGGGTGGCCATGGTCCACGACAGCGGCCCCACCGCGGGGCGTCCGGCCCGGTTGGCGTCGTGGTTCCCCGACGCCGACCTCGTCGTGTTCGGCCACAGCCACCAGCCCTACGACGAGGTGGCCCCCACCGGGGCCCGGCTGGTGAACCCAGGGTCGCCCACCGAGCGACGCCGGGCGCTCACCCACACGCTGTCGGTCATCGACCTGGTCGACGGCGAGGTGGCGGCGGTCCGACTCGTCGACCTCGACGCTCGCCCATAGCCGGGGGGCTCGGCCGACGGTCAGGGGGTGTCGTCGGTGGGGGGCTCGTGGAGCTCGAGGCGGGCGAGCCACAGGCCGGGCGCGTCGACCTCGGCGGGCGTGGGGAGGTGCGCGTCGGAGCGCCAGAGCAGGTCGATGCCGTCGGTGCCGGCCCGCTCGACCACGCCCTCGACGAACGCCGCGCCCCGGTCGTACTGCTCCTGGGTGAGCTCGAGGCCGAGGAGCTTGCCCACGAAGCGATCCTCGGCGGCGGCGTCGACCCGGCGGCGTCGCGACGCCTCGGTGATGCGGCCGTAGCTCGACATGATCCGCTCGCCGGCGCGATCCATGGTCCAGTCGACGACGCCGGCGATGACCGCCACGACGGCCTCGAGCCGGGGCAGCAACGCCTCCTGTTCGGGCGAGCGGATGGCGCCGAGGATGACCTCGGGGTCGCCGAGCATCGACTGCAGGTCGGCCAGGCCCGACGGGTTGGTGGGGTCGAAGCCGCCGAGGCGGTCCTCGAGGCCCCCGGTGTCGGGCCGGAAGCTCGACACGTAGTCGCGCAGCAGCCCGTCGAGCCGGGCCCGCACGTGCGGCACCCGCAACACGGTGTGGTGGGCGATCTCGTGCAGGCAGACCCACAGGCGCAGCTCGTCGGCGTCGAGGCTCCAGGCCTCGCCCAGCTCGTCGACGTTGCGCAGCACCACCATGAGCTCGTCGGACGCCGGGCGGGGCACGGGCAGGTCGTACTGGCCGAGCGAGCGCTCGGCGAGGTGGCCGAGCATCGAGCCGGCGGTGACGCCGAGCATCATCGGGCCGAGGGCGGCCATCATCCCCCCGAGCCAGGCGCCCATGGCCGCGTCGGGATCGTCGTCGGGGTCGGGTGTCGGGGCGGCGGGGGCGGCACCGGGGGCGAGGGAGCTGGCCAGGCCCTCGAACAGGGGCCGGTAGGCGTCGACCGAGCGCTGGACCCACTGGCCCCGGGTGACGGGCACCACCGAGATGCCCGAACCCGATCCCGAGGTGGTGAGCCCCAGCGTGCTGCCGACGTGGAGGTCGGCCACCCGGGCCAGCTGCTCGAGGCGGATCCGCTCGACCGGGTCGATGTTGTCCTCGGTCGTGCCGCCGGTGGCGATCGACATCGCCATCTGCCGGGCGGCGTCCCACGCGACCGGCCCCTGCTGGGACAGCATGCGGGCGAGGTCGGCGAAGAAGGGCATGCCCTCGAACGGGTTGCCGGGGCCGAATGGACCGATGCCGCTCACGAGGGCATGGTAGGCGGGTGAGCTCGGTGGTCCTCACCGGGGCTGCCGGTCCGTTGGGTCGCCGGGTGCTCGCGCACCTGGCGGCTGCGTCCCCGTCGCCCACGATCGTCGCGGTGGACCGCGACCCCGTCGTCGCGCCCCCGGGGGTCGAGGTCCGCGTCGCCGACCT
>DATHSN010000083.1:0-28597 GCA_035464115.1 Acidimicrobiales bacterium | reverse complement strand
AACGAGAGGGGGCCAACCCGACCGCCGCCCCGACCCCGAACCGGCGAACCGAGGGTGCGGGAACCGCACCGTAGGTTCGCCAGAACGAGAGGGGGCCAACCCGACCGCCGCCCCGACCCCGAACCGGCGAACCGAGGGTGCGGGAACCGCACCGTAGGTTCGCCAGAACGAGAGGGGGCCAGGCGGCCGCCAGCGGATCCGGCGGGGGGGGGGACCTC
The DNA here is from genome assembly GCA_035464115.1 of Acidimicrobiales bacterium. Classification (GTDB taxonomy): domain Bacteria; phylum Actinomycetota; class Acidimicrobiia; order Acidimicrobiales; family SKKL01; genus DATHSN01. The sequence continues at coordinate 28,379 of DATHSN010000083.1, read as the reverse complement.
GACGAGGTCGGCGGTGGCCGGGCCGAAGATGACGATGGCCTCGAGGTAGGGATCGGGGTCGCCGATCCACGACAGCGCCCGCATCTGGGTCGGGCTGCGCCGACCGAGCAGCGTGCGGGCCAGCTCGAACCACGTGGTGACGAGGGTGGCGGCCGGGGTCCCGGCGCCGGCGACCCACTCGTCGAGCTCGGTGACGACCCGCAGCGGGGGGAGCCCGGCGGCGGCGATCTGCCCGGGGAGGCCGGCTCGCAGCGCCTGGTGGGTGAGCTTGGCGCTGGCCGAGCCGCCGGCGCCGGGCCGACCGAGCGCACCGCGCAGATCCTGCTCGTGGCTCCACTGGTCGATGATCAGCCGGACCGACGGCTCGCCCCCGGCGAGGGCCGCCTCGAACCGGGGGCCGGTGTCGCGCCACTCGTCGAGGATCTCGGGCAGTGACCGGTGGCGGCGGGCGTCGACCTGGCGGGCCGTCCAGGGATCGGTGGTGACCCCGTCGAGGCGGCCGTGGAGCGCGTCGTCGGCGATGCCGGCGAGGTGGGCGGCGACGTCGCGCACCCGCCAGTCGGGGCAGGCCGGCACGGGGAGATCGGCCTCGGCGGGCCCGAGCGGGGCGAGCAGCGCGGCGATCCGCTCACGTCCCTCGCGGTGGGCGGTGACGATGGGGTGCTCCACCGGGCGCACGGTAGCGGTGTCCACCGGGCCGGCGGGGCCGCTCGTCTCAGTTGACCACCGGGTCGGCGGGGTACGTGGCGAACCAGGCGCGCTCGCCGGGCTGACGACGCAGGACCCGACGCCAGAGCCCGTCGGGCTCCCGGCCGAGGACGTCGTCGTCGATCCCGTCGACGACCCACCAGGCGCCGGCGCGGATCTCGGCTACGAGCTGCCCGCTCGTCCACCCGGCGTAGCCGGCGAAGCACCGCATGCCGGTGAGGTGGGCGGCGAGCAGGGCGGGGTCGCCGGTGAGGTCCACCACGCCGAGGGTGTCGGTGATCGGCCGGTACCCGTCGATCTCGGCGGGGGCGCCGGTGGCGCGACGCGCCACCGCCACCACCGCCTCGCGCTGGACCGGTCCACCGGTGAACATCGCGGTAGGGGCGCTGAGCAACCCGGCCCACGTGGGGAGCAGCTCGGCGACCTCGACGTCGGACGGCCGGTCGAGCACCACGCCGAGGGTGCCCTCGGGGTCGTGCTCGAGGACCAGCACGACCGACCGCTCGAAGTTCGGGTCGGCGATGGTCGGCGTGGCGACGAGCAGGCGACCCGACCGCGGCGATGGCTCCACCCCCGCATGATCGCGGACGTCCCGCCCGGACGGCGGCACCCCGCCCGGCTGGCTTCCGGACCGGGGTGGGTGCCCCGGTACGCTCCGGTCACGACGACGACAGGGAGCGACGTGACCTCCAGCCCCACCCTCGACGCCATCCGCCGGGCGCCCAAGGTCCTCTTGCACGACCACCTCGACGGCGGCCTGCGACCGGCCACGGTCATCGAGCTCGCCGACCTCCACGGCTACCGGGGCCTGCCCAGCACCGACGTCGACGAGCTGCGGGCGTGGTTCCACCTCGGCGCGGCCCGCAAGGACCTGGTCCTCTACCTCGACACGTTCCAGCACACCGTCGGCGTGATGCAGACCCGCGACGCGCTCGTCCGGGTGGCCCGTGAGTGCGCCGAGGACCTGGCGGCCGACGGCGTCGTCTACGCCGAGGTCCGCTTCGCCCCGGAGCTGCACATCCAGCAGGGCCTCTCGCTCGACGAGGTGGTCGACGCGGTGCTCGAGGGCTTCCGCCTGGGCAGCCACGACCGGGGCATCACCATCGGCACGCTCGTCACCGCCATGCGCACCGCGGCGAACTCCCGCGAGATCGCCGAGCTCGCCGTGCGCCACCGCGAGGGCGGGGTGGTCGGCTTCGACATCGCCGGCAAGGAGGCGGGCTATCCGCCCAGCCGCCACCTCGACGCCTTCCAGTACGTCCAGCGCGAGAACTTCCACATCACCATCCACGCCGGTGAGGCGTTCGGCCTGCCGTCGATCTGGGAGGCGTTGCAGTGGTGCAACGCCGAGCGGCTCGGCCACGGCGTGCGCATCGTCGACGACATCACCATCGACCCCGAGGGCGTCGCCCACCTCGGTCGGCTCGCCGCCTTCGTGCGCGACCTGCGGGTGCCGCTCGAGATGTGCCCCACGTCGAACGTCAACACGGGCGTGTGCGACACCATCGCCGACCACCCGATCGGGTTGCTCAAGGACCTGCGCTTCCGGGTCACGGTGAACACCGACAACCGGCTGATGAGCGACGTCACGCTGTCCGAGGAGTTCGCCAAGCTGGTCGACGCCTTCGGCTACGGATGGGACGACATCCGCTGGCTCACCATCAACGCCATGAAGAGCGCGTTCTGGCCGTTCGAGAAGCGGCTCGCGCTCATCGACGACGTCATCAAGCCCGGCTTCGCGGCGCTCGTCGCCGACTGAGCAGGTGAGGGGGACCACCATGACCGATCAGCACCTCCGCGACGCCCGCGCCTTCCTCGACGAGCACTGGTCGCCCGACATCGACCGCGCCACCTGGCGCGAGCTGGTCATCGACCACCGCTGGGCGGTGCTGCGCTGGGAGCCCGAGTGGCTCGGACGGGGCCTCACCGACGCCGAGGCCCGCCAGGTCGAGGCGCTGTTCGCCGAGGTCGGGGCGACCGGACCGGGCCGCGACGTGCACAACCTGTGGGCCGCCACCCTCCACGCCCACGGGTCCGACGAGCTCAAGGCCCGGTTCCTGCGGCCCCTGCTGCTCGACCAGGTGGCCATGTGCCTGCTCTACAGCGAGCCGGGGGCCGGGTCCGACCTGGCCGCCATCCGCACGTCGGCGGTGCGCGACGGCGACGAGTGGGTCGTCAACGGTCAGAAGGTGTGGACCTCGGGCGCCCGGGGCGCCGACTACGGCATGCTCATCGCCCGCACCGACTGGGACGTCCCCAAGCACCGGGGCATCACCTTCTTCTGGTTCCCGATGCGCCAACCCGGTGTCGAGGTGCGGCCGCTGCGCCAGATGACGGGCGACGCCCGGTTCAACGAGGTGTTCATCACCGACGCCCGCGTCCCCGACTCCCACCGCGTCGGCGAGCTGGGGCAGGGCTGGGGGGTGCTGCTGACGGCCCTCGCCTACGAGCGCGTCACGCTCGGCGCCGCGGCCAGCGGGCGCAGCCGGGCCACGCCCACCGAGGGGTCCGACCAGCGGGCCGCGTCGGAGGCGGCCGAGGGCGCCACCGCCAAGGCCCACGGCCACATCCCCACCCCCGACGTGTCGCTGGTCGACCGGGCCCGCGCCGTCGGGCGGGCCGACGACCCGGTGGTGCGCCAGGAGCTCACCGCGCTGCTCGCCGACCGCTCGGTGAACGACTGGAACGGTGAGCGGGCCAAGGCCCAGATGAAGGCCGACGGCTCGTCGCCGGTCGCCTCGCTCGGCAAGCTGGCGCTGGCCCAGCTGCTGCACCGGGCCGGGCGGGCCGAGGGTCACCTGCTCGGCATGGAGGCCACGCTCGACGGCGACGACCACCCCGTCGCACGCGACCACAACTACTCCCAGCAGAACGCCTACTTCTTCTCGATCGGTGGCGGCACCGACCAGATCCAGCGCAACATCATCGGCGAACGGATCCTCGGCCTGCCCCGCGAGCCCGAGACCGACCGCACGGTCCCCTTCCGCGAGGTGCGCGGCTCGGGAACCTCGACGAGCTGACCCGGGTCGGCTCCTCCCCGGCCGGACCCTCGTGCCGTCCGCCGTCGGATGCGCCGGTCAGCGGGTGGCGTGGGCGTGCAACAGCGACGACACCGCGGCGGTGAGTCGCCGGCCGGTGGGGATGTCGACGAACTCGTTGGGGCCGTGGGCGTTGGAGCCGGGGCCGAGCAGGCCGGTGACCACGAACTGGGCGGCGGGGAAGCGCTCGCCCAACATGCCCATGAACGGGATCGACCCGCCCTCGCCGGTGAAGCGGGCCGGGCCCCCGAAGGTGGCCTCCGATGCCGCGTCGAGCGCATCGGCGAGCCACGGGGCGAGGGGCGGGGCCGACCACCCGGGGGCGGTCTCGTGCACGTCGAAGCGCACGACCGCGCCGTGGGGCGGGTCGGCGGTGAGCCGGGCGGCGAGGGCGGCGGCGGCCGCGTCGGGGTCGCACGTCGGCGGCAGCCGGAACGACAGCGACGCCGCGGTGTGGGGGCGCAGCACGTTGCCGCCGTCGGCGATCGACGGCACCCCGTCGATGCCCACCGTCGACAGCGTGGGCCGCCACGTCCGGTTGAGCAGCGCCTCCAGGGGATCGTCGGCCATGGGCTGCGTGCCGCCCGCGAACGGCCAGCGCAGCAGCGCGTCGCCCAGCTCGTCGGCGGTGGCCCGCGCCCGGGCGACGATGTCGTCGTCGAGCTCGACGTGGAGCTCGGGGACGAGGATCTCGCCGGTGTCGGGGTCCTCGATGCGGTCGAGCAGGCGACGCAGGATGCGGAAGCTCGACGGCACCACGCCGCTGGCCGCACCCGAGTGCACGCCGTGGCGCAGGACCTCGACGTCGAGGGTGCCGCTGGCCAGGCCCCGCAGCGAGGTGGTGACCCACAGGCGGTCCCAGGTGGCGCAGCTCGAGTCGAGGCAGACGACGAGCGACGGGTCGCCGATGCGGGCGGCGAGGGCCTCGACGTAGGCCGGCAGGTCGGGGCTGCCGCTCTCCTCGCTGGCCTCGACCAGGACCACGCACCGGCCGTGGGGCGCGCCGACCCGTTGCAGCGACTCGATGGCGGTGAGCGCGGCGAACGCGGCGTAGCCGTCGTCGGCCCCGCCCCGGCCGTAGAGCCGGTCGCCGTCGCGCACGGGCGTCCACGGGCCGAGGCCGTCGCGCCACCCGACCATCTCGGGCTGCTTGTCGAGGTGGCCGTAGAGCAGGACGGTGTCGTCGGTGACGGCGCCCGACCCGGCGGTGGCGGGCACCTCCATGAGGATCACCGGGGTGAGCCCGGGCAGGCGGACGACCTCGACGGTGAGGCCCTCGATCGGACGGGCCGCGCACCAGGCCCGGATCAGCTCGACGGCGGCGTCGAGGTGGCCGTGGGCCTCCCAGTCGGCGTCGAACGCCTTCGACTTGGCGGGGATCCGGATGTAGTCGGTGAGCGCGGGGACGATCTCGTCGTCCCACGCCGCGTGCGACAGCTCGAGGAGGCGGGCGGGGTCCGGTGCGGTGATGGCCATCGCCGCCGATGGTAGGGCGGTCGCGGTTCGGGACCGACGGACGGCGCCCGACCGGCTCAGCCGCAGGCCGCCTTCACCGCGGGGTACGGGTTGATGGCCGCACCGCCGTTGGGGTGGATCTCGAAGTGCAGGTGGGGGATGCCGGCGGCGTTGCCGGAGTCGCCGACGTAGCCGATGACGGTGCCCGCCGCGACCCGGCCGCCCTGGCCGTAGCCTCTCAGGTGGGTGCCGTAGTAGTAGTGCCCGTCGTCACCGCGGAGGTGGTACGAGTAGCCGCCCAGGCTGTTGAAGCGGTGCTCGACCGTGCCGCTCACCGGGGCGACGGCGGGCGTGCCGATGGCCGCGAGCATGTCGACGCCCTTGTGGGTCCGGCCACCCGAGCGGGGCGCCCCCCACGTGTCGCTGAACGCCGAGACCCCGCTCACCGGGCACAGGATCGCGCCCGCCGTCGGCGCGGGCGGGGGCGCCGTGGTGGTGGTCGTGGTGGGGGCGACGGTGGTGCTGGTGGTGGTCGTCGACGTGGTGGTGGTCGTCGACGTGGTGCTGGTCGATGTGCTCGTCGAGGCGGTGCTCGTCGAGGTCGTGGAGGACGAGGAGGACGAGGACGGCGGCGTGGTGGCCGACGTCGGACGGTCGGTCCGCGGCGGCGCGGTCGTGGTGGGGTCCTCGCCGTCGGCGCCGCCCACCGGTGCGTCGGCGGCGGGCGCGGCCGCCTCGGCGGCAGCCGCCGCGGCGGCGAGCTCGGCCTGGCGGGCGGCCTCGGCTGCAGCCTCCGCCTCGGCGGCGCGCAGCGCGGTGAGCCGGGCCAGCTCGACGTCGAGGTCGGCGAGGCGCTGCACCAGCCGGGCGCGGGCGTCGTCCTGGTCGCGCTGGCGGTCGGCGAGCGCACCCGACGCCGCGTCGAGGGCCTCGCTGGTGCGGGCGTGCGCGTCGAAGGTGGCACGGGCGTCGTCGTGCACGGCACCGACCAGCGCGTCGGCCCGGGCGGCGGAGAGCGGGTCGTCGTCGAGCGGCGTGGGCGGGACGCCCAACAGCACGTAGCGGCGCACGGCCAGCTCGCGGACCTCGACGGTGAGGGCCTCGAGCTGGGCCCGCACCTCGGCGGACTCGGCCTCGAGCCGGGCGATCTCGGGCTCGAGCAGCGCCAGGTCGGTCTCGATGGCCCCGATCTCGGCAGCGAGGGCGTTGAGCTCGGCCTGGGCGGCGGCGAGCTCGTCGGCGGTGTCGGCCCCGGCGGGCGCCACCACCGACGCCACGACCGCGGCCACGGCGACCAGCACGGCGGCGAGTGACCGAGCGCGGCGCGAAGAGCTCACACATCGCTCATCGGCACGGCGGGGTCGCCACTGGAGCCGTGGGCGGACGGTGTCGGGATGTGGGAGCGCGCGTCGGGACACGCCTGGACCTCCGGCCTCCGCCCGTCGGTGACTCTACGCGGCGGAGGGCCGCGATGGCACCACCCCGGCTCGGGCTACCGCCCGGTGGGGTGCCAGACCGTCTTGGTCTCGCACAGCGCGGTGACCATCCACGGCGTCTGCGCGGTGTCGGCGGCGAAGTCGGCCTCGGGCCCGACGGCGCGCACCACCCGGGTGACCGACTCCGACGCGGCCCGCTCGGCCTCGACGCGCACGTCGAGGTCGTCGACGCCGGTGAGGTCGACCGCGTCGACGTCGCCGTGGCCGGCCATCCAGCTCACCAGCTCGGCGCGGCGACCCGACAGCACGTTGACCACGCCGCCGGGGAGGTCCGAGGTGGCGAGCACCTCGGCGAGGGTGAGGGCGGGCAGCGGCGCGGTCTCGCTGGCCAGGACCACCACGGTGTTGCCCGACACGATGGCCGGGGCGACCCGCGACACCAGCCCCAGCAGCGCCGGGGTGTCGGGGGCGACGACGCCCACCACCCCGGTGGGCTCGGGCACCGACAGGTTGAAGTAGGGCCCGGCGACGGGGTTGGCGCCGCCGGCGATCTGGGTGATCTTGTCGGCCCAGCCGGCGTACCAGACCCACCGGTCGACGCAGGCGTCGACCTCGGCGCCGGCATCGGGAGCCCCGGCGTCGGCGAGCTCACCGGCGAGCTGGTCGCGCCGGCCCTCGAGCATCTCGGCCACCCGGTAGAGGATCTGGGCCCGGTTGTAGGCGGTGCGCCCCGCCCACCCGGCCTGGGCCCCCCGGGCGGCGACCACCGCCTCGCGCAGGTCCTTGCGCGACCCGAGCGGGGCGTGGGCGAGGTGGCGGCCGTCGGCGCCGGCGACCGCGAACGTGCGGCCCGACTCCGAGCGCGGGAACGCGCCGCCGATGAACAGCTTGTAGGTCTTGCGCACGTCGAGCCGATCGGTCATGACAACGCTCCTAGCGCACCAGGTAGGGCTCGAGGCCGTGGCGGCCGCCCTCGCGGCCGAAGCCGCTCTCCTTGTAGCCACCGAACGGGCTGGTGGGGTCGAACCGGTTGTAGGTGTTGGCCCACACCACGCCGGCCCGGAGGCGGTCGGCCATCCAGAGGATGCGCGACCCCTTCTCGGTCCAGACCCCGGCCGACAGGCCGTAGGGCGTGTTGTTGGCCTTGGCCACGGCCTCGTCGGGCGTGCGGAAGGTGAGCACCGACAGCACCGGCCCGAAGATCTCCTCGCGGGCGATGCGGTGCGACAGCGAGACGCCGGTGAACAAGGTGGGCCGGTGGAACCAGCCGTGCTCGGGCAGGTCGCAGTCGGGCTGGTACATCTCGGCGCCCTCGGCCACCCCCGACGCCACGAGCTGCTCGATCTTGTCGAGCTGGGCCAGCGAGTTGATGGCGCCGACGTCGGTGTTCTTGTCGAGCGGGTCGCCGACCCGGAGGGTGTCGAGGCGGCGCTTGAGCTTGTCGAGCAGCAGGTCGGCGACCGACTCCTGCACCAACAGCCGCGAGCCGGCGCAGCACACGTGGCCCGGGTTGAAGTAGATGCCGTTGACGATGCCCTCGACGGCCTGGTCGATGGCGGCGTCCTCGAACACGATGTTGGCGGCCTTGCCGCCGAGCTCGAGGGTGAGGCGCACGTCGCGCCCGGCCAGCTCGCGCTGGATGTGGCGACCCACCTCGGTGGAGCCGGTGAAGGCGATCTTGTCGACGCCGGGGTGGTCGACCAGGGCCGCGCCGGTGTCGCCCGCCCCGGTGACGATGTTGACCACGCCGGGAGGGAGACCGGCCTCGTCGAGGATCTCGGCCAGCAACAAGGCGGTGAGCGGCGTGGTCTCCGCGGGCTTGAGCACCACGGTGTTGCCGCACGCCAGCGCGGGAGCGAGCTTCCACGAGGCCATGAGCAACGGGAAGTTCCACGGCACGATCTGACCGGCGACGCCCACCGGCCGCGGCGCCGGCCCCGGGAACGCCCACTCGAGCTTGTCGGCCCACCCCGCGTAGTAGAAGAAGTGCGCGGCGGCGAGAGGGATGTCGACGTCGCGGGACTCGGCGATGGGCTTGCCGCCGTCGAGGGTCTCGAGCACCGCCAGCTCGCGGCCGCGCTCCTGGATGAGCCGGGCCACCCGGTAGAGCAGCTTGGCCCGCTCCTTGGCCGGCCACGCCCGCCACCCGTCGAGCGCGGCGCGCGCCGCGCCCACCGCGGCGTCGACGTCGTCGGGCCCGGCGGCCGCGATCTCGGCGAGGGGCTCGGTGGTGGCCGGGTTGATCGTGGTGAAGCTCTGCTCGGAGCGGGGGTCGACCCACCGGCCGCCGATCCACAGCTGGTAGCGCTCGGCGATCGAGACGATGGCGGTGGACTCGGGGGCCGGGGCGTAGTCGAGGCTGAACGGCTCGGGCACGGACGGGGTGGCGTCGCTCATCGGGCCTCGATCGCGGGTGGGGTGCTGGCGGGCAGGGCCTCGGGGGGGAGGGCCTCGGTGGGTGGGGCCATCAGTCGTTGGTGAAGTCGTCGGGGCGCTGGTAGCGGCCGGTGCGGAGCCGGGCGATCTGCATGAGCACGTCGTTGAGCAGGCTCGACGCCCCGATGCGGAACCGGTCGGGGGTGAGCCACTCGGCGCCGAGCGTCTCCTGGATGAGGGCGAGGTAGCCCCACGACTGCTTGGCCGAGCGGATGCCCCCCGCCAGCTTCAGCCCGACGACCTGGCCGGTCTGGTCGGCGTGGTCGCGGATGGCCTCGGCCATGCACAGCGCCACCGGCGGGGTGGCGTTGGTGCCGACCTTGCCGGTGGAGGTCTTGATGAAGTCGGCGCCCGCCACCATGGCCAGGTGGCTGGCCCGGCGGACCTGGTCGTAGGAGCCGAGCTCGCCGGTCTCGAGGATGACCTTGAGGTGCGCCGACCCGCAGGCCTCCTTGGCGGCGACGATCTCGTCGAACGCCTGGCGGTAGCGCCCGGCGAGGAACGCCCCGCGGTTGAGCACGATGTCGATCTCGTCGGCGCCCGCCGCCACCGCGGCGCGGATGTCGGCGAGGCGCACGTCGAGGGCGCTGAGCCCGGCCGGGAACGCCCCGGCGACGCTGGCCACCTTCACGCCCGAGCCGGCGACCTCGGCGGCCGCCACCTCGACCAGCTCGGGGTAGACGCACACCGCCGCCACCGACGGGATGCCGTGCGCGCCGGGATCGGGCCGCACCGCCTTGGCGCACAGGGCCCGGACCTTGCCGGGGGTGTCCATGCCCTCGAGGGTGGTGAGGTCCATGCAGCGGATGGCGAGGTCGAGCGCACCGAGCTTCGAGCTGGTCTTGATCGAGCGGCTCATCAGCGCCGCGGCCCGGGCCTCGAGGCCGACCGCGTCGACGGGGCTGACCCGCACCGCGGTGCCCCCCACGAGGGGGGCGATCCACCGGGGATCGTCGCCCGGGCGCTCGGGTTCGGCCAGCAGTGCCATGGACCGCACGCTACCAACGGCCGGCGAGGCATGATCGGGGCCCATGAAGACCACGGTCGTCCAGCATCCCCTCGTCGCCGAGCGCCTCACCCGCCTCCGCGACCAGTCCACCCCGTCGCACCGGTTCCGGGCCGACCTCGACGACCTGGCGTCGTTCCTCATCTACGAGGCCACCCGCTCGCTCGCCACCCGGGCGGTGCGGGTGCGCACGCCCCTCGCCGAGACCGATGGCGTCGTGCTCGACGGTGGCCCGCTGATCGTGCCCGTGCTGCGGGCCGGCCTCGGCATGCTGGCCGCCGCCCAGCGGCTGCTGCCGCACGCCCCGGTGGGGTTCATCGGGGTGCGCCGCAACGAGACGACGCTGCTGCCGGCCGCCTACATGTCGACCGTCCCCGCCGACCTCGAGGGCCAGCCGGTGCTGGTGCTCGACCCCATGCTCGCCACCGGCGGGTCGCTCGTCTACACGTGCGAGCAGCTGCTCGAGCACCACGCCGGTCCGATGACGGTGGTGTGCGTGCTGGCCGCCCCCGAGGGGCTGCGCCACGTCGAGGAGGCCGGGTTCGACCTCGAGGTGGTCACCGCCACGGTCGACGAGCGCCTGAACGACGTCGGGTTCATCCATCCCGGTCTCGGCGACGCCGGCGACCGCCAGTTCGGGATCAGCTGACCGGGCGGGCCGTCGGTCAGTCGTCGACGTAGCCGACGCCGTCGACCCAGCGGGGCGCCGGGTCGGGGGCCGGCGGCGGCGGGGCCCAGGGTGCGCCGGCGGGCGGGGCCGGGGTGCCGCCCGGCGGGGTGGATCCGCCGGTGACCCGCGTGGGGTCGGCGCCCGCCACCCGGGTCGGGTCGGCGCCCGGTCGAGGCGGCGCCGCGGGTGTCACGGAGGGGTACTGGCCGGTGGGGGACGAGCCCGAGGCGTACCCCGGCGGGGCCGCCGCGGGCGGGTGGTAGGACGGCGGCGCGTACGACGGCGGGTACGCACCCGGCGGGTAGGCGCCCTGCTGGTAGGGGGCCGGGGCCGGGGCGCGCCCACCCGAGCGGCGAGCCACCCGGGCGACGCCCCACCAGAGGAACCCGACGACCACGGCTGCGGCACCCGCGACCATGGCGGTGATCGACGGCCCGACCATGCCGCCGGCCATCACGCCGATGATGGCGGCGAAGATCGCGGCCTGGCCGGGCAGCATCAGCTTGGCCAGCTCGGGGAGGGCGACGCCGATGACGACCCAGGCGGCGCCGGCGCCGATGCCCCACCACCCCACCCGGCGCAGCACCCGGTGGCGGTTGTCGGTGATCACGAACGCGGCCACGACCAGCCCGGTGGCGGCGAGCGCCCCCAGCGCGACGGTGCCCACCAGCCACCGGCGGAACCCGCTCGCGTCGGGGAGCACCTCGGTGGGCAGCGTGATCGGCAACGACGGCGGGGGCGGCACCACCGGGGCGAGATCGGGGCGGGCGGTGACGAGGGCGGTGCGCGCCGCGGCGCCGATGGCGGCGGCGTCGACGACGATCGGCTCGTCGGGGTTCGGATCCTGGCCGAGGAAGCGCTGGTGGGAGCGGACAAGGCCGTCGCGCACGACGGCTTCGACCGCGGGGTCGTCGAGGGCGGCCTCGGCGGCGTCGAGCAGCTCCTGGCGGGGCACGGCGATGTCGTTCGGGATGGCGGCGTCGAGCCCGTCGGCGATGGTGGTCCGCATCTGGTCGCGGACCTCACGGTCCTCGTAGAGAGCCTCGGCCACCCGGTCGCTGCGGCCGGCGTCGAGGACGGTGCGCAGCGCCCCGAACCCGACCCAGGTCAGCGACGCGACGAACAGACCGATTCCCACCAGTGCGCCACCGACGAGTCGCCGTCCCATCTCCGTCCCTCCGTCGGTCCCGAGGTGTCGAACCTGAGGCTACCGGGACGTCTCGACACCGAGATGCGTGGCCAGATCGTCACGAAGAGCGGCGAGCCGGCGTCCGGCCATCCCCCGTGCGGCGGACACGTCGTCGTCGACCACCGCCTCGACCACCTCGAGGTAGCACTTGGCCTTGGGTTCGGTGCCGCTCGGGCGCACCACCACCCGCGCCGCGCCGCCGAGCTCGAGGAGCACGGCATCGGTGGGGGGCAGGCCCCCGACCCCGGTGGCGTAGTCGACCACGGCCGTCACCTCGGCGCCCCCCAGCCGCGCCGGCGGCGTGCCCCGCACCGTGGCCATCACGGCGGCCATCCGCTCGTCGGACCCGGGGCCGTCGAAGCGGATCGACCAGGTGTCGGTGGCCTGCACGCCACCGACACCTGGTCGAAGCGGATCGACCAGGTGTCGGTGGCGTGCAGGCCGTGGCGACGGGCCAGGTCGTCGAGGCGGTCGATGACCGTGCGGCCCTCGGCGCGCAGGCCGGCCACCAGCTCGGCGAACACGACCGCGGCGGTGACACCGTCCTTGTCGCGCACGTCGGCGCTGACCGCGTAGCCGAGCGCCTCCTCGTATCCGAACAGGAAGCGCGCCGACGGGTCGGCCAGGCCGGGACGGACGATCCACTTGAAGCCGGTGAGCGTCTCGGCGTAGCGCACCCCGGCCGCCGCGGCCTGGGCCTGCAGGAGGCGCGACGAGACGATCGTGGTGACGACCAGGCGGTCGGCACCCGTGGAGCGGGCCAGGAGGTGGTCGGCGAGCAGGGCCCCGATCTCGTTGCCGGTGAGGGCCCGCCAGCCGCCGGGGGCGGCGGCGTCGGGGACGGCGACACCGAGGCGGTCGGCGTCGGGATCGTTGGCGAGGACCGCGTCGGCGCCGACCTCGACGGCGAGGGCGAGCGACAGGTCGAGCGCGCCGGGCTCCTCGGGGTTGGGGAACGCCACCGTCGAGAAGTCGGGGTCGGGCTCGGCCTGGGCCACCACGTCGTGGGGGTGGGCGAAGCCGGCGCGGCGCAGCGCCGCGTGCACCACGTCGCGGCCCACCCCGTGCATGGCGGTGTAGACGAGGTCGGCCCGGCGGGGTCCGCCCGGCGTGGCGCAGGCCGCGGCCATCACCAGGTAGGCGTCGAGCACCTCGTCGCCGAGGTGGACGATGGCGGGGTCGTCCTCGGCGGCCAGCGCGATCGGGCCCTCGGCCGCGGCCAGGATGCGCGCCGAGATCTCGGCGTCGGCCGGCGGCACGATCTGGGCGCCGTCGCCCAGGTAGACCTTGTAGCCGTTGTCGGCCGGGGGGTTGTGGCTGGCGGTGACCATGACGCCGGCGTCGGCACCCAGCTGGCGCACCGCGAAGGCGACCACGGGGGTGGGCAGCGGTCGGGGCAGCACCAGCGCGGTGCCGCCGGCGGCGGCCACCACCCGGGCGGTGTCGAGGGCGAAGTCGTCGGACCGGTGGCGGGCGTCGTACCCGACGACCACCCGGGCACCGGGGCCGACGTGGGCGACCAGCCCGGCCGCGGCCTGGCGCACCACCAGGCGGTTCATGCGGTTGGGACCGGCACCGAGCGCGCCCCGCAGACCGGCGGTGCCGAAGCTCAGGCGGCTGCCGAACCGGTCGCGCAGACCCGTCAGGTCGCCGTCGGCGACCAGGCGCTCGACCTCGGCCCGGGTGTCGGGGTCGGGGTCGGCGGCGTGCCACGCGGCGACCGCGTCGACCAGGGCGGGATCGTCGACTCCCGCCAGCGCGTCACGGATGGGGCTGGGGTCCACGGGCACCTCCACCGAGAGGGCGGCGGACGCCGCCTAGGGTGCGGCCATGGCCGACGGCGTCCTCGATGAGATCCGGGAGCGCTGCGCCGAGGTGGCCGAGCGGGCCACCCACGTGCGCATCGATCACGAGCGTCTCGCAGCCTACGTCCGCGAGGTACCGGTGGAGACGTTGGGTCTGCGCACCGACGACCCCGCCCACCACCCGCTGGGCGACGCCGAGAGCACGGCCGCGTTCGTCGTGTCGCTCGACGCCATCAACTTCGGGTCGGGCTACTTCCCGGCCCTGCGCAAGCGACCAGGGATGTCGGGGTACCACACCGTCGCCGCCGGCTGGCGCGAGCACGCCGAGCGCCACGGGGCGCCGACGTCGTTCGGTCTCACCGAGCTGCGTCGGTCCGACTGCTGCGAGATCTTCGGCCAGGACGACGACGAGGGCCCGGCCGCCGAGCTGATGGAGCTGTTCGCGTCGGCGCTCAACGACCTCGGCGCCTTCCTCATGGAGCACTACGACGGGTCGTTCGTCGCCCTCGCCGAGGACGCCGACCACTCGGCCGAGGCGCTGGTCGGCATCCTCGGCCGCATGCCGATGTTCCACGACGTGGCCGAGTACCACGGCGTCGACGTGCCGTTCTACAAGCGGGCCCAGATCACCTCGGTCGACCTCGACCTGGCGTTCGGGGGGACGGGGCCGGGTCGCTTCGACGACCTGCACCGGCTCACGATGTTCGCCGACAACCTGGTGCCCCACGTGCTGCGGGTCGACGGCGTGCTCGTCTACGACGACCACCTCGCCGCCGCCATCGACGCCGGTCAGCTGCTGGCGCCGGGCACCGACGCCGAGATCGAGATCCGGGCCTGCGGGGTCCACGCCGTCGAGCTGCTCGGCACCGCGCTGCGCGCCGAGGGCCACGAGCGGGCGACGTCGGCCCGCCTCGACACCTGGCTGTGGACCCGCGGCGCGGGTGACACCTACAAGTCGCGCCCCCGCCACCGCACCCGCACCGTCTGCTACTGACCCCGAGGCGCACCGGGGGTGACCACCTCGGGGTGCGCGCGCTCCACGGGAGGCGGCTCCTGGCCCGACACCACCACCCGGTCGCGCCCGGCGGACTTGGCCGCCAGCACGGCCGCGTCGGCGGCGGCCAGGATCCGGTCGAACCCGGCCTGGGTGTACGGCTCGCTGGCGTGGGCGCTCTCCGCCACGCCGATCGACACCGTGAACCGTGGGACGTCGCCCGACGCGAGCGCCGCCGCGAGGCGCTCCCGCACCCGCTCGGCCACGTCCACCGCCACCACCTCGTCGGCGCCGGGCATGACGACGACGAACTCCTCGCCGCCCCACCGGCCGGCGACGTCCATCGCTCGCACCGAATCCTCGAGCACGTGCGTGAACACCCGCAGCGCCCGATCGCCGGCGGCGTGGCCGAACGTGTCGTTCACGTCCTTGAAGTGGTCGAGGTCGGTGAACAGCACGGCGTAGGGACGGCCC
The DNA here is from genome assembly GCA_035464115.1 of Acidimicrobiales bacterium. Lineage (GTDB taxonomy): Bacteria > Actinomycetota > Acidimicrobiia > Acidimicrobiales > SKKL01 > DATHSN01. The sequence goes on along the minus strand of DATHSN010000083.1, from coordinate 13,168 downwards.
TCCTCGATCACCCGCTCGATGCGCGACTCGAGGCTGCGCCGGTTCTGCAGCCCGGTGAGCGGATCGGTCGACGCCTGGGTCTGGCTCTCGCTGAACGCCCGCAGCGTCGAGATGCGATCGCCCACCCGGCGGACGAGCAGATCGGCCTTCCGGCGCAGCTGTTGATCTTGGCCGGCGAGGCGCACGTGCACCACCCCGATCGTGGAGCCTTCGATCGCGATGGGCTGGCACCGCGCCCCGGACCGCACGCCAGTGGTGTCGCAGGCGCCCCGCTTCAGGTGCGGGCACGCATCGAGGGCCTGGGGGTCAGGGAACCACTGGACCTCCCCTGTGCGGGTGGCCGGGCACTCGCGAGGCGTCGGCAGGGTCTCCCGGACGGCCGGTAGGTGCCGCTCGAGCGCAGCGGTGAGGTGGGCGCGCGACGAGTCGCCCAACAGCACCCGCACCGGCGCACCCGGTGCCAGCTCCTCGAGCGCCTCGTCGACCAGACCGATCACGTCGGACTCGTGGCGCGCGAGCTGGAGCGCACGGGTCAGGCGACCCTCGAACTCGACGGCGTCCTGGTGGGCGGCCAGCTGGCGGGCATGGCCCCGGCGCACCAGGAGTGCGACGCCCACCGTCGCGACGAGGGCCAGCGCGACGATGACCGCTCGCCAGAGGCCGAAGGTGACGTTGTCGGCGAAGTCCTGCACATCGGCGCCGACGACCAGGACAGCGGCCACCTCACCGTCGGCATCGCGGATCGGTGAGGCGACGAGCCGCCAGCGACGCTCGTCCACCGTGGTGTCGATCTCCACCGCGTCGGCGCCCGACACCACGGCGTCGAGCCTCGACACCTCGACAGCGGCCCCGGCCGGAAACGACGACGCGACCACCCGCAACCCGTCGTCGGTGGACTCGGCCACCCGCCGGAGCGGCGTGTACTCGTCCCTCGCCAGCGGAACGTAGGTGTCGGGCACGAGCACCACCTCGGCGGCGACACCCGGCGCCAGCCGGGTGAGGAAGTGGTCGTCGAGGTGGATCACCACCTCGAGCGAGCCCACGATGCGGTCGTCGATCCGCACCGGGTTCACCGACCGCACGCCGATCCCGTACACGCCGCGCTCCACCGCCAGCTGGACCTGTCCGGTGGCGATGGCGTCGACCACGGTGCTGCGGTAGGCGGACAGATCGTCGCCGTGGTGGTCGGGATCGGTGAGGCGGAGCAGCGACGTCGCCGGCGGCACGTGGAAGTGCACCTGCATCACCGAGTGATCCTCCTGGAGCTCACGGAACCGCGCCCCGTAGCGCTCGAGGAGCAGGTCGCGGTCGCCGTCGCGGATCGCTTCGGCGGTGCCCGGCTCGCCGACCATCATCGCCGCGAGGCTCTCGGCCCGGGCTGTCTCGGCGCTGACCGCCGCGCCCACCGCCTCGGCGGCGGCTCGCGCCACCTCGCCGCTCGCGTGGTCCATCGACCGGTCGAGCAGCACCAGGTCGGCGACCAGGGCCACCGCGCCCGCGGCCATGGCGAGGACGGTGGCCACGGCGGCGATCCGCCGCCGACCCGTGCCCGGCGCCGAAGAGTCACGTCCGCTTCCCATCGCCTACGTGATCGGCCGTCGGCGACGCGATCTGTGGGTGACGTAGGTCAACTCCCAGGCCTGTCGCGGCGGCTGGTCGGTCGCACGACCGACCGGCAGCGACCCACCGCGCCTGCGGCAGCCACCGATGCCGCGCGACGAGGTGGCGCAGCCCGCAGCTCAGAGGCGGTCGATGACCGAGCGGAGCAGCGCCCCCAGCCGGGCGCCCGCAGCGGCGCCTGCTTCGAGGACCTCGACGTGGTCGAGCGGCGCGCCGCCGATGCCGGCGGCCAGGTTGGTGACGAGCGACAGGCCCAGCACCTCGGCCCCGATGTGGCGGGCCGCCATCGTCTCGAGCGCGGTGGACATGCCGACCAGGTCGGCACCCAGGGTGCGCAGCATGGCGATCTCGGCCGGGGTCTCGTAGTTCGGTCCGTGCAGCGCGGCGTAGACGCCCTCGCCGAGCGCCGGATCGAGCTCGCGGGCGATGGCCCGCAGCCGGGGCGAGTAGGCGTCGGTGAGGTCGACGAAGCGCGACCCGTAGGGCTCGGGCGGCGGCGCGCCCCACAGGCCCGACGAGCCGGTGAGGTTGAGGTGGTCGGCGATCAGCACGCCGGTGCCCACGGGGAAGGACGCGTTGAGCGACCCGGCGGCGTTGGTGAGCATCACGACCGACGCGCCCGCGATGGCCGCCGAGCGCACACCGTGGACGACGGCGGCGGGCGGGTTGCCCTCGTAGAGGTGGACCCGACCCTGGAACACCAGCACCCGGCGGTCGCCCGCCCGGGTCACCCGGACCGACCCGCCGTGGCCCGGCACCGTCGACGGGGGGAACCCGCCGAGCTCGGAGGTGGCGATCTCCTCCTCGGCGTCGCCCAGCTGGTCGGCGGCGTCGCCCCAGCCCGAGCCCAGCACCACGGCGACGTCGGGCGGGCCCCCGGCCCGCCGCACCAGCTCGGCGGCGGTGGCCTCGGCGGCGCGGAACGGGTCGATCTCGCTCAGGGAGGACATGGGCGTCATGCTCCCACGGGTCCCGCCCCACCGGGATCGATGTCGGCTCCGGCCGGCGCGCCGTCGTCGACAGAGCCGTCTCCCGCCCCGGCGTGGGGGGCCTCGTCGGGCCCACCCGGCCCACCCGGCCCGGGCGCCCGGTCGGCCAGGACCGCGGCGACGCCCCGGGCGACGGCGGTGAGCGCACCCGCGGTGGCGTGGTCGATGGCCCCGTTCTCGTAGTTGTTGCGAGCCAGCTCGGTCATGAGGCTCACGAACGCGAGGCCGTGGTAGACGGCCCACTCGTCGCCGAGGTCGACCCGGTAGGCGCCGAGCTGCTCGGCCACGAACCGGGCGAACGCGTCGAAGTCGGCCCGGGTGTCGGGGTCGGCGGTCGCCAGCTCGGCGCGCAGACGGGCGACCACGTCGCCGGTGAGCTCCCAGGGGGGTGTCGACTCGGGCATGGACCCAGGATGCCCCGCCGGCCGACGACCGTGTCACCGGCCCCGGCGCGCCCGGTGCGGGCGCCGGGTACGGTCCCGACGATGAGCGACGCGCCCCGTCTCGTGGAGCTGGTGATCGGCGACGAGCCGGCCGCCTGGGCCCAGGCCGGCTTCGCGGTCGCCGACGACGGCACCACCCGGGTCGGTGGGGTGCGCATCCGCCTGGTCGGCCCCGAGCAGGGACGGGGCGTGCGCCTCTGGGGCCTCACCGGCGTCGACGACGGATCGATCGACGGTCTCGCCACCGCAGGGGTCACCGCACCGACGCCACCCGCGCCGTCCACCGAGCACCCCAACACCGCCATCGAGATCGACCACGTGGTCGTCACCTCACCGGACCTGGCCCGCACCATCGGGGCGTTGGCCCACGTGGGGCTCGAGCCCCGGCGCAGCCGCGACGTGGGCACGCCCGAGCGACCGATGCGCCAGGTGTTCTTCCGCCTGGGCGACCCGGCCCCCATCCTCGAGCTGGTCGGTCCCCGCGAGCCCGCCGGTGACGGCCCGGCCGAGCTGTGGGGCATCACCGTCACCGTCGCCGACCTCGACCTGGCCGCCACCCGCCTCGGCGAGCACCTCGGGACGCCGAAGCCGGCGGTGCAACCCGGACGCCGCATCGCCACCGTGCGCCACGCCCCGCTCGGCGCGTCGGTCGCCATCGCCCTCATGACCCCGCACCCCCGCGGATCGTGACCGCCCGCGCCGACGAGCTCGCCGCCGACGGGCCCGCCGGCGACCGCCGGCAGTAGGGTCGCCGCAGATGCTCGACCACGTGTTCACCGACGCCATCGGCGCGCTGCGCGACGCCTTCGAGGGCGCGCTGCTCGAGCGCCAGGCGTTCGAGGAGCGCTTCCAGGTCGACGTGCTGCTCGGCGACCTCACCTGGGAGACGTCCTACGGCCTCCCCGGCGAGGGCTCCCCGCCGCGGGTGCGCGCCGACATCACCCTCGACTGGCCCACCTGGGCCCAGACCGCGTACCGGTCCTGGTACATCGGCGAGGACATGGACGAGGGCCCCCGCATCGAGATCGAGATCGTCCTGCGGGTCCAGCGCCTCGCCGAGACCCCGCAGGTGGAGGGCATGCTCGCCGTCCTCCCCGAGCACTCGCCCAGCATCGGGGGCGAGCGCCTCGAGCGGTCGGGTCCCACCGTGGAGACGGTGTACGGCCACGACCTGAGCGAGCCGTCGCACGCCATCGAGGTGTCCTACGAGGGCTCCTACGAGCTCGACGAGAAGACCCTGGAGGACGGGTCGATCCTCGACACGCACTTCAGCGCCATGGGGGGTTGGATCGCGTCGACGCTGGTGCGCCTCGGCGACCTGCGCTTCGAGTTCCTCCCCCCGATCGACGACGACGACGAGCCCTGACGCCCGCCGTCCGATCCGGAGGTCCATGCCGTGAACGACACCGACGTCGTGCTGGTCGAGGTGGCCGATCGCATCGCCACCGTCACCTTGAACCGTCCCGAGGCCCGCAACGCGCTGAGCAGCGAGGTCCTCCGCCGGCTCCCGCAGGTGTTCCGCGAGGTCGAGGCCGACGACGAGGTCGACGTGGTGATCCTCACCGGCGCCGACCCCGCGTTCTGCGCCGGTCTCGACCTGAAGGAGCTGGGCTCCACCGGCGACAACCTGCGCGCCGGCGACGCCGACGGCGGGGCCACCCCCGGTCCGTTCGGCCGCCGGGGCCCGATCCCGCCCATGACCAAGCCCGTCATCGGGGCCATCAACGGCGCCGCCATCACCGGTGGGTTCGAGCTGGCCCTGGCCTGCGACTTCCTCGTGGCGTCCGAGCACGCCCGCTTCGCCGACACCCACGCCCGGGTCGGCGTCCAGCCGGGGTGGGGCCTCACCGTGCTGCTCCCCGAGGCCGTCGGCGTGCGGCGGGCCCGGGAGATGTCGGCCACCGGCAACTTCCTCACCGCCAAGGGCGCCCTCACCTGGGGGCTCGTGAACCACGTCGTCCCCCACCACGAGCTGCTGCCGTTCTGCCGCGACATCGCCCACGACATCGTCCACAACGACCAGGACGGCGTCCGCCAGATCTACGCCACCTACGCCGAGGGCACCGCCGGCACCACCGCCGACGCGTGGGACGTCGAGGCCCGCCACGCCCGCGCCTGGCGCGAGCGCGGCATCGGCCCCGAGGAGGTCGAGGCCCGCCGCCAGGCCATCATCGAGCGGGGTCGCACCCAGCTCTAGCCCGTCGAGCCCGAGGAGCCGCCGTGCAGCACGTCCGTCTGGGGTCCACCGGGCTCCCCGTCTCCCGCATCTGCCTGGGCACCATGACCTTCGGGCTGCAGTGCGACGAGCCCACCTCGCACGCCATCCTCGACGCGGCCGCCGACGCCGGGGTCACCTTCCTCGACACCGCCGACGTGTACCCGCTGGGCGGTGGCCTCGACACGGTCGGCCGCACCGAGGAGATCGTCGGGCGGTGGCTGAAGGGTCGACGCGACGAGTTCGTGGTGGCCACCAAGTGCGTGGGCCGCACCGGCCCGTCGCGCTGGGACCAGGGCTCGTCGCGGCGCCACGTGCTCGACGCCGTCGACGCGTCGCTCCGCCGCCTCGACGTCGACCACGTCGACCTCTACCAGCTCCACGCCGACGACCCGTCGACGCCCGTCGACGAGACCCTCGAGGCCCTCGACGTCATCGTGCGGTCGGGTCGGGCCCGCTACGTGGGCGTGTCGAACTTCCTCGCCTACCGGTTGGCGCTCGCCCTCGGTCGCAGCGACGTGCGGGGGCTGGCCCGGTTCGTGTCGGTCCAACCCCGCTACAACCTGCTGTTCCGCGAGATCGAGCGCGAGCTGCTCCCGCTGTGCCAGGAGGAGGGGATCGGCGTGATCCCCTACAACCCGCTGGCGGGCGGCCTGCTCACCGGCAAGCACCAGCCCGGCGCGGCCCCCGCCGAGGGCGGCCGGTTCACCCTCGGCACCGCCGGCGAGCGCTACCGCGAGCGCTACTGGCACGACCGCGAGTTCGCCGCGGTGGCGGCCATCCGCGAGCTGGCCGAGGACGCCGGCCTGCCCATGGCCACCCTGGCCGTGTCGTGGGTGCTCGGCCACCCGGCGGTCACGTCGGCCATCGTCGGGGCCAGCCGACCCGAGCAGCTCACCGCCACCCTCGCCGCCGTCGACGCGCCGCTCGACCTCGACCTGCGGGCCCGGCTCGACGAGCTCACCCACGAGTTCCGGATGGGTGACGCCACCCGCTGATCTCGTCGGCGCCCCGGCGCGGCGCGCCACGACCCGCTGAACTTCTGGCGACTCGGTGAATGGGAGTCGCCGCCATCGGGCACACCGCCCGCCGAGAGGGACGATGCCCGCATCGTCCCGAGCGAGCGAGCGGAGGGCGCACGCATGCGACCTGACGAGATCCCCATCGTGATCCTGTGCGGCGGACTCGGCACCCGGCTGCGCGAGGCCACCGAGTCGTTGCCCAAGCCGATGGTCGACATCGGCGGGCGGCCGATCCTGTGGCACATCATGAAGGCCTACAGCGAGCACGGGTTCCGGCGGTTCGTGCTCCCGCTCGGGTACAAGGGCTGGGACATCAAGGAGTACTTCCTCCGCTACCGGGAGAACCTCGCCGACTTCACCGTCCGGCTCGGCGACGGCATCCCGGTCGAGTTCCACAACCGCCAGGGGTGCGACGACTGGGAGGTCACCTGCGTCGAGACCGGCCTGCTGACCGGCACCGGCGCCCGCATCGCACGGGTGGCCGAGCACCTCGACACCGAGGTGTTCGGCGTGACCTACGGCGACGGCATCGGCGATGTCGACCTGGGTCGCGAGCTCGACTTCCACCAGTCGCACGACGCGGTCGGCACCGTCGTCGGCGTCCAGCCCACGTCGCGCTACGGCGAGATGTCGGTGTCCGACGACCGGGTGCTCGGCTTCAACGAGAAGCCCGACACCACCGAGGGGTTCGTCAGCGGGGGGTTCTTCTTCTTCCGCCACCGCTTCCTCGACTACCTGCCCACCGACGACCCCGAGCTGCTGCTCGAGCGCGAGCCGCTGTCGAAGCTGGCGTCGGACGGCGAGCTGCGGGTGTTCCCCCACCGGGGGTTCTGGATGGGGATGGACACCTACCGCGAGTACACCGCGCTCAACTCCATGTGGGAGATGGGCGAGGCGCCGTGGAAGACCTGGAGCGACGCGTGAGCGGCGCGGCCGGCGTGCCGCTGCGCGTGGTCCTCACCGGGTCCGAGGGCTACCTCGGACCGCTCGTCGCCGAGCGGCTGCTCGAGGACGGCCACTGGGTCCAGGGGATCGACACCGGCTTCTACGCCGACACGTGGCTCGGGCGCGGGCCGCGACGCCGCCCCGCGGTGCTGCGCGCCGACGTGCGCGACCTCGACGTCGACGATCTGCGCGGCGCCGACGCGGTGGTCCACCTCGCCGAGCTGTCGAACGACCCGCTCGGCCAGATGGCCCGCGACGTCACCGAGGAGATCAACCACCAGGGCACCGTCCGGCTCGCCGAGCTGGCCCGCAAGGCCGACGTGCCCCGCTTCGTGCACATGTCGTCGTGCAGCGTCTACGGGGTGGCGGCCGACGACGTGGTCGACGAGACATCACCCACCAACCCCCAGACCGCCTACGCCGAGTGCAAGCTCGCCGTCGAGAACGACGTGGGCGCCATGGCCGACGACGTGTTCGCGCCGACCTTCCTGCGCAACGCCACCGCCTACGGGATGTCGCCCCGGCTCCGGGTCGACCTGGTGGTGAACAACCTGGTCGCGGTCGCCCACACCCGCGGGGTCATCGCCATGACCAGCGACGGCACGCCGTGGCGGCCACTGGTGCACGGCGCCGACATCGCCCGTGCGATCGGCGCGGTGCTGACCCAACCGCTCGACCGGGTGCGCGGCGAGGTGGTCAACGTCGGCTCCGACGCCGACAACCACCGCGTGCGCGACATCGCCGAGGCGGTGGCCGAGGCCTATCCCGGGTGCGAGGTCACGTTCGGCGACCTCGGCGGCGACACCCGCTCCTACCGGGTCTCGTTCGCCAAGCTGGGCCGGCTGCTGCCCGGCTTCGCCTGCGAGTGGGACATCCGGCGGGGCATCGCCGAGCTGCGCGACGCGTTCACCGCGGTGGGCTTCGACGAGACCGCCTTCGGATCGCGCCACTTCACCCGGCTGGCCCAGATCGAGCACCTGCGCGCCACCGGCCAGCTCGACGACGATCTGCGGTGGACCACCACGTGATCTTCACCGAGACCCCGCTGCGGGGCGCCTACCTCGTCGCCCCCGAGCTCCGCGAGGACGACCGCGGCGCGTTCGCCCGGGTCTTCTGCCAGGACGAGATGCGCGACCACGGCCTCGAGCCGGTGATCGCCCAGGCCAACGTCTCGGTGAACCACCGGGCCGGCACGCTGCGCGGCATGCACTACCAGGTGCCACCTCACGACGAGGCCAAGCTCGTGCGCTGCACCCGGGGCGCGATCTTCGACGTGATCGTCGACCTGCGCCCCGAGTCGCCCACCCACCTGCAGCCGTTCGGCGCCCGCCTCGACGAGGACGATCGGCTCGCGCTCTACGTCCCCCCGATGTTCGCCCACGGGTACCAGGCGCTCACCGATCGCGCCGAGGTCACCTACCTGGTGAGCGCCCCGTACGCCCCGGGAGCCGAGCGTGGCCTGGCCCACGACGACCCCGCGCTCGGCATCGACTGGCCGATGCCGGTCACCGACATCAGCGACAAGGACGCCACCTGGCCCCGGATCGACCCCGACGCCGGCGGGAGGCTGCCGTGATCCTCGTCGACCGTGCGCTCGCCGCGCGCGAGGCCAGCGGCCGGCCGGTGCGGGTCGGCATCGTCGGCGCCGGGTTCATGGCCGCGGGCATCATCCGCCAGATCACCCACTCGACCCCGGGCATGGTCGTGTCGGTGGTGGCCAACCGCACCGTCGGACGCGCGGCCACCGCGTGCGCCGACGTGGGCCTCGACCCGGTCGTCAGCGACCGGGTCGAGGCCGTCCACGACGCGGTCCGCGCCGGGCGCCCCGTGGTCACCGACGACTGGCGCCTCGTCACCGACTCCGACGCGGTCGACTGCATCGTCGAGGCCACCGGATCGGTGGAGCACGCCGCCCACGTCGTCAGCCGGGCCATCGACCGGGGACGCGACGTGGTGCTGCTCAACGCCGAGGTCGACGGCACGGTCGGACCGCTGCTGCGACGTCGGGCCGCGGCGGCCGGCGTGATCGTGACCGGGTCCGACGGCGACCAGCCCGGCGTGCAGATGAACCTGGTGCGCTTCGTGCGCGGGATCGGGGTGGAGCCGCTGGTGTGCGGCAACGTGAAGGGCCTGCAGGACCCGTACCGCAACCCCACCACCCAGCAGGGGTTCGCCGAGCGCTGGGGCCAGGACGTCCACATGGTGACGAGCTTCGCCGACGGCACCAAGATCTCGTTCGAGCAGGCCATCGTGGCCAACGCCTGCGGGATGACGGTGCCCCGGCGGGGGATGAACGGGTGGGACCACGACGGCCACGTCGACGAGCTGGTCGACCGCTACGACGTCGACGAGCTCCGTGCCCTCGGCGGCGTCGTCGACTACGTGGTGGGCGCCCGACCCGGCCCCGGGGTGTACGTCCTCGGCACCCACGACGACCCCCGCCAGCGCCACTACCTCGAGCTCTACAAGCTCGGCACCGGACCGCTCTACTCGTTCTACACGCCGTACCACCTGTGCCACTTCGAGGTGCCGACGTCGGTCGCCCGGGTGGTGCTGTTCCGCGACGAGGTGCTCCCGTCGGGACCCGAGCCGATGGTCGAGGTGGTCACCACCGCCAAGCGCGACCTCGCGGCGGACCAGGTCCTCGACGGGCTCGGCGGCTACGACACCTACGGCCAGGCCGAGCGGGCCGACGTCACGGCCTCGGGTCGTCTCCTCCCGATCGGCGTGGCCGAGGGCTGCACCCTGCGCCACGCCGTCGGGCGCGACCAGGTGCTGACCTACGACGACGTCGAGCTGCCCGACGGCCGCCTCGTCGACCAGCTGCGCGCCGAGCAGCACGCCGCGTTCGCCTGACCTGCGTCGCCCGCCGGGCCCCAGGACGGGGCGGCGGTCAGCGGAAGGGCGGGCCCGACACCCAGGCGACGAGCGAGTGGCGGACGCCGGCCCGCAGCGGGGTGACCCGGTGGTACTCGAACGCCGGGAACACCACCGCGGTGCCCCGCACCCGACAGCGGTCGGTCCACGCCGCGAGGGCCTCGTCGTCGAGGTCGGCCACCACGTCGAACAGCTCGAGGTCGGCACCCTCGTAGGTGGCGGGGTCGGTGAGCTGGACCACCACCGCCAGCTTGCGGGTGGCGACCTCACCGTCGAGACCGTCCTGGTGCCAGGTGTAGAACGACCCCGGGCGGTCGTAGGCGGTGAGCTGGAGGTCCTCACCGAATCCGGTGAGCTCGAAGTCCCACTGGCGGTTGGCCCGCTCGTCCACCGCGGCGAGCCGCTCGAACAGCCACTCGGTGTCGTCCTCGGGCGGGAGCCAGGTGACGGTCGAGCGGCGCAACGCCGGATCGGCCGCACCGGAGGCCTCACCGGCGAGGGTCGCCTCGTCGGCGCGCCACCGCGAGCCGAGGGCGACCACCCGGTCGCACTGGCCCGGCGTGAGCGCCCGCTCCACCACCACGTGGCTGCGGTAGGCGGGCCGCTCGGGCGGGAGGAACACCGGCCGAGGGTCGAGGCGGGGCGATCGGGCCACGGTGCGGAGCGTACGCGCGCCGCCGACCGGGCCGCCCCGACCGATCAGCTGGTGCGCGCCGCCGAGGCCGGTGCGGCGGCGCGCAACCGGGGCACGAGCCACAGCCGCAGGAGCGCCAACCCGGCCGCCGCCGACGCCGCGCCGGCCACGAACGCGCCGGCGTAGCTCGACGCCGCCGCCACCGCGCCGAGCGTGAGCCCACCGGCGGCGGTGCCGATCTCGAAGAACATGGTGAACGTGGCCACCACCTGGGAGCGCTCGTCGTCGCCCACGGCGTTGACCGCGGCGGCCATGAGCGCCGGGTAGAGCAGCGACGAGCCCAGCGCCAGCACCGCCGTCCCCAGGTAGAGCCCGAGGGGCGACTGCCAGACGGCGACGAGGACCAGTCCCCCACCCGACGCGGCCAGCGCCGCGGTGCCGGCCCGGGCCGGACCCAGGCGGTCGGGGAGCCGGGCCCCGAGGACCCGGACCGTGACCACCACCAGCGAGTACACGAGGAACACGGGGGCGACGTCGTCGATGCCGATGCCCTCGGCGAAGAGGGGCACGAAGGTGTTGAACCCCACGAAGCCGAGCACCCCGAGGCCGAGGACCGCCCCCGGGCCGACCCCGGCAGGGTGGAACATCGGGCCCCGCCCGGCCCGTTGGGGGACCGCCCCCTCGACGACGGGAGACGGCACCCGTGCCGGGAGCGTCGCACCGAGGGCCGCGGCGACCACGCCCCCGCCCGTGGCGAACAGCCACACGGCGTCGAACGACACCGCGGCCAGCAGCCGCTCGCCGATGAACGGGCCGATGCCCAGTCCGAGGTAGAGCGCCACCGAGAAGTAGCTGGCGGCCTCGCCGCGCCGCGCCGGCGGTGCCAGGTCGGCGACGAGGGTGGCCGCGCCGACGAAGAACGCGGCCTGGCCCGCCCCGATGATCAGGCGCATCACCACGAGCAGCGGCACGGTGTCGGCCAGGACGTGGCCGAGGTGGCCGAGGGCCGTGAGGATCGCACCGACCACGATGAGCGCCCGCCGACCGTGGCGGTCGCCGATGAGGCCGATGAACGGGCGCAGCAGGATCCCCGACACCGCGAACGAGCCGGCGACCAGGCCGACGACCACGTCGCCCTGGTCGAGGGCGTCGGAGACGTAGCGGGGCAGCACCGGGATGGTGGACCCGAACGACACGAAGAAGGCTGCGCAGGCCGCGGTGACCACCACGAACTGCCGGCTGAGCAGTCGTTGGGGCTCCGGCGTCACCCGATCGACCCTATCGGCGCGCCACCCCGGTGCGATCCGGCCGACCACCCTGCCCGCTCACGTGAACAGCGGCGCCGCCAGCTCCGACAGCGGACGCTCGGGACGCGCCCCCAGGTGCGAGATGACCTCGGCGGCGGCGAGGGATCCGAGGCGGGCGCTGGTGGCGGGGTGCAACCCGGCGGTGTGGCCGTAGAGGAACCCGGCGGCATAGAGGTCGCCGGCGCCGGTGGTGTCGACGACGTGGTCGACCGGCTCGGCCTCGATGACGTGCACGTCGTCGCCGACGACCACCACCGAGCCGTGCTCGTGGCGGGTGAGGCACGCGACCTGGCAGCGCCCGGTGACGGCGCGCAGCGCCTCGTCGAACGTCTCGACCTCGTACAGCGAGCAGATCTCGGTCTCGTTGGCGAACAGCACGTCGACCCGGTCGTTCACCAGCTCGAGGAACTCGGCGCGGTGGCGGTCGACGCAGAAGCCGTCGGACAGCGCCAGCGCCACCTGGCCACCGGCGCGCCGGGCCACGTCCATCCCCTTCAGGATGGCCTCCTTGGTGAGGTCGACGTCCCAGATGTAGCCCTCGCAGTAGAACAGCTGCGCCGCGGCGACGAGCGCCTCGTCGACGTCGGCGGGCGCCACGTAGCGGGCGATGCCCAGGTGGGTGCTCATGGTGCGCTGGGCGTCGGGCGTGACCACGATGAGGCAGCGGGCGGTGGGGTCGCCGTCGTCGCCGGGAGCGACCTCGTAGGTGACCCCGGCGGCGCGCATGTCGTGGGCGAAGACCTCGCCGAGCTGGTCGTCGCGCACCTTGCCGATGTAGGCGACGGGTGCCCCGAACGACGCGATGCCCGCGCAGGTGTTGGCGGCCGACCCGCCCGACGCCTCGATCCCCGGGGGCATCGACGCGTAGAGCCGATGCGCCTCGTCGGTGTCGATGAGGCGCATCGCGCCCCGATCGAGGCCGTGCCGGGCGATGAAAGCGTCGTCGACGTGGCTGATGACGTCGACGATGGCGTTGCCCATGCCGACCACGGCGAACGCCTTGTCGGTCATGCGGCGACCCCGCGCCGGATCATGGTGGCTGGCTCGGTCATCGGCTCTCCCCGTCGCCCCGTCGCTCCCCCCGGAAGGGGACGTCGCAGGCTACCCGGTACGATC
>DATHSN010000082.1:0-2037 GCA_035464115.1 Acidimicrobiales bacterium | reverse complement strand
AACGGCCGACCGAGGACCAGCGTCGTGCGGAAGATGCGCCGAACGGCGTCGCCGTCGCCCGGCTCGAGCGGACGCACCCTCAGCACGGCAGCCCGGCCCCGTCGTGGATCGCCAACATCCGATCGATCGTCGACGACCACGGATGGGCCACGGCCCGGGCACGGGCTGCGACCCGCATGCGGGTCGAGCGCTGGTCGACGATGTCGGCGATGGCTGCCGCGAACGGCGTCGGGTCGTGGGGCACGACGACGCCGGCACCGTGCGCGATCAACTCGGGCGCCGCTCCTTCGTCGGGCACGATGGGTGGCGTCCCGCACGCCATCGCTTCGAGCACCGACAGTCCGAACGTCTCGATGGGACAGGGTGCGAGGAGCGCCGACGAGGAGGCCAACACCGAGGCCACGACGCGCCGACTCGACTCGTGGCCGACGAACCGCACGGGGAGTCCGGTGGCGCGTCGCTCGAGCACGCCGCGCAGGGGACCGTCGCCGATGACCACCAGCTCGGCGGCCACGCCGGCGGCGTGGGCCCTCGCGAACGCCTCGATGGCGAGGTCGGGACACTTCTCCTTCGAGAGGCGGCCGACCATGGCGAGCTGCGGGCTGCACGACGGTGCCCCGGCGTCGGGATGGAACACCGACAGGTCGACGCCGAGAGGGATGCGGGTCACCGACGCCCCGACGCGCTCCAGCTCGGCCCCGGCATAGCGCGACGCGCACACGATGGTGTCGAAGGCGGCCACGAGCCGCTCGTTCCACCGGTCGACGAGCGCCGAGAGGGGCAGCGACCTCGGCAGCCGTGGCGCGAGGATCACGTCGAGGCGCTCGTGGGAGACGAGGACGGCAGGGACCCCGCGGCGGCGGGCCCACCGCCCGATGGCGGCGGCGTGGAGCTTGTCGTGCACCTCGACGCGGTCCGGCTCGAGGGCGTCGAGCGCGCGCAGGATCGAGCGAGACGACCGGACCACGCGATAGGGGGCGCCCGGCACCGCCAGGCTCGGGAGGGCCCAGGTCGCCGTCGGAGGGTCGCCCGGCGCGGCGGCGATGTGGGGCACGACGAGGCTGCGGCGGAGGCCAGCGGCTTCGTACCCGGAGCCGAGCGCGTCGACCGTGGTGCGCAGTCCTCCCGAGGTGGGCGAGTAGAAGTTGGCGAACTGGACGATGTGGGTCATGCGACCGCCTCGACCTCGAGCAGGTCGCGGTAGGTGATCGGCCGGAGCCCCGCGTCGAGGGCGTCGTCGATGGCGGCCAGGGCGACCTCCCGGAGCCCGGGTCGCTCGAGGTCCGCCGGGTGCAGCGCGATGCGGACGGTGCGCCCTCGCCGAGCCCGGTGCGCGGTGGCGCGCCGGAGCAGGGCGGCCCCGACCCCCTCCCATCGGGTTCCGGGGCGATGGCAGAAGGCGGGGATGCGGTGCTGGACCTGCGAGCGGTGGTCGATCACCGCGGTCTGCGACGTGCTGTACCGGAACCCGAGGGCCGTGCACGCGGCGCGGCTGCCGGGCGACGCCAGCCAGCCGGGCGGGGTGAAGCCCACCGCGTGGAGGCCGCAGTCGGCGAGCGCGTCGATGCCGCGGGCGAGGCGCTGGTGGGCCTCGGCCTCGTCGAGGGCGGCGAACTCGGCCGCGCCGCGAGCGATCAGCCGGGCCATGGCCAGACGCCACCGGGGGCCGGTGCTACCGGCCTCGTGCGACCAGTCGTGCAACGCGACCTCGTCGCCCCGCTCCTCCCGGGCCCGCAGCCACATGGCGAGGTCGTGTGAACGGGCCAGGTAGTGTCCGCGCCACGGTCCGGCGATGGCGAGGAGGGTCGCCGGCACACCTCGAGCGACGAGGTCGGCGCGCCAGGAGGCGGTGGCGTCGGCCGACGTCGCCGCCACGTCGTGGAGCGACACCACGAGGTGCCCCTCGAGCGGGTTCATGCCGCACGGACCTCCCGGAGGCCCCGGGCGTCGCGGTAGTGCCAGAGCAGGGCGTCGCCGATGCGCTCCCAGGTGCGCAGCCGGACCGAGGCTCGGGCCGCTCGGCTCATCCGCTCGCGG
>DATHSN010000081.1:0-7463 GCA_035464115.1 Acidimicrobiales bacterium | reverse complement strand
TTCGGCGGTGCCCGCCACCTGCTCCAGCACCGGCACCTGCTCGGCGAAGGCGGCCGCGGCCGCGTGGGCGATCTCGCGCGCCACCACCGCGGAGGGGTGCTCGGCGGAGATCTTGAGCAGCCCGGTGTCGATCGGTGCTTCAGCGGTCACGCGGCCGGCCAGCTCGTCGGCGGTGAGCTCGAGCTCGAGCTCGTCGACGACGACCTCCATGCCCGACGGCGAGTCGACGATGGCGGCGTAGGACTGGACGCGCTGCTGGGTGAACATCCCGGCCTGGTACGCCGACCCCGGCTCGTCGATGCGGACCGAGACGAACACGGTGGCCGTGGCCCGGTAGGTCGGCGTGACGGTCGCGGTGAAGATCACGGCCGCCAGCACCGCGAGGATCACGCAGCTCAGGCCCAGCCGCCAGTGGCGGCGGAGGCTCGTGAGGTAGTCGCGCTCGGTCACGTCGTGCTCCGATGTCCGCTGATGGCGCCCTCCGGCTCAGGGCGGGAGAGGCACCCGGCGATCAGGCCGATCACCAGGGCCATGCCGGCTTCCCGGAGGGTCGACCACACGACCCCGACGGCGACGATGGCGGCGAGCCCGCTGGCGAGGACGACCTGGCTGGGGGTCCCGACGAGCGAGCGGGCGAGGGCGACCACGAGGATCGCGATGATCGGCACGGCGCCGATCACGCCGAGCTTGGTCGCCAACCACAGGTACCAGTTGTGGACGTAGCTCCGCGCGTAGTCGGAGGCGTCGGCCGGGAACGGATCCTGCGCGAGGTCGGGTCGGTAGCTGGTGCCGAACCCGATCCCGACGAGCGGGTTCTCGCGGAGCGACGTGAGCGCGAGCTCGCTCTCGATCTGGCGGAACTGGACCCCGGAGTCGATCGCCAGCGCGTCCGCAGAGGTCCCGGCCAGGACACGACCGGCGAAGGTCGCGGCCACCTCCTGGGTGGGGGCCGGGAAGAGGAGCAGCGAGACCAGCACGAGGGTGGCGACGGCGGCGACGCTGCGGATGGCCAGGTCCACGTACGAGCGGAGCGATCGGGTGGCGACGAGGGTGAACAGCAGCGCGGCGACGAGCCCGAGCACGGTGTTGCGGCTGAAGCTGAACACCACCAGCACGGCGGCGGGGACGAGCAGTGCCACCAGCAGACCCCGATGGATGCGGAGGACCGGCCGGTCGCCGGGCAGGGCGGCGTAGGCCAGCAGCGCGGCGAGGACCAGCAGCGCCAGGTGGGTGGTGACCGTCACGTAGCGGGTGGCGCCGAACTCGACCGCGCTCGAGCCGGCCCCGCTGGTCCCCCGGGCGAGGTGGGCCTGCCCTTCGCTGGCGGCGATGGCCACGCCGACGACCAGGTTGGCCAGGACGACCGCCAACGAGACCCAGAGCACGCCGGCGACCAGCCTGCTCCCTGCCTGCAGCAGACGGTCACAGGTCAGGTAGCGGCTGAGGGCGAGACCGGCGAGGAGGTAGGCGACCGAACGGGCCTCGTCCACCTGGACGTCGATCGCCGCCCCGTTGACCTTCCCCAGGACCACGCCCATGGCCGTGGCCGCCACCGCGATCGGCAGCAGTGGCCCGAGGTGGAACGGTGCGGGGCGCTCCAGCGCGATCACCACCGCCGCCACCAACAGCACGTCGTAGACGGCCAGCCGGAACCCGGCGACCTCCACCCCGAGCGGGAACCCGGCGGTGAGGGTGGTGACGGACATGGCGATCACCGCCGCCACCAGCACCTCGGCGCGGAACCGGACGAGCAGGACGAACAGGCCGGCCAGCGCCGCACCGAGCGCCACCGTCACCCGTCCGGTGCGCAGGGCGAGCGCGGGGACGGCGGCGGCGCCGACCAGCGCCGCCGGGACGACCGCCCTGGCGAGCAGGGGGCCCTGCGGTCGCGGCCACGGGCGGGCGATCGCGGTCACGTCGGCACCCGGTCGTGGGTGCGCACGACCTGGTCGTAGAGGTCCGCCACGGCCTCGGCGACGGTGGCGAGGCCGTGGCGGTCCGTCGCCCGCCGGCGCCCGATCTCGCCCACGCGGGCTGCCTCCTCGGCGTCGCCCAACAGGTGGGACAGCGCGTCGGCCAGCGCGATCGGGTCCCCGACGGGGACGATGATCCCCGCGTCCCCGACGATCGTCGGGATGGCGGCGACGTCGGTCGAGACGACCGGCCGGCCCGCCGCCATCGCCTCGAGGAGGAACACGGGCATCGCCTCGTGGCGGGAGGGGAGCACGCCGAGGCGGGCGCGATCGAGCAGGTGCGGCACCTCGGTCCGGTCCACGATCCCGAGGTGCCTCCAGCCCGGCGCGGGTCGGATCGGGACGTCGGCGACGGGTCCGACCACGAGCAGCTCGGCCTCCGGGATGCGGCGCTGGACGTTCTCCCAGGCCTCCAGCAGCACGTCGAAGCCCTTGCGGCGGCTGAGCTCACCGGCGAACAGCGCCACGGGTCCGGTGCGGCACACCGGGCTCGGGTGGTCCGGCGCGTCGACGGGGTTCGGGATCGTCACCAGCCGGTCGGCGCCGAGGAGGGGCCGCAGCAGATCCTGGGTCTCCGAGGTGAGGGTCACCACCCGGTCGGCGCGACGCAGCACGAACAGGTAGAGAGGCCGGAACCGGTGGAAGTTGACGCCGAAGCACGAGCCGTGGACCGTGGCGCACGTGGGACACCCCCGGAGGTGGGCGATCACCAGCAGCGAGCCCTCGCGGACGAAGGACCCCCGTCGGCTCACGTGGGCGTGGACCACCCCCAGGGTGGAGCGCGGCGTGGTGATCAGCACCCACACCGCCCGGGCCCACAGGGCGAGACCCCACAGCGGGGCGGTGCTCCGGTAGCTCGGGAGCACGGTGAGCCGGTGACCGTGCGCGCCGAGGCGCTGGTAGGACGCCAGGACGGTCGAGATGCCGCCCACGTCGTCGACGGCGGGGCCGACGTGGGTGGAGATCCACGTCATCGGGTGACCGCCACGTCGTCGATGACCCGGGCGTACCGGTCGACCATGGCGTCGGCGGTCAGCTCCACCCGAGCGTGGGCCAGCGCCGCGTCGGCGGCCTGCTCGAGGGGCAGCTCTCGCCCGAGCGCCCGGACGAGCGCATCACGCCACGCGTCGGCGGTCGGCTCGACCAGCGTGCCGTGGCGGCCGTGGCCGAGCAGCTCGGGCACGCTGCCGACGGCCGAGGCCATGACCGGCACCCCCGACATCATCGCTTCGATCAGCACCATGGGCAGGGCCTCGGAGCGGCTCGGGAGCACGAGGACGTCGAACGCGTCGATGGCCTGAGGGAAGTCGACCGGTCCGAGCCAGCGGACCCGCCCACCCAGCCCGAGCCGGACGGCCTCCGCCCGATCGCCGTCGAGCTCGTCGCCCCAGCCGGCGACGACCACCTCCCAGGGCGGGAGGTCGGACGGCAGCCCGGCGAGCGCGGCGAGGAGCAGGTCGATGCCCTTCTGGGGGACCAGCCGGCCGACCACGCCGAAGCGCAGCCCTCCCGGGGGCAGGGAGCGGGCGCGGGGCGCCGGCGCGAGATCGGTGCCGTTCGGGATGATCGCCGTGGGGAGACGGAAGCCCTCGTGGGCGCGCAGCGCCTCGGCGTGGCGCTCCGACAGCGCGATCAGCCCGTCCGAGCGGACGATGAGGTGGTGGAGGATCGGCTCGTAGGTCCGCTCCAGGAAGGTGCCCGGTGTGTGCGAGGCGACGATCCACCGGCGCGACCGGGGTGCCGCGTACCGCCACAGGCAGGCGTGGCTGCACTCGGTGTTGGTGGTGCCCGTCACCATGACGCCGCCGTCGTGGGGGGAGACGGTGTGGTTGAAGAACCGCCGGGGTCGCACCACCCGCACCTGCGGATCGAGCTGGCCGAGGAGCGGTCCGTCGTCCTGGATGAGGACCATCCGCACGTCGTAGCCCCGGCGCAGGAGGCCGTTGGCCAACACGACCCGCTGCCGCTCCGCCCCGCCGAAGCACAAGGTGTTGCTGGTGATCGAGACCGCGAGCCTGGTCGTGGCCGGAGCTGCGGCTCGCTGATCCCCGGTCGATCCCGCGTCGGGATGGATGGGAGCAGGCATGAGCCACCTCCTGCGGCCATGGTCGCGCCGCGCCGCACCCCTCCCAGAGCCGAACGTCACCACTCGTCGACCCGGGTCGGATCCGGGACGTACTGCACTGGTCGGGGCCCCGGGCCGTCCGTACGTTCGCGTCATGGCGGTCCCCGCGGTGATGCCCGCGGCGCCGACCCCCGCGCTCGTCCTCGAGTCGTCCGGGCCCGTGCTGCTGTTCGACATCCACCGGACGCCGTACACGCCCACGGGTCGACCGATCGCTCTCGACGGGACATCTCGACAGCTGGGCTGGACCGGTACGGAGGGCAGCGGACCGACACTCGTGTGGACCCTGCCCGATCCCGATCGGCGCCCTTCCCTCCACCGCGTGGCGGGCACGCCGCTGATCGCCCAGGTGACCGACGACGGCGAGGCCGAGGTCGCGCGGCGCGGCCTGGGCGGCCAGTGGGAGCCGCACCTGGCGGTGCTGACCGACGAGGGTCGACCGGCCGGGTCGGTGTGGGTCCGCGACGGGGGGAGCTGCGTGATGCTGCCCTTCGACCCGAACGAGGCCATGGCGAACCTGTGGACCGAGGCCTACCTGCAGGCGCTCACCCCGCACGTCGAGCGGGTCCTGGCTCTCGGCCGGAGCGCGTACTACCACCTCCGGCCCGTGGTGCCTCGCCACCTGCAGATCGCCTTCCGCCGCCGGCTGGCCCACCAGCAGGCGCGGACCGCGTTCCCCCGCTGGCCGGTCGAGCCGGCGCTGCACGACCTCTACGACCTGCTCTTCGGCCTCCTGGCCGGTGCGCTCGGTCAGCCGGTGCCCAGCCTGGCGCCCTGGCCGAGCGGTCGACGCTGGGCGTTCGTCCTGACCCACGACGTGGAGACGGCGGCCGGGCTCGACGGCATCGAACCGCTTCGCGCGGTCGAGCGGCGCCACGGGCTCGTGTCGGCCTGGAACTTCGTGCCCGAGCGGTACGAGCTGCCCGCGTCGCTGCGCGCCGGGCTCCTGGCGGAGGGCTGCGAGATCGGTGTGCACGGCTTGACCCACGACGGCCACGACGTCGAGTCGCCGGCCGCCCTGGCCGCCCGCCTGCCCGCCATCCGCGGCTACGCCCGGATGTGGGGTGCCACCGGGTTCCGCGCCCCCGCCATGCAGCGTTCGTGGGCGGCGATGGACCTCCTCGACTTCGACCACGACGCATCGTTCCCCGACACCGATCCGTTCCAGCCGTGCCGGGGCGGGTGCTGCACCTGGTGGCCGATCATGCACGGCGACATGGTCGAGCTCCCGCTCACCCTTCCCCAGGACCACACGCTGTTCGTGATCCTCGAGGCGACGGGCCCCGGGGCGTGGATCGAGAAGACCGAGCTGCTGCGCACCCGGGGTGGCCTGGCCCAGGTGCTGGTGCACCCCGACTACCTGGACGAGACCGGCAGCCTGACCGCCTACGAGGAGCTCCTGGCGACGTTCGTCGACGACCCCGCCGCCTGGTTCGCGCTGCCGGCCGAGGTCAGCAGCTGGTGGCGGGCCCGGGCGAGGTCGTCGGTCGTCGTCGGACCGTCGGGGTGGGAGGCGGTCGGGCCGGCCGCCGATCGGGCCGAGGTCCGGCTGCTCCCCGAGCGCCGGACGACCATGCCGTTGCGACACGCAGAGGAGAGGACGTCGCCACGGACGTCACCAGATCGAGAGAGGTGATGACCGTGCGCATCGCGGTGGTGGGCATCGGCTACTGGGGCTCCAAGCACCTGCGGGTGCTGAGCAGCCTCCCCGAGGTCACCGAGGTGGTGTGCGTCGACCCTCGCCTCCCCGGTCCGAGCTGGCCGACGGGGTTGCGGTGGTTCACCGAGCTGGGGTCGGCGCTGCCCGAGGTGGACGCCGTGGTGATCTCCACGCCGCCGACCAGCCACGCCGCCGTCGCGCTCGAGGCGATCGCCGCCGGCAAGCACGTGCTGGTCGAGAAGCCGTTCACGACCACGGTCGCCGACGGCCGAGCTCTCATCCGCGCCGCACGCGACGCCGGGGTCGTGCTCATGGTCGGCCACACCTACGTGCACAACAGCGTGGTGCGACAGCTCCGGGCCCTCATCGCCGAGCGCGAGCTCGGTGACCTCTTCTACCTGGACTCGGCCCGGCTGAACCTGGGCCTCTACCGTCCCGACGTCAGCGTGGTGTGGGACCTGGCGGCCCACGACGTCGCCATCATGAACTACCTGCTCGACGACGTCCCCGACGTGGTGGCCGCCCGGGCCGGCCACGCCGCCAACCCCCGGTTCGACGACATCGCCTACCTCTGGCTCGAGTTCCACCGGACCAAGGTCGTGGCGTCGATCCACGTCAGCTGGCTCGACCCCTGCAAGGTCCGCCGTCTCACGGTCGTCGGGAGCGAGGCGATGGCCGTCTTCGACGACCTCTCCATGGACGAGCGGCTGAAGATCTACGACAAGGGCGTCACCTTCGACCGTGACGACCGCAGCGGCGACGCCCCCCTCAGCTACCGCTACGGGAACGTCGTCTCTCCCTACGTCGAGGTCGACGAGCCGTTGGTGGTCGAGGACGGGCACTTCGTCGAGTGCATCCTCGAGGGCCGCGCGCCGCTGACGGGCGGTGGCGACGGTCTCGACGTGGTCAGGGTCCTCACCGCGGCCGACACGTCGTTGCGCGAGAACCGCATCGTCGAGCTCGCCGAGACCGATGAGGTCGAGGAGGTCCCGGCATGACCACCATCGAGGCGGCCGCACCGGCCGTGACCCCGGTGCCCTTCGTCGACCTCCGACCCGTCTTCGAGGAGATCGGTGGCGAGGCCCTGGCCCGCATCGGCGAGGTGGTCGAGCGCGGTGACTTCGTCGGTGGGGCGGCGGTCGAGGCGTTCGAGGGAGCGTGGGCCCGCTACTGCGGCCGCGACCTGGCCATCGGGGTCGCCAACGGGACCGACGCCCTCGAGCTCGCGCTGCGCGCGCTCGGCATCGGCCCCGGCGACGAGGTGATCGTCCCGGCCAACAAGTTCATCGCCACGGCGGAGGCCGTGGTGGACGCGGGCGCCACACCTCGCTTCGTCGATGTCGACCCCTCGACCCTCCTCGTCACCGCGGACCGGGTGGCCGACGCCGTGGGACCGCGCACCGCCGCGGTCATCCCGGTCCACCTCTACGGCCAGGCGGCCGACATGGACCCGATCAACGCCATCGCCGCCGAGCATGGGTTGATGGTGCTCGAAGACGCCGCCCAGGCCATCGGCGCCGGCTACAAGGGGAAGCGGGCCGGCGTGCTCGGCCATGCCTCGGCCTTCAGCTTCTACCCGTCGAAGAATCTCGGCGGGTTCGGCGACGGCGGCATGATCACCACAGATGACCCCGAGCTTGCCTCGCGGATGGCCCGGCTCCGGGTGCACGGGATGGAGCCGAAGTACTACCATTCCGAGGTCGGC
>DATHSN010000080.1:0-8765 GCA_035464115.1 Acidimicrobiales bacterium | reverse complement strand
GACCTCGAGGCGATCCTCGAGGCCTGCCCGCGCGAGCGCCAGACCCTGCTGTTCTCGGCCACGATGCCGTCACGCATGGAGAAGATCGCGCAGCGCCACCTGCGCGATCCCGAGCGGCTCCGCATCGGCCGGTCGGCCGGCGACGCCGACGACGCGCCGCTGGTGCGTCAGCTCGCCTTCGTGGTCGCCCGCGCCCACAAGCCCGCGGCGCTCGGGCGGATCCTCGACGTGGAGGCCCCCGAGGCGGCGATCGTCTTCTGTCGGACCCGCGGCGAGGTCGACCAGCTCACCGAGACGCTCAACGGCCGCGGCTACCGCGCCGAAGCGCTCCACGGCGGGATGGACCAGGACCAGCGCGAACGCGTCCTCGGGCGGCTGCGCTCGGGCACCACCGAGCTGCTCGTGGCCACCGACGGCACCGCGCCCATCTCGAAGCGTTGCCCGTTGGCCCGCTCGATGTTGGCGAGCAGGCGCCGCTCGCGGGGCTCCACCAACGTGATGGCCACGCCCTCGCGCCCGGCCCGCCCGACCCGACCGATGCGGTGCACGAACGAGTCGGGGGCCGACGGCACGTCGTAGTTGACGACGTGGGTGAGCTGGTCGACGTCGAGGCCCCGAGCGGCGACGTCGGTGGCGACGAGCAGGTCGGCCACGCCGGCGCGCAACCGGCCCATCACCCGGTCGCGCTGCTCCTGGTCCATGCCGCCGTGCAGCGCCTCGGCGCGGTAGCCGCGTCCGTTGAGCGTCTCGGTGAGCTGGTCGACCTCGAGGCGGGTGCGGCAGAACACGATGGTCGACTCGGGCGATTCGACGTCGAGCACCCGGCCGAGCACGGCCGGCTTGTGGTGTCGGGAGGTGACGTAGGCGACCTGGCGGACCCGCGGTGTGGCGTCGGGATCGGTGGGCTCGGGTCGCACCCGGACCTGCACCGGATCGGTGAGGTGGCGGCGGGCGATCGCGTCGATGCGCGGGGGCATGGTGGCCGAGAACAGGAGGGTCTGGCGGTCGGCCGGGGTGGCGGCGAGGATCGCCTCGATGTCGTCGGCGAAGCCCATGTCGAGCATCTCGTCGGCCTCGTCGAGCACGACGAGGGCGATGTCCTCGAGCGCGAGGGTGCCGCGGCCGATGTGGTCGATGGCCCGCCCGGGTGTGGCGACCACCACGTGGACGCCCCGGCCGAGCACGGCGAGCTGGCGGCCGATGGGCTGGCCCCCGTAGATCGGCAGCACCTCGACGCCGAGGTCGCGCCCGTAGCGGTGCACCGCCTCGGAGACCTGCATGGCGAGCTCGCGGGTGGGCACCAGCACCAGCGCCATCGGCGCGGGCCGGCCCTGACGGGCGGGGAGGCGCTGGAGGATGGGCAGCGCGAAGGCCGCGGTCTTGCCGGTGCCCGTCGCGGCCTGCCCGACCAGGTCACGCCCGGCCAGGATCGGCGGGATGGCCTCGAGCTGGATGGGGGTGGGCTCCTCGTAGCCGAGCTGGTCGAGCGACGAGAGCAGCTCGGGCCGCAGCCCGAGGTCGGCGAAGCCGGTCACCGTCGGCTCGGTCGGGGGGGCAGGGCACAGCAGGGCATGCCACACCTTCTCACGCGCTGGCCGCCCCGAGTCCCGGCGCGGCGTCGGTCCCCGCCGGCGCGGCGCGGTCGTCAGCCCCTGCTGCGTGACCCCGGATCGTCGGGGCGACCCGGCCGATCGGGACGCCCCCGGTCGTCGTCCTCCTCGTCGTCGTCGTCGTCATCGTCGTCGTCATCGCTGTCGTCGTCGCCGTCGCCGTCGCCGTCGTCGCCGTCGTCGTCGTCGTCGGACGGCGGGGGCGTGGTGGTCGTCGTCGTGGTGGTGGTCGTGGTGGTGGTGGTCGTGGAAGTCGCCGGTGCCGTGGCGGGCGGGGTGGGCGTGGTCGTGGTGGGCGCCGGAGCGGCGGCGGGCGGGGTCGTGGCGGTCGTGTCGGGTGGCGCCGCGACGCTCGCCGGGGGCGACGCCGGCGCCGGGGCGGGCGAGGGTGACGGCGCCGCCGGGGCGGACGAGGCGGTCCCGGGTGTGGCGGTGGCGCCGGCCACCGCGGGGTCCGAGCCCGTCGGGGTCGGGCTGGCGTCGCCCGGCGGCGACACCGGGGCGGGGGCACCGGTCGTCCCGGTCGGCTCGGCCTCCGAGCCGTCGCCGTCGCCCGCGGGACGAGGCTGCGGGTCGGTCCCCGCGTCGCCGGCATCGAGTCCGGTCCGCTCGGTGGGTGTCGGTCCGGGTCCGTCGCCGCCCGTCGCCCGGACGGTCACCACGAGGGCCACCAGGCTCACGACCACGAGCGCGACCTTGGCGATGGACGTCCAGGCGATCGGCTCGCGCTCGGCCCAGCGGGTCATCGGCAGTGGCCCTCGGCCACGCACGGCGCCACCGGGGTGGGTGCGGGCGCCTCGATCTCGATGCGACGTTCATCGGCGGGATCCACCGCACTCGTTGTGGCGACCCCCACCACCAGGGTCACGGCCGCGAGCGCGACGACCAACGGTTCGACGAGCACGATCCACGGGATCGGCCGTCGGGAGTCTCGGGCGGGCATCTCCCCGACCTACGTCGGCGACTCCCTCCCCAAACCAGAGCGCCTGTCAGCTCCGCGCCACGAACGGGCAGTGGCGACACCCCGAGTCGCAGCAGTCGCCGCGCGCCCACAGGGTGGCTGCGGTGTGCACCCAGTACCCGGTGAGGGGATCGACGTAGCCCGACTCCCCCAGGGCGAGCGCCAGACGGTGCACCTCGGCGACGCGCGTCGCGGCCGCCGGGTCGGGCGGGCACCGGTCGGGATGGGGGTCGACGAGCTCGGGAGGCAGGGGCGGGATCGCCACGTCGTCAGTGTGCCCGGAGGGCACCGCGGCGCGATGATCGAGAGGCTCGTGGGCCGCGGCTCGTGAGCCCGAGGTCGCCGTCGTCCCGACAGATGGTGAACGGAGGGTTACGGTGGCCTCGCCGAACGGACGACCCGAGGGGGAACCTCATGCGACGGCTCCGTGGTATCCGACTACTCGCAGCGCTCCTGGCGCTGCTGCTCATCGCAGCGGCGTGCACGGGGGACGACGACGACGGCGATGCCGCCGGCGACGACCAGGCCCAGGACGGCGGCACCGACGATGGCGGTGACGATCAGGCTCAAGACGACGGCGCGGACGACGACGGCGGCACCGCCGACGGTGGCGATCGCCTCGCTGCGGTCCTCGACGCCGGCGAGGTGCGCTGCGGCACCCGCGACGACCTGCCCGGGTTCGCCACGCTCGACTCGGCCGGCGACCACGTGGGCTTCGACGCCGACTTCTGCCGGGTGATCGCCGCGGCGGTGCTCGGCGACGTGGCGGCCACCAACTTCGTCGACCTGGCCACCGACGACCGCTTCACCGCCCTGCAGTCCGGCGAGGTCGACGTGCTCGTGCGCAACACCACCTGGACCGCAGGCCGCGACGGCAACGAGGGCGCCACGTTCCTGCAGCCGAACTTCTACGACGGCCAGGGCATGATGGTGAACGCCGACGCCGGCTTCGAGTCGGTCGCCGACCTCGCCGGCGGCGTGGTCTGCGTGGCCGGTGGCACCACCACCGAGGGCAACGTGGCCACCGAGTTCAGCCGCCAGGGGCTCGCCGCCCCCGAGGTGCTCTCGTTCGAGTCGGTCGACCTGCTCCAGCAGGCCTTCCAGGAGGGTCGCTGCGACGGCTGGTCGTCGGACCGCAGCCAGCTCACCGGGCTGCGCTCGAACTACCCCGAGGGATCCGACGCCTTGGTGATCCTCCCGGAGACCTTCTCCAAGGAGCCGCTCGCCCCGGCCGTCGCCGACGGCGACACCGCCTGGGCCCAGGCGGTCAACTGGGCGATCCTCGCCACCATCCAGGCCGAGGAGTTCGGGATCACCTCCGAGAACGTCGACGAGATCCGTGACACCACCGAGGACCCGCGCATCCAGCAGTTCCTCGGCGTCGAGGTCGAGGGGGCCACGCTCGATCCGGGCCTGGGGCTCCCCACCGACTTCGCCTACCAGGTCGTCAGCCAGGTGGGGAACTACGGCGAGATCTACGAGCGGCACATCGCCCCGCTCGGCCTCGAGCGGGGCCTCAACTCGCTGTGGACCGATGGCGGCCTGCTCTATGCCCCGCCGTACCGCTGATCACCGACTCGTCGATCGGATGACCGGCCGGGCGGCCCTCTGGGTCGCCCGGCCCCACCGATGACCCACGTCGACCAGGTCGACCGGACGTCGCGCCCGCCACTGTGGCGCGACGTCCGGGTCCTGTCATGGGCGTTCCAGCTGGCGGTGCTGGCGATCGTGGTCGCCATCGTGGTGGTGCTGGCGTCGAACGTGCAGGCCAACAGCGAGCGGCTCGGCATCCCCACCGGTTGGGACTACCTCGACAACCCCGCCCAGTTCCCGATCCCCGACAGCGACTTCGACCAGCGCCAGCCACTGTCCGACGCCATCGTGCTCGGCTTCTTCAACACGCTGCGGGTGGCGCTCGTCGGCATCGTGCTCGCCACCGTCCTCGGCACGATCATCGGCGTGGCGCGCCTCAGCGGCAACTGGCTCGTGCGGGCCCTCGCCCGTGTCTACGTCGAGATCCTGCGCAACGTGCCGCTGCTCTACATCATCGTCTTCTCCTACATCGGCATCGCCCTGGCCACCTTCCCCCGCATCGAGTCGGCCTGGGAGCCGCTCGGGCTGGCGGTGGTGTCGAACCGGGGCCTGTCGGTCCCGTGGCTGGAGGGCAGCGCGGGCGCCCTCCTCCTCACGCTGCTGGTGGCGGGCCTCGCGGCGTTCGCCGCCAAGCGCTGGCGCGACGCGCTCTCGGACCGCACCGGCGTCCCCGCCCGCTCGCTGCTGTGGTCGTTCGGGGTGGCCCTCGCGGTCATGGTCGCCGGGACCGTCCTCGCCGGGGCGACGTTCAGCGTGCCCGACCTCGACGGACGGCTGGTCTCGGGCGGCATCCGGCTCTCACCGGAGTTCTTCGCCATCTTGTTCGCGCTCGTCATCTACACCGCGAGCCACATCGCCGAGATCGTGCGGGGGTCCATCCAGGCGGTGCCCAAGGGCCAGAACGAGGCGGCCGAGGCCATCGCCCTCACCAGCACCCAGCGTCTGCGGTTCGTGGTGCTGCCGCAGGCGTTCCGCATCGCTGTGCCGCCGCTCGGCAACCAGTACCTGAACCTCACCAAGAACTCCACGCTCGGCACCGTGGTCAGCTACTACGAGCTCGCCCAGGTCACCCGCATCGGCATCGCCAACGGGGCTCCGGCGGTGCCGTCGTGGCTGCTCACCCTCGGCATCTTCCTCGCGCTGTCGCTGGTGCTGTCCGCCCTGGTCAACATCGTGAACCGCCGGTTGGCGCTGGTGGAGTCGTGACGCTCACCACCGCCCCCGAGACGCCCACCACGGGCGCGCCCCGGCTCGCGCGATCGCCCGGCACGTGGTTGCGGCGCAACCTGTTCCGCAGCCGGGCCGACTCGGCCACCACCGTGGTGGTCGGCGCCCTCGCCGTCTACCTGCTGTTCCGCCTGGTCCAGTTCGTGTTCGTCACCGGCCGGTGGGACGTCATCCGGGTGAACCTCAAGCTGTTGATGGTGGGCCGGTTCCCCGACGTCCACCTCCCCCGTGTGGCCATCTCCTTGGTGATCGCCGCTGCCGTCATCGGCCTCGTGGCCGGGGTGGTGAACCGCCGACAGCTGGCGGCGGGGACCTCCACCCACGCCACCATGTCGGTGGTCGCCCGTCTCACCGACCTGGTCGAGCGCTTCTGGCCGGTGCTGCTCGGCGCCGGGCTCGTGCTCGGCCTCACGTCGACCCCCGGTCCCTCGCTCACGGTCGCCGGCGCCATCGCCGCCGGGTTCGTCGGGCGCATCGTCGGCGGGGCGTTGCCGAAGCAGGCGCACCCCGTGGTGGTCGTCGCCGCCCTGGTCACGCCGTTCCTGCTCACCTGGTACCTGGCCGACGCCATCGGCTGGGACGGCTGGGGCGGGTTGATGCTCAACGTGTTCATGGCGGTCGTGTCGCTGATCCTGTGCTTCCCGCTCGGCGTGCTCGCCGCGCTGGGCCGGCGGTCGAACCTGCCCATCGTGCGGGCGATCAGCACCGGGTTCATCGAGCTGTTCCGCGGCGCGCCGCTGTTCGTGCTGCTGCTCATGGCCAACGTGGCCCTCGGGTTCTTCCTCCCCGAGGGCACCTCGCCCAGCACCGTCGTGCGCGCCATCGTCGTGTTCACCCTGTTCACCGCGGCCTACGTGGCCGAGGTGGTGCGGGGTGGTCTGCAGTCGCTGCCGTCGGGCCAGACCGAGGCCGGACGGGCCCTGGGCCTGTCGCCGGTGCGCATCACGTTCCTCATCGTGCTCCCGCAGGCCCTGCGCAACGTGATCCCCGCCCTGGTGGGCCAGTTCATCTCGCTGTTCAAGGACACCACCCTCGCCGGGGCGGCCATGGGCCTGTTCGAGCTGTTCCGGGTCACCGAGGCCATCACCCAGCAGGGCGCCTTCGCCGGCCAGGGACTGGTGGCCGAGACCTTCATGTTCGCCGGCCTGCTCTTCTGGATCGGGTCGTACACCATGTCTCGCGAGAGCCAACGCATCGAGAGCAAGCTGGGAGTGGGCACCCGATGACCGACCAGACCCCCGCCGTCGACGCCGACGCCACCACCGTCGCCGGCGGCCGGCCGGTGATGATCGAGCTCCAGGGCGTGTCCAAGTGGTTCGACGACTTCCAGGCCCTGAAGGACATCGACCTGCGCATCGGGCGCCAGGAGGTCGTGGTCGTCATCGGCCCGTCGGGGTCGGGCAAGTCGACGATGATCCGGTGCATCAACCGGCTCGAGCAGCACGACGCCGGACGCATCGTCGTCGACGGCACCGAGCTGTCCGACGACATCCGCAACATCCAGGAGATCCGCCGCGAGACGGGCATGGTCTTCCAGCAGTTCAACCTGTTCCCGCACCTCACCGTGCTCGACAACGTCACCCTCGGCCCCCGCCACTCGCGGCACATGCCCAAGCGCGAGGCCGAAGCGCTGGCCATGGAGCTGCTCGAGCAGGTGCAGATCCCCGAGCAGGCCAAGAAGTACCCCGGCCAGCTGTCGGGCGGCCAGCAACAGCGGGTGGCCATCGCCCGGGCGCTCGCCATGCGCCCCAAGGTGATGCTGTTCGACGAGCCGACCTCGGCGCTCGACCCCGAGATGATCAACGAGGTCCTCGACACCATGAAGGACCTCGCCCGCGGCGGCATGACGATGATCGTGGTCACCCACGAGATGGGGTTCGCCAAGGAGGTCGCCGACCGGGTGGTGTTCATGGCCGACGGCCAGATCGTCGAGGTCGGCACCCCCGAGCACTTCTTCACCGACCCGCGCGAGGAGCGCACCCAGCTGTTCCTGCGCCAGATCCTGTAGGGGTGGGCTCGTTGCGTTCTGGCGGACGCAGCAGCACAATGCATGCATGCCCTCGATCACCATCCGCGACGTGCCCGAGCCCACCCGCGACGAGCTCGCGTCCCGGGCCGCGAGCACCGGTCGGTCGCTGCAGGAGTACCTGCGCGCCGCGCTGATCGACCTGGCCAGCCGGCCCGACGCCGCCGTGGTCGTCGCCCGCATGGCCGAGCGGGTCGAGCGCACCGGCACCCGGTTGTCGGCAGATGAGATCCTCGAGCTGCGTGACGCCGACCGCCGGTGATCGTCGTCGACGCATCCGTCGTCGTCGCCGCGCTGATCGACGGCGGTGACGACGGGCGGTGGTCGCGCGAGCGACTCACCGGGGGCGGCCTCGCCGCCCCGCACCTCCTCCCCGTCGAGGTGGCGAACGTGCTGCGCAGAGCAGCCAACGGTGGGCGGATCTCCGACGACGTCGCCGCGCTCGCCCACGGCGAGATGCGCGCCCTGGCGGTGGAGCTGTTCCCCTACGAGCTCGTCGCCGACCGGGTGTGGGCTCTCCGCTCCAGCGTGACGACCTACGACGCGTGGTACGTGGCGTTGGCCGAGCTGCTCGAGCTCCCGCTGGCCACCCTCGATCGTCGGCTGCGCGGCGCGGCCGGGCCGACGTGCCAGTTCCTCGTCCCGGGCGACGGCTCCGCCTGACAGCAGGCCGGTACCGTTCGGGTCCCTGGTCCCTGCGAGGAGCGCCATGACGGATCGACCGATGCCGCTCGGCGGCAACGAGATGCCCCGCTTCGGTGGCCCCGGCACCATGATGCGGCTGCCCACCGCCGACGACCCGGCCGGCCTCGACGCCGCCTTCCTCGGCGTGCCGTTCGACATCGGCACGTCGAACCGCTCGGGCGCCCGCTACGGACCCCGCGCCATCCGGGCCGAGTCGGTGCTGTTGCGGCCCTACAACGTCGCCACCCGCGCCGCCCCGTTCGACACCATGACCGTGGCCGACCTGGGCGACGTCGCCATCAACACGTTCTCGATCGCCGACAGCGTGGCCCGCATCCGCGACCACCTCGCCACCGTGGTCGGGGCGGGCGTGCGACCGGTCACCCTGGGCGGCGACCACACCATCACCTATCCGATCCTGCAGGCCATCGCTGCCGAGCACGGGCCGGTCGGGCTGGTCCACGTCGACGCCCACGCCGACGTCAACGACACCATGTTCGGCGAGCGCATCACCCACGGCACGTGGCTGCGGCGGGCGGTGGAGGAGGAGCTGGTCGACCCCACCCGCGCCGTGCAGATCGGCGTGCGGGGCACCGGCTACGCGCCCGACGACCTCGACTGGCTGGCCGGGTTCGGCGCCCGGGTGGTTCCCGCCGAGGAGTGC
>DATHSN010000079.1:0-3087 GCA_035464115.1 Acidimicrobiales bacterium | reverse complement strand
CCTCGTCGACGAGCCCGGTCGGGCCCTCGACC
The DNA here is from genome assembly GCA_035464115.1 of Acidimicrobiales bacterium. Classification (GTDB taxonomy): domain Bacteria; phylum Actinomycetota; class Acidimicrobiia; order Acidimicrobiales; family SKKL01; genus DATHSN01. The sequence goes on along the minus strand of DATHSN010000079.1, from coordinate 3,055 downwards.
GCCACGACGTCGAGGCGGTGGTGGGCGTGCCCGTGCGCGCCGAGGTGGCGCTCGACCCCGGCGTGGCCCGGGCCGTCGACGCCGGGTTGCTCGCCTCCCGGCTGCCCCGGGCGCTCCAGCGGTCGCTCCGCGGCGCGGCGTGAGCATGCCCGACGCCCTCCTCGTCGACGACGGCTACGTGGCCGACGTCCACCACCGGCTGGTCGCTGGCGCGGTGGCGGCCGACGGCGTCGGCGCGGCCGCCCGCCGCCTGGTGCGCGCCGAGCGGCCCCTGCTGCCCGCCGACGTCGTCGAGGCCATCGTCGCCGCGGTGGTGGCTCGCACCGGTGGGCTCGGCCCGCTCGATCCTCTCCTCGCCGACCCCTCGGTCAGCGAGATCATGGTGAACGGTCCCGGCCCGGTCTGGGTCGAGCGGTCGGGCCGGGTCACCGCCACCGACGTGCGCCTCGACGAGGCCGCGATCCGCCGGTTGGTCGAGCGCATCGTCGCCCCGCTCGGCCTCCGCGTCGACCGGCGGTCCCCGATGGTCGACGCTCGTCTCCCCGACGGCTCGCGGGTCAACGCCGTGCTCCCGCCGTTGGCCGTCGACGGCACGTGCCTCACCATCCGTCGCTTCGCCGCCCGCCCCGTGCCGCTCGCCGCGTTCGCCGGGCCCGACGTCGTCGCGCTGTTGGAGCAGGCGGTGCACGAGCGACGCAACGTGGTGGTGTCGGGAGGCACCGGGGCCGGCAAGACCACGCTGTTGAACGCGCTCGCCGGGCGCATCCCCGCCCACGAGCGCATCGTCACCATCGAGGACGCCGCCGAGCTGCGACTGCCGGGCGATCACGTCGTGCGCCTCGAGTCGCGCCCGGCCAACGCCGACGGCGTCGGGGCGGTGGTGGTCCGCGACCTGGTCCGCAACGCGCTGCGCATGCGACCCGACCGCATCGTGGTCGGTGAGGTGCGCGGCGGCGAGGCGCTCGACATGGTCCAGGCCATGAACACCGGCCACGAGGGCTCGCTCTCGACGTGCCACGCCAACGGGCCCGACGACGCCCTGCGGCGCCTCGAGACGCTCGCGCTGCTCGCCGGGCTCGACCTGCCCCTCGCCGCGGTGCGCGAGCAGCTCGGGGCCGCCATCGACGTCGTCGTGCAGGTGGCCCGCCAACCCGACGGTGCCCGGCGCGTCGTCGCGGTCGCCGAACCCGACCGCGCCGGTGGTCGCTGCCTCCCGGTGGCCGACCGGTCGGCCGTGGTCGCCACCTGGCACCGCCCGCCCCGGTGGGTCACGCAGTGACCTCGGTCGTGGCCCTCGTGGGCCTGGCACCGCTCGCGGTCGCGGCGGTCGTCGCGGCGGCACTGGCGGCCGCGGGTCCGTCGACGCGGGCCGGTCGTCGTCGGTCGGTCGGCCTCGTCGCCGGTCGGCCCCGACCGGGGGCTCCCCTCGCCGACGGCTGGATCTCGACCGCCCTGCGGCGGGCCGGGGTCGACGTGCCCGCGCCGGTCGTCGGGCGCGCCTGGGCGGGGCTCGGTGGGGTGGGTGCGGTCGTCGCCGTGGCGAGCGGGTCGCCCGTGGTCGCCATCGTGGGCACCGTGGGGGTGGTCGCCGGTCCACCCGTCGCGCTCCACCTGGCCCGCCACCGCGGTGAGCGCCTGGTCGACGACGCCCTGCCGGGCACGCTCGAAGCGGTGGCCTCGTCGCTCCGGGGCGGGTCGTCGCTGCCCCAGGCGCTCGACGAGGTCGCCCGCCGTCGCGACGACCCTGCGGCACGCCAGCTCGCCGTCGTCGCCGCCGAGGCGGAGGCCGGCCTCGGGGTCGACGACGCGCTCGAGCGGTTCGTCGAGCGATCCGGGTCGACCGACCGTCGCCTCGCGGTGGCGGCGTTGCTCGTCGGGTCCGACACGGGCGCGCCGCCCGGCCGCGCCGTCGACGGCGTCGCCGCCACCTTGCGGGACCGGCGGGCGGCGGAGCGCGAGCTGGTGGCGCAGGCCACCCAGGCGCGCGCCTCGGTCGGTGTGCTGGTGGCCGCCCCGCTGGTGTTCGCCCTCGCCGCGACGTCCATCGATCCCCGCGTCGGGAGCTTCCTCGTGGGCGAGCCGCTCGGCCTCGCCTGCCTGGTGGGGGGCCTGGCCCTCGACGCACTCGGCGCCTGGTGGATGCGCGCCATGGTCCGCGGCGCCCGATGAGCGGGGCAGCGGCCCTCGCCGAGGGCGCGGTGCTGGCGCCGGTCGCCGGACCGGTGGTCTCACTGGTGCCGGTGGCGGTCGCCGTGGTCGCACTGGCTGCCGCGGCGCGATCGGCCCCGGCGCGCACCCCGCTGGGACCTGCCCCCGACCGACCCCGGTCCTCGCCGCTCGCGGCGCTGGGCGGCGCGGTGCGCCGCCGGCTGGGCCGCCCCGCCGATCCGGCGGCCGATCTGCGGGTCGGCCGGATCGTCGTGCTCGCGATCGGGGCGGCGCTCGTCGACCCGCTGCTCGGAGTCACCGGCGCCGGCGGCGGGCTCGTCCAGCCGCGCTGGACCCGTCGGCGGGCCGCGGCGCGAGCCCGGCGCCAGCACGTCGCCGAGCTCCCCTAGATCATCGACCTGCTCGCCCTCGGCGCCGGCGCCGGTCTCACCGTGCCGTTGGCCGTCGAGGGGGCCGCTCGTCGGGGGCGGGGCGCGCTGGCCGAGGCGCTCGGTGCGGCGGTCCGGGCCACACAGGTGGGCGTGACCCTCGACGACGCCCTCGCCGCGGTCACCCTGCGCCTCGGTGAACCGGTGCGGGGGGTGATCGGTGCCCTGGTGGGCTCGGCGCGCGACGGGGTCCCCCTCGAACCGGCCCTCGTGCGCCTGGCCGACGACGCACGGCGGGCCCGCCGCCGCGCCGCCGAGGAGCGCGCCCGTCGCCTCCCGGTCCGGCTGCTCTTCCCCCTCATCGGGTGCGTGCTCCCGGCGTTCGCCCTGCTCACCGTGGTCCCGCTGCTCGCCGGCGCGCTCGGTGGCCTCGCCGACTGAGACCAGCGGTCCGTCCTCTTCCCCGACGCCCCCCTCCCTGACACCCCCTCCCCGGCACCCCCTCCCCGGCACCCCCT
>DATHSN010000078.1:0-42852 GCA_035464115.1 Acidimicrobiales bacterium | reverse complement strand
AACAGCTCGGGTCGCCGGGCGGGATCGGCGCGGATGGCCGCCAGCTCGTCGTCGGCGTGGAGCGCGCCGGGGGGCCACACCTCGAGCGACGGGTTGTCGGCCGCCACCGCGGCGACGTGGAGGTCCCAGAGCAGCGCGGCGGTGTCCTCACCCGGGTGCAGCCCGACGTTGCTGTGCCCGTGGGCCAGCTCGGACCGCGTCGTGGCGGGGAGGCCCCGGTACCAGCCCAGCCACCCGGTGCGCACCAGCAGCACGTCGCCGACCTCGACCTCGGTGCCCTGGGCGGCGAGGGTGGCGCGCAGGTCGTCGGGGGTGATGGCGTCGGGCTCGCCCGGCCGCAGCGGACGGCCGTCGGCGGCGCGCCAGCGGGCCACGTCGGCGAGCACGGCGCGACCCACCAGCCCCCGCTCGGCCCAGGCGTCGATGCCGTGGAACCCCTCGGGGTGGCCGCCGTACCAGCCGTGCACCGGGTGTCGGATGTGGCGCAGCCCGTCCCACTGCGACGAGCCCTGGGTGTTCCAGGCGTGCAGCACGTCGTCGTGGCTGGGGCCGTCGTCGACGCCGGTGACCTCGTGGGTGAAGCCGCCGCGACCGAACAGCGGCGGATCGGGCTCCTCCATGCGAGCGTTCAGGGCGAACACCGCGCCCCGCTCCACGAGCCCGGCGGCGGCCGCGGCCCGCTCCGGGGTGAGCAGGTTCAGCGTGCCGAGTCGGTCGTCGGGCCCCCACACCCCCCACGACGATCCAGGGGGCGCGTCGGGGCCCACGGGGAGATCGGCGTAGCTCGGCAGGTGGTCGTCGGCCATGGCCGGCGACGGTAGCGCCGCCGGCTCCGGCGGTCAGCGGCTGAAGGCGCCGACCGTCTCGACCGCCTCGTCCGATTCGACCGGCGCGGTGGCCGACGGGTCGGGCGACGGCGCTGGCGTCCCCGCACCCGTCGGCCGGCCGGTGCCGGCGGGCCGGTCGGGGCGCCGTTGCCCCGACCGGTCGCCGTCGACCAGCACCGCCAGGTGGCCGGCGATGCCATCGAGCGAGCGCGCCGCAGCGGTGGTGCGCGCCGAGATCTCGGTGCTGGCCCGGGCCACCTCGGCCACGTCGGCGATCGACCGGGAGATGCCGCCGGCCGCCGCCTGCGCCTCGGCCATGTTCCGCGAGATCTCGGCGTTGGACGCCACCTGCTCCTCGACCGCCGAGGCGATCGACTGCTGGGCGGCCGAGATCTGGCCGATGACCTCGACGATCTCGCCGATGGCGCCCACGGCCGAGGCCACGTCGGCGCCGATGCCACCCACCTTGCCGGCGACGTCGTCCGCGGCTGCGGTCGTCTGCTGGGCGAGGTCCTTCACCTCGCCCGCCACCACCGCGAAGCCCTTGCCGGCCTCGCCGGCCCGCGACGCCTCGATGGTCGCGTTGAGCGCGAGGAGGTTGGTCTGGCCGGCGATGGCCGAGATCACGTGGACCACGTCGACGATCTCGTCGGACGACTGGCGGAGCCGCTCGACGACGTCGGCGGTGGCTCGGGCGGCCTGCACGGCCCGCTCGGACACCTCGGTGGCCTCGGTGGCCGATCGGGAGATCTCCGCGGACGTGGCCGTCATCTCCTCGGCCGACGCCGCCACCGCGCCCAGGTTCACCGACACCTCCTCCGACGCCGCCGCCACGCTCGCCGCCTGGTCGGCGGTGGCGTCGGCCGACGCGTCGAGCTGGGCGGCCACCGACCCGAGCTCCCCGGCCGAGGCCGACAGCTCGTCGCTGCTGCGGCGCAGGGGGACCGTCACGAAGCGGCGGATCACCACCACGAGGGCCACGAGCACCAGGCCGCCGACCAGCGCGCCGGCGAGCACCAGGCCCACGCCCACCGAGGTGCGGGCCGCGGCGAGCCGCTCGGCGATGTCGGCGTAGTCGGCCGGGTAGGCCCCGACGACCACGGCCCACCCGTAGGTCGGGAAGGTGGTCCAGGCCAGGTCGAGGCGCTCGTCGGACCAGCTGGCCTCGACCCGCCCGGTCGGCTCCGCCCCGATGCCGGCCACCAGGTCGGCGCCCCAGGTGTCGTCGGCGCCCGAGAGCTCGCCGACCGGGACGGCGGCGTCGAACCCGGGCGGGGCCTGCAGCCACGTCCCGTCCTCGGTCGACAGGACCGCCGCGAACCCGCGCTCGCCCACCCGCACCTGGTCGACGGCGGGAGCGAGGGCCTCGAGGAGCGCGGCTTCGGGGATGCCCACGTAGAGCGCCCCGACCACCTCGCCGTCGACCACCAGCGGCTCGTAGGAGGTCGTGTACCACTGGTTCACCACGAACGCCCGACCCTGGAACGTCTCGCCCGCGAGCAACGAGGCCACCACCGCGTTGGCGGTGCCGTCGGGGCCGACCGCGGGGATGTACGTGCCCACCGCGCGCGTGCCGTCGAGCGTGGCCACGTTGGTGGCGACCCGGAGCATGTCGCCCTCGGCGTTCATGCGCTGGAAGACCGTGGCCGTGTTGCCGGCGAACGCCACGATGTCGTCGACCACGGCGGTCGGCGTCTCGAGGTCGGTGTTGGGCTCGATGCGGTCGTCGCCCACCACCACCCGGGGCAGCTCGATGTCGGCGGTGTCGCCCGTGAGCTGGTTCCGGGCCGTCCACGTCACCGGGTCGGCGGCGTCGAGCTCGAGGCGGCCGGCGTCGTCGACGATGCGACGGGCCATCGCCGCGGCGAGGTCCACCGCCTCGGCGGCCGAGGCGGCCTGCGCCTCGAGGAGCACCTCGACCTGCGTGCCGACCAGGGCGCTGGTGGCGCTGAGCTCGGCGTCGACCAGCTGGTCGAGCTCCTCCCGCGCCGTCTCGGCCAGCCGGTCGACCTGCCACAGGGCGGCCACGAGGACCGCCACCAGCGTCAGCGCGATGCCCGCGGCCACGAGCGCCACGAGCTGGGTGCGCAGCCCGGTGCGTCGGATCCGATCGAATGCGGTGACGGACATCTCGGCCTCCCCCGCCGCCCCGGACCGGGGCGACGCGTACCACAGCGTCGGCGAGGGGCATCGGCGGCGAGCGCCACCTGCTGAGGCTTCGGTGTGACAGGCTCGTGAACGGTGACCGACGATCACATCCGCCTCTCACTGCCGGCCCGGCACGAGTACGCGCGGATCGCCCGCATCGCGGTCGCGGCGCTGGCCCTCCGGCTCGGGTTCGACTACCGCGAGGTGGAGGACCTCCGCCTGGCGGTCGACGAGGCCCTCATCCTGCTGCTCGGCGCCGAGCGGGCCGACGGTCGCGTCGAGGTCCACTACGGCACCCAGCCCGGGCTGCTCGAGTTCCGCGCCATCGCCCACCTCGGCGACGGCACCGGACCCGTGGCCGAACCGGCGCGGCGTCGGTTCGCCACCCTGGTCGCCGAGCTGGTCGACGAGTGGGCGCTCACCGACGACGGCCGCACCGTCACCTTCGCCAAGCACCACGCGGCCTGACGGGCGGCCGGCCCGCCCGACGGCCTACCGGCCGGTGTGGCCGAACCCCCCGTGGCCCCGGGTGGAGTCGGTGGGCAGCTCGGCGACCGGCACCCAGCCGACCTCCTCGACGCGCTGCACCACCAGCTGGGCCACCCGGTGGCCCCGCTCGACGTGGAAGTCGGCGACCCGGTCGGTGTTCAGCAGCACCACCTGGAGCTCGCCGCGGTACCCGGCGTCGATCAACCCCGGCGTGTTGGCCAGCGTGACGCCGTGGCGCAGGGCGAGCCCGCTGCGGGGGAGGAGGAAACCGGCGTGACCGGGCGGGATGGCGACCGCCACGCCGGTGGGGACCAGCACCCGACCGCCGGCGGCGGGCACGACCGTGTCGATGCGCGACACCAGGTCGAGACCGGCGTCGCCGTCGTGGGCGTAGGCCGGCAGGGGCAGGTCGGGATCGAGCCGGACGATCGGCACCTCGAGCACGGGCCGGAACCTACCGGGCGGGGCGCCGGGCGGGGGCGGTTCGCGGTCACGAACGGTGCCGCCGTAGGCTCGCCGTGTGCTCGCCTGGATGGACCTGGAGATGACCGGCCTCGAACCCGATCGCCACACGATCGTCGAGATCGCCACGATCATCACCGACGACGACCTCAACGTGATCGCCGAGGGACCCGACCTCGTGGTGCACGCCACGCCCGACGAGCTGGCCCGCATGGACGACGTGGTGCGCAACATGCACACCCGGTCGGGGTTGCTCCCCGCCATCGAGGCGTCGACGATCACCCTCGAGGAGGCCGGTCGGGCCACGCTCGCCTTCTTGAAGGAGCACATCCCCGAGCGGCGCACGGTGCCGCTGTGCGGCAACTCCATCGGCACCGACCGCCGCTTCCTCGCCGCCCACCTCCCCGAGATCGAGGACCACCTGCACTACCGGTCGGTCGACGTCTCCACCATCAAGGAGCTGGCCCGGCGGTGGTTCCCCACCGAGCTCAAGGGCGCCCCCGACAAGGCCACCAGCCACCGGGCCCTCGACGACATCCGCGAGAGCATCGACGAGCTCCGCTTCTACCGCACCGCGCTGTTCCGGGCCCCCGACGAGGCCAAGGAGGTGGCCGAGGCGCTCGCCGCCACCGACCCGCCTCCGGCCGGCTCCACCCCCGACCGGCCTCCGGCCGGCTCCGCCCCCGACCGGCCTCCGGCCGGCTGACCGGGCGCATGACCGAACGGGGGGTTCGGGAGGAGCGCCAGCCGGCCGCCACCGACGTGGTCGAGGTGGCGCCGGGCGTGCTGCGCCTGCAGCTGCCGATCTCGCTGCCGGGGTTGGGCCACGTCAACTGCTACGCCCTGCCCGACCGCCGCGGCGTCACCCTCGTCGACCCGGGTCTGCCCGGGCGCGCCACCAGCCGTGCCCTCGCCACCCGGCTCGCCCAGATCGGCCTCGACGAGCGCGCCGTGCACACGGTGGTCGTCACCCACTCGCATCCCGACCACTTCGGCCAGGCCGGGCGCCTCCACCGCCGCACCGGGGCGAAGGTCATCACCCACCGCACGTTCCGCACCCTGTTCGACCCGGCCGAGGAGCCCTCCGACGACGGGCCCGACGCGGTCGTGGGCGCCGGTGACGCGGTGGCCGACGCCACCGCCGACGCGGCCGAGCGCGCCGACCACGCCGCCCGTGGGGCCGAGCGCGCCGGGGCGCCACCCCGGCGGGCCGACCCGTTCGGCCCCACCCCGTGGGGCGGACCCGCGTACCGGCCGCCGCTGGTGCGCCGCCTGCGCTACCGGGCGCTGCGGCTGGCCAGCGGCCGGCTGTGGGCCACCGCCCGCCCGACCCACCGCGTCGACGACGCCGACCTGGTCGAGCTCGGCGATCACGGGTGGGTGGCGGTGCACACCCCCGGCCACACCGTCGACCACCTCTGCCTGCTCGATCCCGAGCGCGGTGTGCTGCTCTCGGGCGATCACGTGCTGCCCACCATCACGCCGCACATCTCCGGCCTCGGCGGCACCGACGATCCGCTCACCGCGTTCTTCGCCAGCCTCGACCGGGTGGGTCGCCTCGACGGCGTCGCCACGGTGCTGCCCGCCCACGGCCAGCCGTTCGCCGACCTCCCCGGTCGGGCCGCGGCCATCCGGCGCCACCACGAGGAGCGTCTCGACGTGCTGCGCACCGCCGGCGAGGAGCTCGGGTGGGCGTCGGTGCGCCAGTACACCCAGCGCCTGTTCCCCGAGCGCTCGTGGGGCCCGATGGCCGACAGCGAGACCTACGCCCACCTCGAGCACCTCCGCCTCGCCGGCGACGTCGACGTGCGCGACGACGGCACCGAGCTGCGCTACGCCACCCGCTGACCTGTCGAACCGGCGAATCCAGGGTGCGCCTGGCGCACCGACGATTCGCCAGTTCGGCGGGCTGTCGTTCCGGCGAATCCAGGGTGCGCCTGGCGCACCGACGATTCGCCAGTTCGGGGACGTCAGGCCGGGAGGGGACGGACCCGGGCGGCGACGAGCGGCGTCGTCGGCGCCGCCGCGTCGACCAGCCAGACGGCCACACCACCGTCGGCCAGCTCGACCCCGCCCCGCAGCAGGTCGTGGTGGGGCTCGACGGCGCCGGGGTGCTCGACCTCGGCGCGCACCGGCAGCCGGCGGGTGAGCCCGCCCCGGTCGGCCAGCTCCTCTTCGACCACGGCCCAGGCCACCGCGTTGTTCATGTGGCCGAGCACGTCGAGATCGGTGATGCGCTGCTGCCAGGGCTGCCACGCGACATCGGGCGGCGGCGCGCCGAGGTGGAGCCGGGCCCGGATGGTGCGCCCGCCGGCGGCCTCGCCGTAGAGCTCGTGGAACTGGGCGGGGAGCGCCTTGGGCCGACCGGAGTCGAGGTCGAGGTGCACCCACAGCGTGCCCACGTCGATGTCGGCGCCCCGCTCGCCCGCGACGACCACCCGTCGCTCGGCCCACCGCCCGCCGACGCCGCCGCAGAACGTGGTGAGGGAGACCAGCTCGCGCAGCGCCGCGGGCCGGCGCACGTCGATGACGGTGCGCCGCACCACCCAGGCCATGTCGTCGTCGAGGGCGGCGTCGACGGTGTCGTCGTTGGAGACGTCCTGGACGTAGCGGGCCAGCGCGTCGAGGCGGAGGCGGCCCCGGGCGGTGACGTCGCCCAACCGGACCCGCCGCTCGCGAGCGAAGCGGCGGCCGGCGGCGGGCAGGGGGACGAGCGGCTCGTCGGCGGGGTGCGGCGTCGACATCGCGGGCGACGCTACCGGGCGCGGATTAATCCGTTGACGGTTCCGTGACGACGTGGTGGCATGTTCCCACGAGCGGGGGTCCCCCTCGCGAGCGTCCACCCGTCCGCCCGACCCAGGAGCACTCGATGAAGCAGCTCACGGCGCACCGCATCGGCCAGCCGGCCATCGCGCGCCATGAGCGCGCCCTCGTGCCCGGCTCGGTCGCCGTGTCCGCCTCGTATCCCGCCGCGTGGCGCGCTGGGTCGACGTCGATGGTCTCGATGGTGCCGTGCACCTTCGATCTCACCACCGGCGTGAACCGCACCGGGTTCGATCTCGGTACCGCCAAGCACCGCACCCGGTGGCCGTCGGAGCCTCCCCGCTGAGCTCGCCTCAGCGAACGGAGCAGCTCTCCGAACGGCCGCCGGGATCTCCCGGCGGCCGTTCTGCTTTTCCGGCCGCCGGCGTCTCGATCGCCACTCGATCCGCACACCACACCGCACCTCAGGGGACCTCCACCATGACCATCTCGATCGACGACCTCCGCCCTCCTCAACCCCAGCCGGCCATCGGGCCGGTCGACTGGTGGGACGACGCGAGCTGCCGGCAGGACGACGGTGCGCTCGCCGCGCTGTTCTTCTCCGAGGAGCTGCAGGACATCGCCCGGGCCAAGACCATCTGCTCGGAGTGCCCGGTGATCGCCGAGTGCCTCTCGGGCGCCCTCGAGCGGCGCGAGCCGTGGGGGGTCTGGGGCGGCCAGCTCTTCCTCAACGGCCGCATCCTCACCATCAAGCGGCGCCGGGGACGGCCTCCGAAGCACCCCCGCCCCGAGGACCAGCTCCCCGACGTGCCCATCCCCGAGCACCTGCGGAGCCTGGCCGTCCCGGCGGCGAGCGTCGCCTGACCGACCGCCCGGGGGGTGGGTGACCACCCCCCGGGCGCCACCGATCCAGGTCGCCGACGGTCCGGTGCCGGCTCCCCCTGTGGGCGCCGGGCCGTCGGAGAGCACCGAGCGGCGGGCCGGAGCAACGGACGCGGGAACACACCTCGACCGAGGCGGGTTCCCGCAGGCGAGCTCCGGCCCGCCGGCGGTCGAGCCCCGATGGGGCTCGAGACCGGTGGGGCGGTACCGTCGTCGTTCGTGGAGGACGAGGTGACCGAGATCGACACCGGCGAGCACGCCGGCGCCCGACCCCGCCGCCCCCTGGTGGTGGGTGGCGCCATCGCCGTGGCCGTCGTGGCGCTGGCCCTGGTGATGAGCGGCGCGTTGGGGGGCGACGACGACGATGCCGGCGGCGACACCGCCGGGTCCGCCCTGGTCAGCGGCGAGACCGCCGAGGGCGGTGAGGGCGCGGTCGACTTCGTCACCTTCGACGGGGTCGAGGCCTCCACCGCCGACTACCTCGGACGTCCGCTCGTGGTGAACTTCTGGGCCTCGTGGTGCGCCCCCTGCGTCGCCGAGATGCCCGACTTCGAGGAGGTCCACCAGCGCCTCGGCGACGACGTCGCCTTCCTCGGGCTCAACCTGCGCGACCCCGTCGACGAGGGCCTGGCCCTGGTCGAGCGCACCGGTGTCACCTACGACATCGGCCGCGACCCCGACGGGTCGGCGCTCAACTTCTACGGCGGGCTGGGCATGCCCACCACCGTGTTCATCGATGCCGAGGGCACCGTCGTCGAGGTGCACTCCGGTGCGCTCGACGCCGCCCAGCTCGAAGCCAAGATCGCCCCGTTGCTCGGATGACCCGATGATCGACGCCGAGCTCGCCTTCGCCTTCTCCGCCGGCATGGTCGCCACGGTCAACCCGTGCGGCTTCGCCATGCTCCCGGCCTACCTGTCGTACTTCCTCGGCCTCGAGGGGGCCGACACCGACACCCGCAGCGGCGTGCTGCGCGGCGTCGCCGTCGGCGCCGTCGTCACCGCCGGCTTCGTCCTGGTGTTCGGGCTCATGGGCCTGGCGATCACCCAGTTCTCGCTGTCGATCAACGAGCAGCTGCCCTGGGTCACCATGGTCATCGGCGTCGCGCTGTTCGGGCTCGGCATCGCCATGCTGCGGGGCTTCCAGCTCACGGTCCGGCTGCCCAAGCTGCAGATGGGCACGGGCAGCCGCGAGCTGTCGTCGATGTTCCTGTTCGGCATCAGCTACGCGGTGGCGTCGCTGTCGTGCACGCTGCCGATCTTCCTCGTGGTGGTCACCAACACCTTCGAGACCGCCAGCTTCGCGTCGGGCGTGGCCGTGTTCGTCGCCTACGCGGTCGGCATGGGCGTGGTGCTCATGGCCATCACGCTGGCCCTGTCGCTCGCCAAGGGCTCGCTCGTGCGCAACCTGCGCCGGGCCCTGCCCCACATCAACACCGTCTCGGGCGTGCTGCTCGTGGTGGCGGGGGCCTACGTCGCCTACTACGGCTACTACGAGTGGCGGCTGTTCACCGACCCGTCGAACCCCCCGGCCGCCGGGCCCGTCCAGCTCGTCACCGAGTGGAACGCCGACATCACCAACTGGGTCAACCGCACCGGCGCCACCACCATCGGCTGGGTCCTCGGCGGGGCCCTGGTCGCGGTGGTCGCGGCGGTGCTGCTCACCCGACGCCGCGGCACCGACCGCTCGGCCGGTGCCGCCCCCGAGGACAGCGCCGGGCGGGTCGCCACCACCGAACCGGCCGCCACCGAGCCCGCCGCCGCCGAGCCCGCCGCCGCCGAGCCCGCCACCGCCGACTAGGTGTTCGATCGGCTGCTCGCCCACGACGGCGTCGTCGAGATCTGCGAGCTGCGGTCGCGCTTCGGGTTCATGGCCTTCCACGGCGGGAACCTCGAACGGGTCACCGACACCGTGGCGAGCGAGGCCGCGGCCCGATCGGGCGCGTCGCTCTACGCGGTGCTGCAGCCCCCCGGGCTGCGTTGGCACGTCCCCTCCACCGACGTCGGCCGGGTCGGGTCACCGGCGCTGCGCCGGTTCCTCGACCACGTCGACGTGGTGGTCGCCGTCCACGGCTACGGCCGGGCCGGGTTCTTCACCGCGCTCCTCGTCGGCGGGGGCAACCGGGTGCTGGCCGGCCACGTCGGTCGCCACCTGCGCGACGCGCTGCCCGCCTACCGGGTGCTCGACGACCTCGAGGCCATCCCGGGCCCGCTGCGGGGCGTGCACCCCGACAACCCGGTGAACCTGCCCCGTGGCGGCGGGGTCCAGCTCGAGCTGCCGCCGCGGGTGCGCGGGCTCGCGCCGCTGCGGCTGCACTGGCCCGGCCACCCGGGGCGCTGGCCCCACGTCGAGGCCCTCATCACCGCGCTGGCCGCGGCCGCCACCTCGTGGTCGGCCGGCCCCGGGTCGGAGCCGGGCGGCTCCCGGTAGGGTCGCCGGCATGGACCTGCGCATCTTCACCGAGCCCCAGCAAGGCGCCACCTACGACGATCTGCTGGCGGTGGCCCGCGCCACCGAGGAGCTCGGCTTCGACGCCTTCTTCCGGTCCGACCACTACCTGAAGATGGGCAGCGCCTCGGGGGCGCCGGGGCCCACCGACGCGTGGATCACGCTCGCCGGCTTGGCCCGCGAGACGTCGCGCATCCGGCTCGGCACGCTCGTCACCGCAGCCACCTTCCGGCTGCCCGGGCCCCTCGCCATCGCGGTGGCCGGGGTCGACCAGATGAGCGGCGGGCGCGTCGAGCTCGGGCTCGGCACCGGGTGGTTCGACGCCGAGCACAGCGCCTACGGCATCGAGTTCCCGCCCCTCGGCGAGCGCTTCGACCGCCTCGAGGAGCAGCTCACCGCCATCGTCGGCCTGTGGGACACACCCGAGGGCGAGACGTTCTCCATGGACGGCACGCACTACCGGTTCGCCGACTCGCCGGCGCTGCCCAAGCCCACCCAGCGGCCGCACCCGCCGATCATCGTCGGTGGCGGGGGTCCCCGGCGCACCCCGGCGCTGGCCGCCCGCTTCGCCGACGAGTTCAACCTGCCGTTCTCGCCGCTCGACGGGTTCGTCGCCCAGCGCGACCGCGTCCGGGCGGCGTGCGAGCGCATCGACCGCGACCCCGACAGCCTCACCTACTCGGCCGCGCTGGTGCTGTGCTGCGGCGCCGACGAGGCCGAGGTGGCCCGGCGCGCCGCGGCCATCGGGCGCCAGCCCGACGAGCTGCGCGCCAACGGCGCGGCCGGTACCCCCGACGAGGTGCTGGCCACCCTGGGCCGCTGGGCCGACGCCGGCGCGTCGCGCGTCTACCTCCAGGTCCTCGACCTGTCCGACCTCGACCACCTGGGCCTCGTCGCCGCCGACGTCCTCCCCGAGGTCGCCGACCGGTAGCCGTGCCGTCGGAGACCAGCGCCTACGGGGAGCGGCGCACGATCCGCCACCCGCCCACCCCGTCGGGCAGGTAGACGAGGCGGTCGTGGAGTCGGCTGGGGCGACCCTGCCACAGCTCGATCTCGTCGGGCACCAACCGGTAGCCACCCCAGTGCGGCGGGCGCGGCACCTCACGGTCGGCGTAGCGGGCCTCGATCTCGGCGACCCGCCCCTCGAGCTCGGCGCGGTCGGCCAGGACCCGGCTCTGCGCCGACGCCCACGCGCCCACCTGGGCGGCACGGGGACGGCGGGCGAAGTAGTCGTCGGACGCCGCGGCCGAGACCGGCTCGACCCGACCCCGGGTCGAGAGCTGGCGTGACAGCGCCAACCACCCGAACACGAGGGCGGCGTGGGGGTTGGCGTCGAGCTCGACGCCCTTGCGGCTCTCGTAGTTCGTGAAGAACACGAAGGCGCCGTCCTCGAGGCCCTTCACCAGCACGTGGCGCACCGAGGGCACACCGTCGGCGTCGGCGGTGGCGAGGGCCACGGCGTTGGGCTCGAGCACCCCGGCCGCCTCGGCCTCGGCGAACCACCGGGCGAACTGCGCGAACGGATCGGGGTCGAGGTCCGACAGGTCGAGCCCGTGGTTCTCGTACTCACGGCGGATGGCGGCCAGGTCCACCGCTGCATCCTGCCAGGCCGACGCTGACGCTGGGTGATCGCGCGACCACGGCCGGCTAGCGTGCGGCCCGTGCCGGCCCGGCCCCACGTCGCCATCGTCTCGTGTCGCGAGCTCCCCGTCCCCGCCCCCGACGACGCGCTGCTGGTCGACGCGCTCGGCGCCGAGGGGATCACCGCCTCGATCGTGGCCTGGGACGACGACCTGCCGTGGGAGTCGTTCACCGCCTGCGTCCTCCGCTCGCCCTGGGACTACACCGCTCGCGTCGACGAGTTCCTGGCGTGGGTGACACGGACCGGCGAGCAGGTCCCGGTGTGGAACCCGCCGGCCGTCATCGCCGCCAACGCCCACAAGCGCTACCTGCTCGCCCTCGCCGACCGGGGCGTCCCCGTCGTGCCCACCACGCTGGTCGAGCAGGGCGCGACGGCCGACCTCGCTGCCCTGCTCGCCACCCATGGGGAGGTCGTCGTGAAGCCGGCCGTGTCGGCGGGCGCCCGCGAGACCCACCGCGCCGGCGGCCGCGCCCCGTTCACCGACGCCGACCTGGCCCGACTCCTCACGGCCGGCGACGTGCTCGTCCAGCCGTTCCTCGCCTCGATCGCCACCCGGGGCGAGACGGCGGTGGCGTGGATCGACGGCGGCCCGAGCCACGCCTGGCACAAGCTGCCGGCCCCGGGCGACTTCCGGGTCCAAGAGGAGCACGGCGGCGTCGAGTCACCGGCCGCGGCCAGCCCGGCCGAGCTCGAGGTCGCCGCTGCGGCCATGGCCACCGTCGACGGCCACGACGTGCTCTACGCCCGCGTCGACCTGGTCGAGTGGGAGGGCGAGCCCCACGTGATGGAGCTCGAGCTCATCGAGCCCGACCTGCGCCTGCGCGACGCCCCCCGGTCGCTCGCCTGGTTCGCCGGCGCCATCGCCCGCCGCCTCGGCACCGACGAGTAGCCCGGCTCCCGTCCCGTCGGCCAACCGTCGCGCCATCTGCGCGCATGGCGCGCACGACGCGCGACGGTTCGGCTCGGGTCGGCCGAGGTGGGCGCTACCGTCGGCGGCCGTGGAGCGCACCGAGGCCCTGGCCATCGCCGCCGGGGGCGTCGTCGGGGCCACCGTGCGGTGGGCCGTGGGCGCGGTGCTCGATCCGGCGACGGGATGGCCGTGGGCGACGTTCGCCGTCAACCTCATCGGCTGCGCGCTGCTCGGGGCGGTCGTCGGGCTGGTCTCCGGCCGCCCCCACGCACGGGGCCGCATCGCGTGGCAGGGCTTCGTCGGCGTCGGCGTGTGCGGCGGGCTCACGACCTTCTCCGCGTTCGCGGTCGAGGTGGCCGAGCTGGTCCGTGACGAGCGGGTGGTGCTGGGGGCCGGCTACGTGGTCGCCTCGCTCGCCCTCGGCGTGCTCGCCGCGGCCGGCGCCCGCGCGGCCACCGCACCCGGCGCGCGATGACCGCGCTCGTCGCACTCGGGTTCGTCGCCGCCGCGGCGATCGGCACGCTCGTGCGCTCGCTGGTGGGCCGCCGGTGGAACCGTCCGGGCCGGCTCCCGCTCGGGACCCTCGCCGTGAACGTCGGCGGCGCCTTCGCCGTCGGACTCCTCGCCGGGTGGGACGCGCCGGAGGCGACCATCGTCGCCGTCGGTGGGCTCGGCGCGGTCACCACGTTCTCGACGCTCGCCGCCGAGCTGGTCGCCCTCGACCGGGCCGGTCGGCGGACCACGGCCGTCGCCTACCTGATGGTCACGGTGGCGCTGGGGGTGGGCGCGGCCGGGGCCGGCCTCGCGCTCGCGGCGTGAGGCCGGCCCCGGGATCAGCGATCGGCGCTGCGGGTCGGTGTCAGAGCAGGCCGGCGCCCTCGAGCCAGTCGCGGGCGATGGCGTCGGCGTCCTCGAGGTCGATGTCGTAGCGACGGTTCAGCTCGGTGAGCTGGGCGGTGTCGAGCGCCGCGCTCACCTCGTTGACGAGGGCCACGAAGTCGTCGCCGTAGACCTCGACGAGCTCGTCGGTCATCACCGGGATGACGTTGTCGGCGTTGATGAGCCCCTCGGGGTCGTCGAGCACGACCCAGTCGTTGGCCGCGATCTGGCCGTTGGTGGAGAACAGGATGGCCACGTCGATCTCGCCACCCTCGAGCGCGGCGACGGTGAGCGGGCCGCCACCGTCGAGCGACACGAAGTTGCCCGACAGGTCGACGCCGTAGGCCGCCTGGACACCCGGGATGCAGAACGCGTTGGTCTCGCAGTCGGGCGGGCCACCGAGGCGCAGGTCGTCGGTGAGGTCGCCGATGGAGGACAGGCCGAGCTCGTCGGCGGTCTCGCTGGTGACGACGAAGGCGTTGGAGTCGACCGCGGGCGAGGCCTCGGCGGCCTGCAGACCGCGCTCGGCCAGGTACTCGCGCAGCAGCGCGGCGGTGGGCTCGATGTCGCCGGTGGCCTCGCCCGCGCCCTCGTTCAAGAACTCGAGGGCCGACGCCGCGTACTCGGCGGTGAAGTTGATGTCGCCGCTCTCGAAGCTGGCGAAGACGATGTCGCGGAACCCGCCCAACGCCTGGTAGCTGACCGGGTAGCCGGCGGCCTCGAGGGCCTGGCCGTAGACCTGGGCGAGGATGGCGCTCTCGCCGAAGTCCTGGGCCCCGATGGTGATGGTGGGCCCGTCGGGGACGTCGCCCGCCTCGCCGCCACCCGCTGCGGTGGTGTCGGTGGACTCGTCGGCGACCGTGGTGGTCGGCGCCTCGGGCTCCTCCTCCTCGTCGTCCTCGTCGGCGACGGTGGTGGTCGTCGCGTCGTCGGCGACCTCGACGTCGTCATCGTCGTCGCCCCCGCCGAACACGACGATGGCGCCGATGATGAGCACGACGGCGGCGGCCACGAGGCCGATGATGAGCCCGGTGCGCGAGCCCGAGCCGCCGGTCGTGGCCGCGCTGCCGCTCGGCTCGCTCGGCTCCGTGGGGTTCGGTGTGGTGTCGGACATGGGATTCCTTCCCGGCGCGTCGTGCGCCGTCGGGGTCGGGGAACTGCGAGGTGACCGTCAGCTGGGCGTGGCGCCGACGGCCGGTGACGCGCCGGACCGCGCCCCCCGGCGGGAACGTCGGGTCGAGGCGGTGGTGGCGGCGGGCCCACGACGGGCCCACGGGGTGAGGGCGCGCTCGGCGGCGCTGAAGCCGACCTCGGTGGCGATGGCCAGCACGGCGACGAGCAGCGCGCCACCGAGGATCTTGCCCTCGTCGAACTGGGCCAGGCCCTCGACGATGAACGAGCCGAGTGCCTGGAAGCCGACGAGCGCGCCGAGGGTGGCGGTGGCGACGATCTGGACGGCGGAGATCCGCAGCCCGGTGATGACGAGCGGGGCGGCGCTGGGCAGCTCGACGCGCAGCACGACCTCGTGGGGGCGCATGCCCACACCGTCGGCCGCCTCGACGATCTCGGGCGAGACCCCCCGCACACCGGTGTAGGTGTTGGTGAAGATCGGCGGGATGCCGAGCACCACCAGCGCGGTGAACGTCGGCCAGAAGCCGAGACCGAACCCCCACTCGATGAACAGCGGGAACGTGAGGGCGAGGATGGCGAAGCTGGGGATCGCCCGTCCGATGTTGACGATGGTGACCGCGACCGCGCCGAAG
Organism: Acidimicrobiales bacterium; assembly: GCA_035464115.1. GTDB lineage: Bacteria > Actinomycetota > Acidimicrobiia > Acidimicrobiales > SKKL01 > DATHSN01. Next base: position 27,641 of record DATHSN010000078.1, on the reverse strand, counting down.
CGCTTCACGTGGCCGAGCAGCACCGCGGGCGGGAGGGCGATGGCGGTGGCGAGCAGGACGGCCAGCACCGAGATGCGGACGTGCTCCCACGTGCGGTTGACGATGCCGCGGGTGCCCCACCAGTTGTCGGCGGTGGTGAGGAACGACCACAGGTCGGCGAGCGCGTCCATCAGGCGCCCCGTCCCCGGCGCACCCACGGGGTGACGGCCCGCTCGACGCCGACCAGCGCGAGGTCGAGGGCGACGGCGAGCACGATGGAGAGCCCGGCGCCGACCATGATCGGCGTGTAGAAGCTGCGCCGCAGGCCTTCGAGGATGTAGGTGCCGAGACCGCCCGCCCCCACGAGCGCGCCGACGGTGACCAGCCCGATGACGGTGACCGTGGCGATGCGGATGCCGGCGACGATGGTGGGCGTGGCGAGGCGCAGATCGACCTCGAGGAACCGTCGCCACGGCCGGTAGCCCATGCCGTCGGCGGCCTCCTTCACCGCAGCGGGCACGCCGTCGATGCCGGCGACGATGTTCCGCACCAAGATGAGCAGGGTGTAGGACACCAACGCGACGAGCGCGGTGCGGAACCCGAGGCCGATGTAGGGCACGAGGAACGCGAACAGCGCGAGCGACGGGACCGTGTAGAAGAACCCGGTGACCCAGGTGATGGGGCCGTAGGAGCGGCGGAACCGCAGGGCCACGAGCGACAGCGCCAGGGCGATGACGAGCCCGATGCCGACCGCCCACGCGGTGAGCTGGAGGTGCTCGAGGGTGCGCTCCCAGATCTGGTCGCGGTTGCGGTCGACCCAGTCCCACCAGATGAGCGAGCTGGAATCGTTGGCGAGCGCGCCGCTCACTGGATGCCCTCGGCCAGGTCGTCGATGGTGATCATGCCGAGGTGGCGCTGATCGTCGCCGAGCACGACCGCGACCCGCGTGCGTGAGTTGACGATGCCGTCGAGGACCTGTCGCAGGGGCGTGGTGGTGGACACCGCGGCACGGAAGAGCCGGGTGGGGGCATCGCCGACCCGGGTCAGCTCGGTGAGGTCGTCGACCCAGGCCCAGCCGCGGAGCCGGTCGCCGTCGAGGATGCCGACCCAGTCGAACCCGTTGGCCTTGGCGACCTGCTCGGCCTCGAGCGGGCGGGCGTCGGCGGGCACGACGCACCCGGGCGAGAGGTCGAGGTCGGCCGGGGTGAGCAGGGAGAGCAGCTTGAGGCCGCGCTCGTTGCCGAGGAACTCCTCGACGAACCCGTTGGCGGGCCCCGACAGCAGCTCGGCGGGCGCGCCGTACTGCTCGAGGATGCCGCCGACGTTGAACAGGGCCACCCGGTCGCCGAGCTTGACGGCCTCGTCGATGTCGTGGGTGACGATGACGATGGTCTTGTGGACCCGCTGCTGGAGGGCGAGCAGCTCGTCCTGCAGGCGGGCCCGCACGATGGGGTCGACCGCGCTGTAGGGCTCGTCCATGAGCAGCACCGGCGGGTCGGCGGCCAGGGCGCGCGCCACGCCGATGCGCTGCTGCTGCCCACCCGAGAGCTCCGAGGGGTAGCGGTCGAGCACCTCGGGATCGAGACCGACGATGTCGACGAGCTCGTCGACGCGCGCGTTGATCCGCTTCTTGTCCCAGCCGAGGAGCCGGGGCACCGTCGCCACGTTGGCGGCGATGGTGAGGTGCGGGAACAGGCCGATCTGCTGGATCACGTAGCCGATGCGGCGGCGCAGCTCGTGCTTGGGGAGCGACCGGATCTCGGTGCCCTCGACGTGGATCTCGCCGGCGGTCGGCTCGATGAGCCGGTTGATCATCTTGAGGGTGGTGGTCTTGCCGCAGCCCGAGGGGCCGACGAAGGCCACGATCGAGCCCTCGGGGACCTCGAGCGACAGGTCGGTGACCGCTGGGATGGCGGACCCCTCGAAGCGCTTCTCGACGCCGGTCAACCGGATGGCGACATCCCCGCCACCCGAGGTGACGGGCTGCACGCTCATGGTCGCTGACCCGTCGCCGAGGCCGAGGGATGGCGCTGCCGCTGCCTGGTCGTGTCGGTGCTCACGTTGCCTCCCCGCGCGTCGCGCGGCCCCGGACATGGCGTGACGCGCGCCCCTGGCGCGCTGGGTCGGACGAGAGCGAGGGTACCGGCCGGGTCCCGGGACGCCAACCGCGGCGGCGCCGTCGGGGATCAGCCCCGGCGGTGCACCGACCAGGTACCCCACCCGGCGCTCGACGACACCCCGGTCCACGAGCCGGGCAGCGCGGCCGCGACGTCGGTGGCCGAGAGGTAGATCGGCGTGCGGTCGCCCAGCGAGCTGACCCACACCACCGCGCCCCCCGGGCGCAGCACCCGGTCGACCTCGCGGGGGAAGAGCAGCGCGTTGACGAGCACCACCGCGTCGACCGAGCCGTCGGCGACGGGCAGGGTGGCGGCGTCGGCGAGGATCCGGTGGCCGGCGTCGGCCGGCGCCCGGCGCAGCATCTCGATGGCGACGTCGACCGCGAGCACCCGGTCGAACCGGTCGTCGAGCAGCGGGGTGGCGAAGCCGGTCCCCGAGCCGACCTCGACGCACACGGTGCCGGGCCCGCCGGTGAGGCCCCCGCGGTCGAGCGCGTCGTAGACGACCTCGAGGCGCTCCTCGGAGAGCCGGGTGTGCCACTCGGGCGCCAGGTCGTTGAACAGCCCGGCCACCTTGGCGCGTCGCGCCGCGTCCCACCCCTCGGGCTCGAAGGCCACCTGACGGGTGACCTTGCGCATGGGGTGGTCGGCGCCCGCGCCGACCGGAGGATCGTCGGGGGCGGGGACCACGGGGTGCAGGTGCTGGACTCTCCCGCTCATCGGGCTCCGCCCTCGGTCCCGCTCATCGGGGGCCGCCCTCGGTCCCGCTCATCGGGGGCCGATCACGTCGAGACCGCCCAGGTAGGGGCGCAGCACCTCGGGCACCCGGACGGTGCCGTCGGGCTGGCGGTGGGTCTCGACCACCGCGGCCCACGTGCGGGGCCAACCCATGGCCGACCCGTTCACGGTGTGCACGACCTCGGGGGCGCCGCCCCCGGCCGGCCGGTGGCGGATGTTGGCCCGACGGGCCTGGTAGTCGGAGAACCACGACACCGACGAGACCTCGAGCCAGAGGTCGCACCCGGGGGCGTAGGCCTCGATGTCCCAGGTGCGCGCCGCCGAGTTGCCCAGATCGCCGGTGCACAGGTCGACCACCCGGTAGGCGAGCCCGAGGTCGCGCAGGATCGACTCGCTGCGCGCCAGCACGTCCTCCTGGCAGGCGACCGCCTGCTCGGCGCCCGCGGCGTAGGCCAGCAGCTCGACCTTGTCGAACTCGTGGGAGCGCAGCAGGCCCCGCGTGTCGCGGCCCGCCGACCCGGCCTCGCGGCGATAGCACGACGTGTAGGCCATGAACCGCAGCGGCAGGTCGGCCTCGTCGAGGATCTCGTCGCGCCCGAGCGAGGTGAGCGGCACCTCCGCCGTGGGGATCAGCCACAGGTCGTCGCGCTCGACGTGGTAGGCGTCGTCGACGAACTTCGGCAGGTGCCCGGTCGACACCATGGTGTCGGTGCGCACGACGGTGGGCGGGCGGATCTCCTCGTAGGCGTCGCCGTTGCGGTCGAGCGACAGCTGCACCATGGCCCGCAGCAACCGGGCGCCGAGGCCCCGGTACATCGAGAACATGGCGCCCGAGATGCGGGTGGCCCGGTCGGGGTCGAGCAGGCCCAGCTGCTCGCCGATGTCCCAGTGCGGCACCCGCTGGTGGTCGCCGTAGGCGTCGGGGTCGTAGCCCTCGACCCGCAGGACCACGTTGTCGTGCTCGCCCGCGCCGTCGGGGGCGTCGGGGCTCGGCAGGTTGGGGATGCGCAGCATCCGGTCGCGCACCTCGGCGTCGAGGGCCGCCACCTCGGCGTCGAGCTCCTTCTCGCGCTCGCCCAGGCGGCGGCTCTCGTCCTGCAGCCCGGCCGCCTCGTCGCGGCGACCGTCGCGGAACAGCGCGCCCACCTCCTTGGAGATGGCGTTGACCCGGGCCCGCAGCTCGTCGCGCTCGCCGGTGGCGGATCGACGGCGAGCGTCGAGCTCGAGCACCGGGTCGATCGACGACGCCACGTCGTCGCCCCGGCGGGCCAGCGCGGCCCGGACGGCATCGGGATCGGAGCGGAGGAGCCGGAGATCGATCACGGCCCCGGAACCTACCCCGCCCATCGCCCCTCCCCGACCTCCGAATTGCGTAGATCGCCCACCTCTGCGGTGGCACAGCGACGCAATTTGGGACGGGGAGGGGGCGGTGCGAGACTCGGCGACCGTGAGCGCCGCGGTGGAGGTCGACCAGCTCGTCGTCCGCCACGGCGACCTGGTGGCGGTCGATGGTGTGTCGTTCCGGGCCGCCGCCGGCGCGGTCACCGCCCTGCTCGGGCCCAACGGCGCGGGCAAGACGTCCACCATCGACGTGCTCGAGGGCTACCGCCGTCCCGACGGCGGGCAGGTGCGGGTGCTGGGCCTCGACCCGGTGGCCGACCACGCCGCGCTCGTCCGTCGCATGGGCGTGATGCTCCAGGAGGGCGGGGTCGGCCCCGGGGTCCGGCCCCCCGAGGCGCTGGCGCTGTTCGCCGCGCTCTACCCCGACCCCGTCGACCCCGACACCCTGCTCGAGCGGGTCGGCCTCGCCGGCCGCCGCCGCACCACCTGGCGGCAGCTCTCGGGCGGCGAGCGCCAGCGGCTGTCGCTGGCCCTCGCCCTGGTGGGGCGCCCCGACGTCGTGTTCCTCGACGAGCCCACGGCGGGCGTCGACGTGGCCGGGCGGCGCATCGTCCACGAGCTGGTGCGCGAGCAGCGCGCCGCGGGGACGGCGGTGGTGCTCACCACCCACGACCTGGCCGAGGCCGAGGCGCTCGCCGACCGCATCGTCATCGTCGACCACGGCCGCGTCGTGGCCGACGCCACGCCCGCCGAGCTCACGTCGGCGCCGAGCGCCGAGATCCGCTTCGGCTCGGTCGCCGACCTCGACGTGGCCGGCCTGGCCACCACCCTCGGCGCGCCGGTCGACGTCGTCAGCCCCGGCGAGTACCGGATCGGCGCCCCACCCGACCCGGCCCGGGTGGCGGCGCTCACCGCGTGGCTCGCCACCCACGACCTGCCCCTCGCCGACCTGCGCGCCGGTCGGCAGCGCCTCGAGGACGTGTTCGTCCGCCTCACCGAGGAGGGCGACGGATGAGCGCCCTCGTCGCCGCCGCCCGCACCGAGCTCGCGGTGAACCTGCGCAACGGCGAGCAGCTGTTGCTCACCCTCGGGATCCCCACGCTCCTGTTGGTGTTCTTCTCGCTGGTCGACGTGCTCCCCACCCCCGACGGCACCGACGAGCCGGTCGACTTCCTCGCCCCCGGCATCCTCGCCCTCGCGGTGATCTCCACCGCCTTCACCGGGCTGGCCATCGCCACCGGGTTCGAGCGCCAGTACGGCGTGCTCAAGCGGCTCGGCGCCACCCCGCTCGGCCGCCCCCGGCTGCTCGGGGCCAAGACCGTGGTGGTGGTCGCCGTGCTCGTCGTGCAGCTGGCGCTGCTCGTCCCCGTCGGCCTGGTGCTCGGCTGGCGACCCGACCTGGCGCCGCTCACCGTCGTCGGCGCGGTGGTGCTCGCCGCGGTCGGCTTCGCCGGCCTCGGCATGCTGCTGGCGGGGACGTTGCCCGGCCTGGTGGTCCTGGCCGCGGCCAACGGCGTCTACCTGGTGCTGCTGCTCCTCGGCGATCTGGTGATCCCCCTCGACGAGCTGCCCGGCGCGCTCGCGTCGGCCGCCCGCCTGCTGCCGTCGGCGGCGTTGGCCGCGCTGCTCCGCGAGGGGTTCGGGGGTGACGACGCCGGCCGGGGCGCGTGGGCGGTGCTGGCCGTGTGGGCCGTCGTCGGGCCGGCGGCCGCCGCCCGCTGGTTCCGCTGGGACCCGGCGCGCTGACCGCCGGCCCGAACCATCCACCCGACCGGGACGACCGTCTCCGCGTTCTTCCGGCAGAAGTGGTCGCTGAGCGACCACTTCTGCCGGAAGTTCCGCTCAGGCGGTGACCGGATCGACGGGGGTGATCACGCCGAGGGCGTCCTCGAGGGTGGCCGCCACGTCGAGGCAGAGGTCCTCGCGGAAGCGGTCGGCGACGATCTGCACGCCCTGGGGCAGCCCGTCGGCCACCCCCACCGGCACGACCGCGGCCGGGACCCCGACCAGGTTGATCGCCACCACCAGCCGCAGCCGCTGGATCACGTCGGCGGCCTCGTCGGCCCCGGCGATGTCGTAGCCGACCTCGAAGGGGGGCGTGGACCACACCGGGCCCACGGTGACGGGGTGCTCGAGCGAGAAGCGCTGCCACTCCTGGGCGATGCGGACCCGGGCGTAGTGGTCGAAGAACACCTGCTCGCCCGTCGGCACCGGCGTGCGCTCCTCGTTCAGCTCGAGGAACCGGCGCGAATCGGCCGACATGAGGTCCCAGACCAGGGGCCGCAGGTGGTCGAGGTCGCTCGCCAGGATGCGCTGCCACACCTCGACCGCCTCGGCGATCGACGGGGGCTCGGCCTCGACCACGTCGTAGCCCGCGTCGGTGAGCACGTCGGCGGCCCGCCGCACGCCCTCGGCGACCGACGGGTGCACCCCGCCCCCGGCGGGGTCGGTGCACACCGCCACGCGGATCGGCGACGGCACCGGCGGGCCGTCGAGCGGGGCGGGGACGCTCAGCGGAGCGCGGGGGTCGCGGCCGGCGAGCAACGAGAACGCCGGCCGCACGTCGGCCACGTGACGGGCCATCGGGCCCTGCACCGCCATGAGCTGCTCGGCGAGCATCGGCTCGGTGGGCGGCACCGAACCGGCGTGCCCGATCCGGCCCACCGTGGGCTTGAGCGCGGTGGTGCCGCAGCAGTAGGCGGGGTTGCGCAGCGACCCACCGATGTCGTTGCCGAGCCCGAGGGGGCTCATGCCGGTGGCGTGGGCCACGGCCTCGCCCCCGCTCGATCCCGACGCGGTGCGACCGGGGTGCCACGGGTTGCGGGTGAGGCCCCGCAGCTCGTTGTCGGTGTGGACCCGCAGGCCGAGGTCGGGCAGGTTCGTGCGCCCGATGGGGATGCCACCCGCGGCCCGCAGGCGCGAGACCTGGGGCGCGTCGAGCGGGGCGATGGCGTCGGCCAACGCCACCAGGCCGTTGGTGGTGGCCGTGCCGGCCAGGTCGATGTTCTCCTTGACGGTGAACGGCACGCCGTGGAGGGGCCCGAGGGCCTGCCCGGCGGCGACCGCCCGGTCGGCGGCGTCGGCCGCCTCGAGCGCCGAGTCGGCGAGCACCACGGTGACGGCGTTGACGACGGGGTTCACCGCCTCGATGCGGGCCAGGTGGGCCTCGATCACCTCCCGGCTCGACACCTCGCCGGCGGCGATCGCCGCCGCCAGCGCTCCCGCACCACGCGCCCAGAGCTCGGCCATGTGCACCCCTTCGCAGTCCGGTCGAGACGCTAATCGGCCGGGGCCGACCGCCGGGGCGACCGGTCAGGTCGGGGCCAGGGGCGCGAGGTGGACCCGGCAGCCGGCCTGGTGCGGCGGACGGACCGCCAGCCCGGCCACCGCGACGGCGTCGCCGTCGTCGGCGCTGGCCTCGGCCCATCCCTCGAGCAGGCCCAGGTGGAGCTCGCACACGGTCGCCGGGTCGCGGACGGCCACGTCGGCCAGCGGGCAGTGCTCGAGCACCAGCTCGGTGCGGCCGCCGCGCCGTCGCACCACGGGCTGGAAGCCCTGACGGCGGGCGACGGCTTCGAGCCGGCCCAGCGCATCGGGGGCCGCGCCGCCCCCGACGACCTCGCGACGGCCCGCCTCGCGCCCGACCTCGCGGGCCGAGCGACCGGTGCGCACCACCTCGAGCAGCAGCTCGGCGAGGCGCTGGTAGGGGCCACCGCCCACCCAGCGCTCGTCGAGGTCGGACGCCACCCGGTAGACGAGCCGACGGCGGCCCGGCCGATCGCGCGCCTCGAGCTCCTCGGTGAGCAGCCCCGCGTCGCGGAGCTTGCCGAGGTGCTGGCGCACCGCGTTGTGGTGGATGCCGAGGTAGGCGGTGAGCTCGGCGACGCCGACGGGCACCGCGGATCCGGCCACGTGCCGGAAGATGCGGTGACGGGTCGGGTCGCCGAGGGCACGGGCCTGGGCCTGCAGGTCGGTCACGTGGTGCCGCCCCCGTCGCGGATCATGGTGAGCAGCAGGACCGACGGCGCCTCGGCGAGGACCGAGTGGGGCATCCGGGCCGGCAGGTGCATCCACGACCCGGGCTCGAGGACGTGCTCCTCGCCGCCCGCGCCGACCCGCAGGCGACCGGACACCACCTGGACGATCGCAGGGACCGTGGCGGTGTGCTCGGTGAGCTCCTGGCCCTCGTCGAAGGCGAACCGCACGACCCGGATCGGCCCGTCGCGGAACAGCGTGCCGCTGAGGATGCCCTCGTGGGGGATGTCGACGTCGGTGACGTCGGCGATGACGGTGGCTCGATCGGTCATCGCGTCCACCCCAGCGCCCGCAGGGCCGACGGCTCGATCCAGGCAGGGGTCCACCCGGCGTCGTCGACGGTCTCGACCTCGACGCGGGCGGCCCCTCCCGGCCCGAGGACGGCGGCGACCGCGGCCGCCGCCTCGGCCGGGAGGGCCTCGGCCACCGTGCACCCGTGCGTGGTGAGGGTCATGGCCACCGTGACCCGATCGGCGTGGGTGCGCACGTCGATCACGAGCCCGAGGGCCACCACGTCGATCCCGAGCTCGGGGTCCATGACGCCGCGCAGGGCGGCCCAGGCCCGGTCCTCGGCGTCGGTCGGCAGTTGCGCACCGCGCATCGACTGTCCTTTCTCCATGGAAAAGCAGAAGTTCTCGTTCACCCTGGCACACCAGATCGGCCCGGGGCAGTGACGTTCGACCCTAGTGGGGGCGGCGGGGTGAAGTTCTACTGTTTCATAGAACTACTAGTCCGGAGGGATGCGCATGACCGACGACGAGCACGAGGCGATCCCCACGGTCGACGCCCGCCCCGTGCTCGCCGCGGGCGGTGAGCCGCTCGACGCCATCCTCTCGGCCGCGGCCGACGTGGAGCCGGGTGCGGCCTTCGCGGTGATCGCGCCCTTCGAACCCGTGCCGCTCGTGGGGCTCCTCGGCGGCCAGGGCTTCGAGGCCGACCCCCGCCCCCTCGAGGGGGGCGACTGGCGGGTCGTGTTCCGCCGCGCGTGGTGACCGCCACCGTGGCCCACCCGGTCGCCGCCAGCCGACGCGGTCCGCAGGGCAACGTGCCCCCGGCCGACGTGCCCCTCGGGCTGCTCGGGGCCGCCGCCGTCGGGTTGGCCACCTTCGGCATCTCGGTGGCGCTGGCCGCCGACCGGGTCGTCGTGGGTCCGACCCTCCCGGGGGTGGTGTCGGCCACCCACGCCGGGGTCCTGCTCTTCCTCTCCACCGCGGTGCTCGGCGCCGTCCACCAGTTCGCCCCCGTGGTCGCCGGCCGTCCGCTGCGCTCGGTGCTCGCCGGCCGGGTCGTTCTCGTCGCCTTCCCCGTCGGCGCCGCCGTCCTCTCCGGCGGGTTCGCCCACGGGCCTGCGGCGCTGGTCCCGGTCGGCGGGGCGGTCACCACGGCGGCGATCCTCGTCGCCGCATGGAACCTGTCGGGCCCGCTGTCGGCCCGGGGGCGCGGGGTGCCCGTCGCCGGGCTGAGGCTCTCGGTGACCGCGCTGGTCCTCACCGCCGGGCTCGGCATGACGTTCGCCCTCGCCCGCGAGGCCGGTTGGTTCGGCATGCTCCCTCACCGCACGCTGGCCCACGCCCACCTGGGCCTGCTCGGCTGGATGGGGCTCACCTACGTCGCCGTCGCCGAGAAGCTCTGGCCGATGTTCCTGCTCGCCCACCGCGACCGGGCCCGTCTCGGCGGTGTCGCCGTGACCCTGCTCGCCACCGGCGTGGCCGTGCTCACCCCGGGGCTGCTGCTCGACCAGCCCGCCGTCGCCACCGTGGGCGGCGCGCTGGCCGCCGTCGGGCTGCTCGCGCACCTGGGATCGCTGGCCAGCGTGATCCGACACCGGCGGCGCCCGCTCGAGCTGCTCCACGGCTTCATCCTCACCAGCGCCGCGTTCTTGGTGCTGGCGCTGGTCCTCGCGCCGGTCGCCGCCTGGGCCGACGTCGGCCCCGACATCCGGGCCCGGCTGGCGGCCGCCGAGGTGGCGGCGCTGGTGTGGTGGCTCGCCCTCGCCGTGGTGGGCCACGCCCACCGCATCGTGCCGTTCATCGCCTGGGGCATCGTGCGCCGCCGCGGCGTCGTCACCGGTCCCGACGGCCGGCCGCTGCTGTTCGGCCACCTCGTGCGCCCCGGCCTCGGGCGGGCCACCCTCGCCACCCTCGCCGCGGCGGGCGTCGCCGTCGTCGGCGGGGTCCTCGTCGACTCGGCCGCCCCGGTGGCCGCCGGCGGGGCCCTGGGGGTCGGCACCGCCGGACTGGCCGTCACCAACCTCGGTCTCGGCCCCCGCCGGGTGGAGCGCGCCGTGTCCTCGTCCCTCTCGTCCCCGACGTCACCAGGAGGCACCATGCCCCCCGACACACCCACCACCGACACACCCACCACCGACCCCCGACCCGTCTCACGCTCCGGCGAGGGAGGCTGGTCCGTCCTCGTCGCGGCGGTCGCCGTGCTCGGGCTCATCCTCGGCGCCGTCGGCGTCGGCATCGCCATCAACGGACGCGACGGCGAGATCGTCGCCGCCGCTGAGGGTGCAGCCGCCGCCACCAGCGAGCCCCTGGTCGTCGAGGTCGAGCTCGGCGACCTCTACGTCGAGCCCGCGGTCATCGAGGTCGAGGCCGGTCGGCCCCTGGTCCTCGAGGTCACCAACGTCGGCGCCATGCCCCACGACCTGGCTCTCGACGGCGGGCCGGGCACACCCATGCTCGAACCCGGCGGCTCGGCCACCCTCGAGGTCGGGGCGCTCACGGCCACCACCGAGGCCTGGTGCACCGTGCCGGGCCACCGCGAGGGAGGCATGACCGCCACCATCGTCGTCGAGGGTGGTGAGGCGGCCGGCGGCGCGAGCCAGGCCGTTCCCACCGCCGCGCCCGGCGACGACGGCTCGGCCACCATCGACCCCAACGGCGCGTGGGACGCCGAGTTCGTGCCCTTCGACCCGGCGCTCGCCCCCGCTCCGGGCGGCACCGAGCACGAGATCACGCTGCGCGCCACCGAGACCCAGATGGAGGTCGCCCCCGGCGTCACCCAGGAGGTGTGGACCTTCGACGACCAGGTCCCCGGTCCGATCCTGCGGGGCACGGTGGGCGACCTGTTCACCGTCACGCTCGTCAACGAGGGTGAGATCGGCCACTCGATCGACTTCCACGCCTCGAAGGTGGCCTGGAACGACGAGATGCGCACCATCGGCCCCGGCGAGGAGCTCGTCTACCAGTTCCGGGCCGAGCACGCCGGGATCTTCATGTACCACTGCGGCACCGCGCCGGCGCTGCACCACATCGGCAACGGCATGTTCGGCGCCATCGTGATCGACCCGCCGGACCTGCCCGACGTCGACCGTGAGTACGTGTTCGTCCAGTCCGAGTGGTACCTCGGCCCCGACGGCGAGCCCGGCAGCCTCGGCAAGATGCAGGACGACGCCTGGGACGCCGTGGTCTTCAACGGCCGGTGGAACCAGTACGCCCACGCCCCGATCCGGGTGGAGACCGGCGAGCGGATCCGGGCCTGGGTGCTCGATGCCGGCCCGTCGGAGAACTCGTCGTTCCACATCGTCGGGACGATCTTCGACACGGTGTTCTTCGAGGGCGCCTACCTCCTGCGGCCCGACGAGGGTCGAGGCGGCGCCCAGGCCCTCGCCCTGCAACCCGCCCAGGGCGGGTTCGTCGAGTTCACCTTCGCCGAGGACGGCCTGTACCCGATCGTCACCCACAAGTTCTCCAACGTGGGCAAGGGCGCCCTCGGCCTCTTCCAGTCGGGCGAGGTCGAGCTCGGCGACGCCGCCGCCCACTGACCACCGTCCGCCCGCACGCGCGAGCGAGGCCCGGCCCCTGGGGGCCGGGCCTCGTCGCGTCGGTCCCCAGGGCTAGACGAAGAACTCGAAGGTGGCGAGCGCCACCATGTACACCGCCACCGCGGTGACGATGCCGGCGACGAACACCCAGCTGAACATGCGGGAGTCGAACTTGAGGTGCATGAAGAAGGCGGCCACGTACCAGAACTTGATGACCATCAGCACCAACAGGATCGGCACCAGCGCCGACCCGAGGGCCTCCTCGGCCGGGTAGGTGGCCACCTCGGCCGCGGTGAGCACGGCGAGGAGGATGGCGATCTTGATGTACTTGCCGTCGGTGGGATGGTCGTGGACGTCGTGGGCCTCGAGCGCCTGCTCGTCCCGATCGGTTGCCTCGGTGGTGCTCAACAGGGCTCCTAGGGGATCAGGTACACGACCGTGAAGATCAAGATCCACACGATGTCGACGAAGTGCCAGTACAGACCGACGATCTCGACCGCCTCGGCCCGCTCGGTGCCGAGCCGGCCCCGCAGCGACAGCACGAAGAGCGACATCAACATGAGGATGCCGATCGAGACGTGCACGCCGTGGAACCCGGTGAGGGTGTAGAAGGCGGTGGCGAAGATGTTGGTGGTGAAGCCGAGGCCCTCGCGGTAGAACGCGGTGAACTCGTAGACCTGGCCGGCGAGGAAGGTGGCGCCGAGCAGCGACGTGGTCACCAACCACACGCGGGTGCGACGGTGGTCGCCCCGGGCGATGGCCGACACGGCGAGCACCATGGTGAGCGAGCTCATCAGCAGCACGAACGACGACGCCGACGTGAACGGGATGTCGAACACGTCGCGCGGGCCGATGCCGCCCTCGGGCACCCGGTCCTTGTAGAGCAGGTACGTGGAGATGAGCCCGCCGAAGAGCATGACCTCGGAGCCGAGGAACACCCACATGGCGAGCTTGGTGTTGGAGACCCCCGTGGTGGTGGCGTGGGGGTCGTGACCCAGCTCGGCGTGCGGCGGGGCGGGGATGGTGGCCTCAGCCAACGGGAGCGACCTCCTGGTCGGCGGCGCCGGTGTCGACGTCCTCGGTGTCGGACTCGGCACCCTCACCGGGGACGGCGTCGGACGAATCGTCGCCGCCGTGGTGGTCGTCGCCGTGGACGTTCTCGTGGTCGTCGGGGGGCTCCATCACCCAGCCGTAGACGCCGGCGAAGAGGATGAGCCCACCGACGAGCGCCAGCGCCAGGCTGTAGATGAGGCCGTAGGCGATGACCGGCAGCGAGAAGCACACCACGATGGGCCAGTACGACGGCGACGGGAGGTGCACGCCGGTGCCGTCGCCGGGCTGGGCGACCTCGTCGGCGGTGGCGACCCGGCGGATGCGGCCCTCGTCGTCCTCGGCGTACTTGCGGTGCCAGAACTCGTCGAGGTGGGTGACGGTGGGGACCTCGTCGAAGTTGTGGGCCGGCGTCGGCGACTGGATCATCCACTCGAGGGTGCGGGCGTCCCAGGGATCGGGCCCGACCGGCGGCAGCGACGACGCCTGCTTCTTGCTGCGGAAGATGTTGATCACGAACAACAGCACCGAGAAGGCGATGATGAACGCCCCGATCGTGGCCACCAGGTTCCAGAAGTTGAAGCCGTAGCCGTCGGAGTAGGTGTAGACCCGTCGGCTCATGCCCTGCAGGCCGAGGATGTGCATGGGCCCGAACGTGAGGTTGAAGCCCACGAGCAGGGTCCAGAAGTTCCACTTGCCCCACGCCTCGTTGAGGCGGTAGCCGAACACCTTGGGCCACCAGAAGTAGAAGCCGCCCATGAAGCCGAAGAACGCACCGCCGAACAGCACGTAGTGGAAGTGGGCGACGATGTAGTAGGTGTCGGTCTGCTGGGTGTCGGCCGGGGCGATGGCGTGGGTGACGCCCGACAGGCCGCCGATGGTGAACATCGTGACCAGGCCGATGGCGAACAGCATCGCGGCGTCGAAGCGGAGCTTGCCGCCCCACATGGTGGCGGTCCAGTTCAAGATCTTCACGCCGGTGGGCACCGCGATGAACATGGTGGCGAGCGAGAAGGCGGCCACCGAGAGCGGGCCGATGCCGCTGGCGAACATGTGGTGGGCCCACACACCGAAGCCCATGAAGCCGATGGCGACGCCCGAGAACACGATGAACGGGTAGCCGAAGATGGGCTTGCGGGAGAACACCGGCAGGATCTCCGACACGATGCCGAACGCCGGGAGGATCATCAGGTACACCTCGGGGTGACCGAAGATCCAGAACAGGTGCTGCCACAGCAGCGGGTCGCCGCCGGCCTCGACGTTGAAGAAGTTGCCGTCGTAGAGGCGGTCCATGAGCAGCAGCACCTGGGCGACGGTGAGCACCGGGACGGCGAAGAGCAGCAGGAACTGGGTGACCAGCGCCATCCAGGTGAAGATCGGCATCTTCATGAGGCTCATGCCCGGGGCCCGCATGTTGATCACCGTGGTGATCAGGTTGACGGCGCCGACGAGCGAGGCGATGCCGGTGATGATGAGGCCGAGGTTCCAGAAGTCGATGCCGTGGGTGGGCGAGAACACCACGCCGGAGTTCGGGGCGTAGTTGAACCAGCCGCCATCGGGGGCGCCACCGAGGAACCACGACGTGTTCAGGAAGATGCCGCCGCCGAGGAAGCACCAGAAGCTGAACGCGTTGAGCCGGGGGAAGGCGACGTCGCGCGCCCCGATCTGCAGCGGGATCAGGTAGTTGGCGAAGGCCGCGCCCATGGGCATCACCACGAGGAAGATCATGGTGGTGCCGTGCATGGTGAACATCTGGTTGTAGAGGTCGGCCGACAGCAGCGTGCCCTCGGGGGCCGCGAGCTGGAGGCGGATGATGAGCGCCTCGACCCCACCGACGATGAGGAAGAACAGCGCGGCGGCGCCGTACATGATGCCGACCCGCTTGTGGTCGACGGTGGTGAGCCAGCTCCGCCACCCGGTGGTGGCGGTGGGCCGGCGGAACGCGCCGAGCGGCGGCTCGGTGAGGGGTGCACGGTCACCGCTCGGCAGTGCGAGTGGGCGATCCTCGGTGATGGCCATGAACGTTTCGCTCCCGTCAGGGTGGCCGGGTGGTCTCGGTCGGGTCGGCGGGTGAGTCAGTCGTTGCGGGGCCCGGTCCAGGTGGGACCGTCGCCCGTGGCGAGGAGGTAGTCGACGAGGTCGTCGATCTGGGCTTCGCTCAGCCCGAGGGCGGGCATGCCCCGCCCGTCGTCGGGCGACATGGCCTTCTCGGCGGGGGCGTTGCGGATCCACGCCTCGAGCTGGTTGCGGTCGACGCTGCCGTCGGGCCGGTAGAGCTCGTAGATGCCACCGGCGTAGGCGTTGCGGGTGGCGAAGTGGGTGAGGTTGGGGGCCACACCGGCGACGAGCGGCACCACCTCGGGCTCGGCCAGGCCGTTCATCTGGTGGCAGCTCGCGCAGTTGCCGATGTAGACCTCCTGGCCGCGCTGCTCGGCCGCGGTGGCGGGGGTGGGCGCCGGCTCGAGCTGCTCGGCGACCCAGGCGTCGTACTCGTCGGGGGGCAGGGCGACGACCCGCATGCGCATCTCGGCGTGGCTGAGCCCGCAGTACTCGGTGCACTGGCCGAAGTAGAGCCCCGGCTCGTCGGCCTCCATGCTGAGCGTGGAGAGGCGCCCGGGCACGGCGTCGCGCTTGCCGTTGAGGCGGGGGATCCAGAACGAGTGGATCACGTCGTTCGAGGTGATCGACAGGTCGACCTGGCGGCCGGCGGGGATCACCATCTCGGTGGCGGTGATGATGTCGGCGGTGCCGTCCTCGTCGATGTCGTAGCGGAACTCCCACCACCACTGCTGGCCGGCGACCTCGATGCGCAGGGCGTCGGGATCGCGCTCCTCGAGCTCGAAGATGGTGGCGACGGTGAACACCGCGATGGGGGCGAGGATCACCGCGGGGAGCACGGTCCAGCCCACCTCGAGGCGGGTGTTGCCGTGGACCTGCTCGGGGGCCACGTCGTCGTCGTCGTCCTTGTGGCGCCGGAAGCGCCACAAGATGAACACGATGGCGCCCTCGACCAGCACGAACACCACGGCGGCCACGAGGAACACCGGCTGGACCAGGTTGTCGATGGTGCGTGCCGCCGGGCCCTCGGGCTCGAGGGTGTCGAGCGGCGCCGACTCGGCGCAGCCGGCCAGCACCAAGGTGAGGCCGACGAGGGCGGCCAGCAGCCAGGTGCGACGGGGGCGGGGGCGGATGGGGGTCTCGGGCACGCTCAGTCCTCGGTGGTCGAGATCGAGACGGTGACGGCGGCTTCCTCGTCGGGCGTGCCCTCATCGGTGGGCTGCTCGTCGGCCGGCTCGTCGCCGTGGTCCTCATCATCGCCGTGCTCGCCGTGTATTTCGAATTCACGCTCGCCGGCGGCCAGGCCGGCCACGCCACCGGCGATGAGGGCCACGCCGCCGAGCAGCAGGATCGCGGTGAGCAGCGAGCGGCTCACCTGCGGCTTCATGGCCAGCAGCGAGGCGACCACCAAGATGACCGTGGCCGCCACCCCGAACAGCACCGTGGCCCCGACCTTGTCGACCGCCAGGAGCACCCGGGAGATGGCCAGCACGAACACGGCGATGCCGAACGCGGCGATGGCGGGGATCTCGATGGGCTGCATGAGCCGGTTGCGGATGGTGCGGTTGACCGCCGGGTCACCGGTGGCCCGGTCGGCCCAGTTCGACATGGTCCACTCGACCGCGGTGGCCACGAGCATGGCCAGGCCGAGCCAGGTGAGGATCGGCTCGACGACGAGGCCGACGATGAGCACACCGGCGCCGAACGCCCCGACCACCGGCCAGGCCGAGGCGTGGGTGGGGGCGGTGACCTCGGGGACCACGTCGACCCCGACGACCTCGGCCTGGGCCTCGGGGTCGGCGTCGCGGAACACCGAGGTGACCACGCCGAGCCCGAGGCTGATGCCGGCGAGGAACAAGAGCAGCGAGTAGCCGAGCGGCTCGCCGATGCCCCCGGCCAGCCCGGCGCTGAGCACGCCGTTGATCTGGCTGCCGGTGGAGAAGCCGTAGACGAGCGCGGCGAGGACGAAGAAGGCCGAGAGGCCGAAGAACAGCTTCGATCCGATGGTGACCATGAGACGCCCCTACTTGACCTGGTAGATGCCGGCCCAGATGACCGCGTAGACGACCACCGAGGCGTGCCAGAACAGCGCCGCCGCGGAGATCCCCTCGTGGTCACGGGCGTTGAACTGGCCGCCGAGAGCCCGGACCCCCATGAGGGTGACGAAGGCCATGGCCACCACCATCATCACGACGTGGCCGCCGGTGATGGCGTAGATGAGCACGGCCTGGATCGAGTCGGCGATGACCCAGCCCATCTCGGAGAACATGAACGCGGCCTGGTTGAGGAACGCCGCACCGAACACGAGGGTGAGGCCGAGCGAGATGTAGGTGTTGCGCCGGTCGTCGTTGCCGATGGCGTACACCGACCACTGGACCGTGATCATCGACATGCCGAGGGTGACGAACATCACCGAGGCCGGGGTGAGCGGGATGGTGCCGGCGCCGCCGGGGATCCACTCCTCGCCACCGGCGATGGTGGCCGAGCGCTGGTTGAAGTAGATGGCGAACATGCCGGCGAACAGCGCCAGCACGGCGGCGGACACCAGCGCGGTGCCGATCATGACCACCCGCGGCCGCGTCGGCGCCGGGGCGGCGACGTCGGGCGGGATGCGGTCGAGCACGGGGGCGGTCATCAGGCGCTGCCCTCCTCGGTGTCGGCGGTGTCGGCGGTGGCGGCCCGCAGCAGCGGACGCTCGTCGGTGACGACCGGCGGCTGGGCGAAGTTGCCCGGTGCCGGCGGCGATGTGGTGGCCCACTCGAGGGTGTGCCCGCCCCACGGGTCGTCGGCGACGGCCTCGCCCCGGCGGGGGCGGACCAGGGCGGCGGCGGCCCCGAGCAGGGTGAGCAGCACGAGTGCGGTGCCGACCACGGCCACGATGTTGAGGATGTCGACGCCGTCGTCGACCGGGCCGGGGAGCACGGTGTCGGGCTGGTCGAGGACACCGGCGACCGCCAGGGCGACCCCCGCCAACAGGCCCCCGAGCAGACCGAGGCCGGCCAGGGCGAGACCGGCGCCCTCGGGCAGCAGCGTGCCGTTGACCTTGGGCGCCCAGAACCAGAGCCCGGCGAGCAGGCCCAGCAGGGCGGCGGTGATGGTGAGCTGCATCTGGGCGGTGCCGAACGAGGTGCCGACCAGCTCGAGGGGCTCGATGACGTGCAGCGCGCCCGCCGCGGTGGCGGCGAGGAGCATCAGCCACGTGGCCAGCCCGAGCAGCAGCGGGGCGCCGAGGCGGGGGCGCCCGGCGCGCAGGGTGTCGGCGCCGAGGGCGACCATCATCAGCACGGGGACGATCGCGGCCACGCCCATGGCGACGAACAACGGCTCGGTGACGAGATCGGGGGCGAAGGCGGTCTGGGCCCAGGCACCGATGGAGAGCACGCCGAACAGCCCGATGCCGGCCAGGGCCAGGTCGTAGAGGCGCTGGCGGGCCCCGGCGAACACGGGCACGACGTCGCCCACGATGCCGAGCACGGGGATGGCGATGACGTAGATCTGGGGCTGGCCGACCGCCCAGGCCAGCTGGGGCCACAGGTTGGCGTTGAGGCCGAACAGCACCTGACCGTAGCGATGGTCGAGGTAGGCGATGACCACGTTGCCGATGAGCACCGGCAGGGTGAGGATCCACACCGAGCCGGCGACGAACATCGCGAACGAGAACAGCGGCACGTGGCGCAGGCCCATGCCCTGGGCCCGGAGGGCGAGCACGGTGGTGACCACCGTCACCGCCCCGAGCACGAGGGCGGCGACGACCAGCCCGAGCGCGAGCAGCCACAGGTCGGTGCCCCGCAGGTCGGTGCCGCCGGGGCCACCGCCCACCAGGTAGCCGGCGAGCAGCAGCGCCGAGGCGACCAGCCACGTCCAGAACGACAGGGCGGCGGCGCGGGGGAAGGCGATGGTCGAGGCGCCGACCTGCAACGGCACGACCACCAGGGCCAGGCCCAACAGCGCCGGGAGGGCGAACAGGAACACCAGCGAGACCCGCTGGAGGGTGAACACCTGCCCGAGGACGTCGACGTCGAGCACGTCGACCTCGTCGGGGGTGATTCGCTCGAGGTCGAGGAGCAGCTGGGCCACGAGCCCGACCACGCCGTAGAAGAGCGAGAAGCCGATGAACATCCGGCCGATCCGGGCGTGGGCGCCGGTACCGACGAGCTCGCCGAGTCCCCCGAAGGGAGCCTCGTCGGCGTCGGCCGGCGCCACCGGCTCGGTGTCCGGTGCGGTGTCGGTGATCGTCATGGGAGCGGTGACCTCGCCGGCGTCAACGGCGGTCCGCTCGGGAGCGATGTCGCGGGCCGGGCCTGCGACGCCCTCGACCGTGCGGCGCGCCTCGTCGGAGTGGATGGATGGGTACGGGTCGGGACATTACACAGACCGGTCGCGTGCCCACGAACCCGTGTGGGACATGGGTCACGCGCCGGTGCGGACCAGCTGGTCGACGGCCATGGCACCGAACAGCAGCGTGATGTAGGTGATCGACCAGGTGAACACCCTCATGGCGGCCCGGGTGGACAGGTCGTTGCGGAGCCGGAGCGTGAGCCAGGTGAAGGCCGCGCCGAGGCCGACGGCGCTGGCGATGTAGATCGGGCCCATGTCGGCCACCGGGGCGAACACCAGGGTGAGGGCCCACACGATGAGGGTGTAGCCGACCATCTTGTCGGCGGTGGCCCGCAGGCTGGTGACCACCGGGAGCATGGGCACCTCGGCCGCCGCGTAGTCCTCGCGGTACTTGATGGCGAGGGCCCAGAAGTGCGGCGGGGTCCAGAAGAAGATCACCGCGAAGAGCACCACCGGCGCCCAGTCGAGCTCGCCGGTGACCGACGACCACCCGATGAGGGTGGGCACCGCGCCAGCGGCGCCGCCGATCACGATGTTGCGCTCCGAGGTGCGCTTGAGCCACAGCGTGTAGACGAACACGTAGAACAGGCACGCCGACACCGCCAGCACCGCGCTGAGCAGGTTGACGAACGCCCAGAGCCACACGAACGCCACCACCTCGAGCGAGATGGCGAAGATCAGCGCGTTGCGGGGCCGGATGACACCGGTGACGAGGGGGCGGTTCCGCGTGCGCTCCATGAGCGCGTCGATGTCGCGGTCGACGTACATGTTGATGGCGTTGGCGCCGCCGGCGGCCAGCGACCCGCCGAGGACCGTGGCCACCACGAGCCACAGCGACGGCAGCCCACGTTCGGCGACCACCATGACCGGCACCGTGGTCACGAGCAGCAGCTCGATGATGCGGGGCTTGGTGAGCGAGACGTAGGCCGCGGCGCGAACCGACAGCGGGGGGGTGGCCGTGCGCAGCACACCGTGAGGGTAGGAGGACCCGGGTCCGATGGGCAAAGCCTCGCTCCCGGGAGCCCCCGCCTCGCCCGTCGGCGGGGCCCGGCCCTACCATCGCGGCCGTGACCTCCCTCGCCCGCCCGACCCGGCGGACCGTGAGCCCCGTCACCTACCGCCGGATCACGTTCGCCGCGCTGCTGGCGCAGGCGTTCATCATCGTCACCGGCGCGGCGGTGCGGCTCACCGGCTCGGGGCTCGGCTGCTCCGACTGGCCCACGTGCGAAGAGGAGAGCCTCGTCGCACCGCTCGAGTACCACGCGCTCATCGAGTTCGGGAACCGCCTCGTCACGTTCCTGGTCCTCGCCACCGTGGTCGCCGCCATCTGGGGCGCCCGCCGGCGCGACCCGTTCCGCCCCGACCTGCTGCGCTGGTCGCTCGGGCTGCTCGCCGGGGTCGTGGCCCAGGTGCTGCTCGGCGGCATCACCGTGCTCACCCACCTGTGGCCGCCGGTGGTCATGGGCCACTTCCTCCTCTCGATGGTGCTCGTGTGGAACGCGGTGGTGCTCCACCACCGGGCCGGTCACGACGGCAGCGCCGGGGTCGACGTGGTGTCGGCACCCACCCGCGCCGGCATCAACGCCATCGCCGTGCTGGGCGCCATCGTCGTGTTCTCGGGCACGGTCGTGACCGGCACCGGTCCTCACGGGGGCGACGAGACCGTCGAACGCCTGCCGCTCGACCTGCCCCAGGTGGCCCGGGCCCACGCCGTGCTGGTGTGGATCCTGCTCGCGCTGATCGTCACGGTGCTCGTCCGCCTCGCCCGCGAGGGCGCGCCGCGCCCGCTGTGGCGGGCCGGGCAGTGGCTGCTCGTCGCCGTCGTCGTGCAGGGCGCCATCGGCTACGTCCAGTACGCCAACGGGGTGCCCGTCGAGCTGGTGGCGCTGCACATCGTCGGCTCGATCCTGGTGTGGGGCACCATCGTGAAGATGGCGCTCGAGACCCGACGCCGGCCCGGGGTCGGTGGCGACCCGTCACCGCGTCACGGCGACGACACCGCGCTCGTCGGGACCTGAGCCGATGGCCGGCACCGCGCCCGCCGAGGTCGAGGCCCCCACCGGCGACACCGACGAGCTCGTCGACCGGCCGTGGAACGTCATCGTCTGGAACGACCCGATCAACCTGATGAGCTACGTCACGTTCGTGTTCCAGAAGCTGTTCGGCTACTCGAAGGAGAAGGCCACCCAGCTCATGCTCGAGGTGCACCACGACGGTCGGTCGGTGGTCTCGTCGGGCACCCGGTCCGAGGCCGAGCGCGACGTGTTCCGCCTCCACGAGCACGGCCTGTGGGCCACCATGCAGCAGGACTGAGACGGTGCCCGTGTTCCGCTCCCACCTCGTGCGCCACCGGGGCGACGGCCGCTACCAGCTGCGCTTCCCGCCCGAGCACCGCCAGCTGCTCGGCCAGCTCGTCGGGGAGCTGCGGGCGGTGGTCACGAGCGACGAGCCCGGCATCGAGCGGCTCTTCCCGAGCCCGTACCCCGACGACCCCGAGCGCGACGCCGGCTGGCACGCGCTGGTGCGCCACGAGCTCGTGGAGCGCCACCTCGAGGCCATCGAGGTCGTCGAGACCACCCTCGACGCCGACGAGCTCGACGAGGACGAGCTGGCCCGGTGGATGACCGCGGTGAACGCGCTGCGGGTCGTGCTCGGCACCCGGCTCGACGTGTCCGAGG
Source organism: Acidimicrobiales bacterium (assembly GCA_035464115.1). GTDB lineage: Bacteria > Actinomycetota > Acidimicrobiia > Acidimicrobiales > SKKL01 > DATHSN01. The sequence goes on along the minus strand of DATHSN010000078.1, from coordinate 5,538 downwards.
ACGACGAGCCCGTCGACCCGTCCGATCCCCGGTTCGGGGCGTTCGCGCTCTACGACGTGCTCGGGTGGGTGCTCGACGAGATCGTCCGGGCCCGGTCCGACGCGCTGTAGCGGGCGCGCCGGGGGGCCGGCCGGCTCAGGGGCGCACCTCGTAGTAGAGGTTGGCGGGGTCGTCGAAGTCGTGGCGGACGAAGCGGCTGAACCCGGCCTCGGTGGTCCACGCCTCGGCGCGGTCGGGCGGCAGCCCGAGGGTGCCCAGCCCCGCGCCCTCGGGGTGGCTCATCGCCGACGACAGGCACGACGACACCGAGAAGCCGTAGAGCATGGCGAGCATGGGGTTGCGGCGATCGGACGCGAAGTCGCCCGTGGAGCGGATGTCCTTGATGAGCCACGTGCCGTCGGGGTGGATGGCGCGGCGCACCGCGGCCATGACCTCACGGGGGTGGGTCATGTCGTGGAGGCAGTCGAACGTGAGCACGAAGTCGAAGGTGGGCTCCGACGGGAGGTCCTCGCCGCCGAGGGCGTGCAGCGCCACGTTGTGCAGCCCGAGGTCGGCGACCCGCTGGCGGGCCAGGTGGATGGCGTTGTGCGACGGGTCGTAGCCGTGGAAGGTGCTCGCCGGGAACGCCCGGGCCATGGCGGTGAGGGCCAGGCCGGCGCCGCAGCCGACGTCGACCACCACCGCCCCGGCGGTGAGCTTGTCGACCACGCCGTCGAGGGCGGGCAGGATGCGCGGCACGAGCTGCAGGCGGGCCCACGGGCCGAGCATCCGCTCGGTGCGGTGGGCGTGCGACGACCCGAGCTGGTCGTAGGAGAGGCCGATGCCGGTCTCGAAGGCGTCGGCGAGGCCCTCCACCACGTCGGGCGGGGGCGGCGCCCCGAACGCCCCGGCGGCGAACGCGAGGCTGTCCTCCTCGCGCGACAGGACCGCGGCGCCCACCGCGGTGAGCTCGAAGTGGTGGCCGTCGGCCGAGTCGAGCAGGCCGGCCGCCGCCTGGTTGCGGCACCACTCGAGCAGCCACCGGGGGTGGAACCCGGTGCGCTCGGCGAACTCGTCGGCGGTGACCGGGCCGATGCCGTCGAGGGCCCGGTAGAGCCCGAGGCGGTCGCCCAGGTGCACCATGAGCGAGACCACCTCGCCCTGCTTGTAGCTCCAGACCTTGAACGCCATGAGCGCGACCTCGTCGGGATCGAGCTCGGCGTGGTCGCGGTGGTCGGTGTCGGTCACGGGTCCCCCAGGTCGGTTCACGCCCGCCCCCCGTTTCGGAGGTCGTCGAGAGCGCTGCTAGAGTGTGCCAGCCCTCATCGAGAGCGAGCCCCCATCGTCCAGTGGCCGAGGACGCCGCCCTTTCAAGGCGGTAACACGGGTTCGAATCCCGTTGGGGGTGCGTCGGCCCCGCAGCCTCTGCGGGGAGGCGCCTGGTCCCGTGGTGCAGGTTGGAGTGCACGCCGGCCTGTCAAGCCGGAGGTCGCGGGTTCAAATCCCGTCGGGACCGCCAGCCTCCACCCCTCCCGGGGGGTGGAGGGCGTCGCCCCCCAGGGGCGGCACACGGTCGAGTAGCTCAGTTGGCAGAGCGTCCGCCTGAAAAGCGGAAGGTCACCGGATCGACGCCGGTCTCGACCACCACGACGGGCCCCCGCCGAGGCGGGGGCCCGTGCGCGTCGCGGCGGTGGGTGGCGTCAGCTGGTGCCGGTGAGGCCGCGGAACTCGGCGGAGTTGGCGAAGAGGGTCAGCATGCCGATGCGGCTGAGGTTGCCCTGGTCGATCTGGGCGACCCAGTACTGCTGGCCCGACGTGTCGGGGTTGCGCCCGAGGACCGCGCCGTAGACGAAGTCGACCCACTCGCCGGTGCTCGACTGCAACACGTCGCCGTAGCGGGCTTCGAACTCGGCGGAGCCGGCGATGGCCCGAGCGATCACCTTCACGTCGTTCGTCTGGAGGCGGTCCACCCAGTAGTCGAAGCCACCCGCGTCCGGGGTCCGGTCGAGGAGGGTGACGTACAGGCGCACGATGGACCCCTCGGCCCCGGCGGCGCCGTCGTAGGCGGCGGGCAGATCGATGTTGCGGAGCATGAGCTCCCCGCAGGCGGTCGGCACGGTCGCCTCGAGGGGCAGATCGGGGTTGATCGAGCTCCGGGCGTCGCCGTCGTACTCGCCACTGGCATTCAGGTCGGCGCCGTGGATCACGATGACGTGGTTGCCGAGGCTGTCGGCGATCTGCTGGGCGATCGGGAAGGTGCGCTCGTAGGTGTAGGCACCCCCTTCGGTGACGGGGAAGCGGTCGGTGGCGAGCCCGGAGTCGGGTGACATGTCGCCCGAGGTCGTGAGCGCGACCTGGATCCCGCCGTAGAAGGGCACGCCCTCGGCGGTGGTGACGATCCCGTCACCGTCGCTGTCGGCGGTGTCGGGATCGGGGCACTGGTTCGGTGCGCCGATCACGCCGTGGATGTGCTGGGCGTGCGGGGCCACGGCCGGCGACAGGTCGGCGGCCTCGATGATCACGGTCGCCTGGCCACCGCTGACCGTCACCTCGGCCGTGCCGCCGCCGGGGACGTTGATGGGCGCCAGGTCGGCGGCGAAGGTCTTCTCGAGGTCGTCGCCGGACGCTTGGGCCGATGCCGGGGCGGCGAACAGCACGGCGGCGAGCGCGACAGCCGAGACCGCCGCGAACAGCTTCTTGAACAGCATGGATGGTCACCTCAGAGGTGGGGGGGGTGACGACCTCCCCGCGTGGTACCTCCCGGCCTCCGCCGCGCGAGCCGTCCGTGGTGCGCTACCCCCAGAGCGGGGACCCATGCGTCACCGCGGCCCGCTCAGGCGCGGATCACGCCCTCGTCGATGGCGGCGGCGGCCACCGCGGCGGCGACGGCGGGGGCCACCGACCGGTCGAACACCGACGGCACGATGAGATCGGTGGCCAGCTCGTCGTCGCTCACCGCGGCGGCGATGGCGCGGGCCGCGGCGAGCTTCATCCCCTCGGTGATCGAGTGGGCCCGTGCGTCGAGCGCGCCCCGGAAGATGCCGGGGAAGGCGAGCACGTTGTTGATCTGGTTCGGGTAGTCGCTGCGACCGGTGGCGATCACCTTGGCCAGCCCGTCGGCCGCCTCGGGCCGGATCTCGGGCTCGGGGTTGGCGAGGGCGAACACGAACGGGTCGGCGGCCATGCGGCGCAGGTCGGCGGCGTCGATCAGGCCCGGCCCGCTGACGCCGACGAACACGTCGGTGCCCTCCATGACCTCACCGAGCGACCCGGTGAGCCGGGCCCGGTTGGTGTTCTCGGCGAACCACTGCTTGGCGATGTTGAGGTCGTCGCGACCCTCCCAGATGGCCCCCTGGCGGTCGACGCCAATCACGTCGGCCACCCCGGCGGTGAGCAGGATCTTGCCGATGGCGACCCCGGCGGCACCCACCCCGGCGATGACGACCCGCAGGTCCTGCATGCGCCGCCCGGTGAGCTTGAGGGCGTTCTCGAGCGCGGCGAGCACGACCACCGCGGTGCCGTGCTGGTCGTCGTGGAACACGGGGATGTCGAGGCTGGCCTTGAGCCGGTCCTCCACCTCGAAGCAGCGGGGGGCGGCGATGTCCTCGAGGTTGATGCCCCCGAACGTGGGGGCGAGCCGCTCGACGGTCTCGACCAGCTCGTCGGCGTCGTTCACCCGCACGCACACGGGGAACGCGTCGACGCCGGCGAAGGCCTTGAACAGCAGGGCCTTGCCCTCCATCACCGGCATGGCGGCCTCGGGTCCGATGTCACCCAGGCCGAGCACCGCGGTGCCGTCGGAGACGATGGCCACGGTGTTGCGGCGGATCGTGTAGTCGAACGACGCCGCCGGGTCCTCGTGGATGCGGGTGCACACCCGGGCCACACCAGGTGTGTAGGCCATCGACAGGTCCTCGCGGTCGCGCACCGGGGCGAGGGGCAGGACCTCGATCTTGCCGCCCTCGTGCATGCGGAAGGTGCGGTCCTCCCACGAGAGCAGCTCGATGCCCGCGCACCCGCGGATGGCCTCGAGGACGGTCTGCTGGTGGGCCTCGTCGCGACAGTTGACGACGACGTCCTCGTCGAGGTGACGGGCCTTGGCCTCGAAGCCCTCGAGGGCGACGATGTTGCCGCCCACCGCACCGATGGCCGTCGCCAGCTCACCCAGCGCTCCGGGGTGGTTGTCGAGGCGGACACGAAGCTTCATCGAGTAGGCGGCGGTGGTGGTGGTCGACATGGCGGCGCACGGTAGCGGCGCGGGTGGGCGCGCCACGAAACGCCCGGGGCCTACGGTGGCACCCGTGGGCGAAGGTCGGGCCGGGTCCGTGCGCTACGAGGAGAGCCAGCGGGGCATGCCGTTGCCGCTGCTGTTCATCGTGGTGCCGATCGTGGTGCTCGCCTGGGTCCAGCTCATCTGGCTGCTCGCCGGCGACCAGGTGCTGCTCGGGGAGGACACCGGCAGCGACCGCCTCGCGGTGTGGATCGTGTGGGCGATCGCCGGGCTCGGCGTCCCCCTGCTGGTCGCCACCATCCGGCTCCAGGTGGAGGTCACCGACGCGGTGGTGCGGGTGCGGTTCCGTCCGTTCCTGCGGCGCGAGATCCCGCTGGACCGGATCGAGCGGGTCGAGGCCGTGACCTACCGACCGGTGCGGGGCTACGGCGGGTGGGGCCTCCGGCTCGGTCGGGGCGGCCGGATCGCCTACTCGGTGCGGGGCGACGAGGGCGTCGAGATCGACGTGCGCGAGGGGCGCCACGTCCTCATCGGCTCGTCTCGTCCGGCGGCGCTGCGCGACGCGATCGAGGCGGCAGCCACCGACGCCGGCATGGGCATCCCCTGAGTCGATCTCGGTCGGGGCTCCGTGCTCGCCGCTCGGCTCAGCCGCCTTCGTAGGCGAGGCCGAGGTCGACCGCGGTGACGAGCGGGTGGAAGGCGATGCCCTCGGCCTCGGCGAGCGCACCGCACGTGCCGCCCCGGTCGACGATGGGGATGATGACCACGGGTTCGGCGCCGAGCTCGCGCACCACGCGGGCCGCCTCGAGGGGCGACGAGCCCCGGGTGACGGTGTCCTCGACGATGGCCACCACGTCGCCGGGTTGCAGCGCGCCGGCGATGCGGCCCCGCACGCCGTGGTCCTTGTCCTGCTTGCGAACGCTGAAGGAGCGCAGGTAGCGCCCCCGGGTGGCGGCGACGCCGGCCACGCCGAACGCCACCGGGTCGGCACCGGCGGTCAACCCGCCGATGGCGGTGACGTCGTCGGGGAGCGCATCGATGAGCAGGTCGGCCACCAAGACGATGCCGTCGGGCCGGCACGCCGTCTGCTTGGCGTCGACGAACCATGACGACCGGGCCCCCGACTTGAGGGTGAAGTCGCCGATCCGCACCGAGTGGTCGAGCAGGTGGCGGACGAGCGCCGCGTGCGCCTCGGTCCGGGCGACAGCATCCAGGCGGACGATCGGCTCCATGGCCGGGGACGCTACCCCTGTGCCGTCCTCCCCTCCCCCCGGCGCGCCCGTTGGCGTGGAATCCGCACGGAGTCCACCAACGGCACCCCTAGGTGC
>DATHSN010000077.1:0-3646 GCA_035464115.1 Acidimicrobiales bacterium | reverse complement strand
CGACGGCCCCCGCAGCGCCAGGTCGGCGTGGTAGGTGACCGTGGAGCCGCCGTCGCGCTCGTCGAAGGTGAGGGTGTCGACCGAGCGCAGCGCCGTGTTCTCGCCGACCAGCACGAAGCGGCGGGGCGGGTCGAACTCGGTGATCTCGTAGGTGAGCTGCTGCTGGCGGCCGGCGGTCGAGGTGGTGACCTCGAAGCGGCTCCCGAGTCCGACCTCGCCCTCGTCGAGGCGGACGCTGGCCACCACGCCGGGGTCCCAGTCGGCGGTGTGGGTGAAGTCGGCGAGGTAGGCGAACGCCCGCTCGACCGGCCAGGGGGACTCGACGGTGGTGCTGAAGCTGGCCATGACCGGCCCTCCAGGATCTAGGGCTGAGGCTGGGGTTGGGGCAGGGTGACCGACAGCGGGACGAGCACCGCGTCGATGACGTGGATGACGCCGTTGGTGGCCTCGATGTCGGTGATGACCACCGGGACGCCGTTGACGACCAGCTCGTCGCCGGTGCGCTCGATGGCGAGGTTGCCACCCTCGAGCAGCGTGGGCACGACCTCGCGGACCGACACGTCGTCGCTCGTGAACTCACGCCCGACGACGTGGAACAACAGGATCGACTCGAGGATCTCGGGCTGGCCGATCAGGGCCTCGACCAGGCCCGACGGCAGGGCGTCGAAGGCGCCGTCGGTGGGGGCGAAGACCGTGAACGGGCCCTCGCCCTCGAGGGCCGACGTGAGGCCGGCGGCGTCGATCGCGGCGAGCAGGGTGGTGAAGTCGCCCGCCGCCTCGGCGGTGGTGAGCAGGTCGGTGACCTCGGGGAGGTCGGCGATGATCTGGCGGATCTCGGCCTCGGCCGACGGGGGGATGATCACCTCGTCGACGACGTGGATGATGCCGTTGGTGGCGAGGATGTCGGTGTCGGTGACGGCCACCCCGTCGACGGTGACGACGGTGGTGGGTTCGCCGCCCTCGGAGGCCGGCGGCTCCTCGGTGACCTCGACCTCGAGCGTGCCCCCGCCGACCGTGTCGATCTCGTCGGTGGCCACCACGTCGGCGGCGAACACCAGGCCCTCGGCGACGTGGTGGGTGAGGATCTCGGTGAGCAGGTCGCGGTTCTGGAGCTCGAGCAGCGCCCCGACCACGCCCTCGGGCAGCGCGTCGAACGCAGCGTCGGTGGGGGCGAACACGGTGAAGGGGCCGTCGCCCCGCAGCACGTCCTCGAGACCGGCCTCCTGCACGGCGGCGACGAGCGTGCCGAACCCGGCGTTGACGGCGGTGTCGACGATGTCGCGCGGGGCGAGCGCCGGGTCCTGGCCGGAGATGACGATGGCGTCGTCGCCGTCGTCGGCGCACGCTGCGCCGAGCAGCGCGAGCGCCACGGTGAGGACCAGGAGACGGGGGAGTCGCAACCTCGACATGGACGCAGTTTCTAGCGGTTCGGGGCCCTCCGGCCCAACCTGCGGGCCGCCCATCCGTTCACGCCCGGTCCCCGACGGCCGATGATGGGACGGTGAGCGCCGTCAGCGGAGGGACCCCACCGGTCGACGCGGTGGCGCGCGCCGTGTCGGGCGGGGTCCGTCGACTGCGGTCGTGGCCCTGCCCGTTGCGCCCACCGGTGCGCGCGCTCGTCGGCGCGAGCCGCGCCCTCGCGGCGGCGTGGGCGGTGGATCCCGGGTCCCGACGAGCCGGGTCGGTCCACGCGCCCGTGGAGCTCGTCGACGCCCTGCTCCCGGTCGGGGTCGACGACGACGACCAGGCGGCGCTCGGCCGCGTCGTCGACGCCGCCCTCGTCGCGCTCGGGGCCCGAGCGGTGGCGGTCGCGGTCCCCGCCGGCGACGGGTGGGAGGTGCGAGCTGCGTCGGCCGACATCCCCGCGGCCACCCGCTCGGCGATGCACGAGCGGATGGTGCGGTTGGCCACCGCGCTGCCGGCGCGGTTGTGGGGGCGACCCGTCGCCACCTCGGCGCTCCCCGAGGCGGCCGCCCGCGCCGTGGCCGGGCTGGGCGTGGCCAGCGTCGAGCTGAGCGAGCTCCGGCGGGGCGACGGCGAGCGCTTCGGCGTTGCGGTGGTGCTGCGCGACACGGTCGCCTCCGCCCCCGGCAGCGACTCGACGGGGGTCGTGGCGGTGCTGGCCGCGGCGCTCGCCCACGCCGTGGCCCTCGACCGGGCGCGGCGCCGCGCCCTGCACGACCCCCTCACCGGGCTCGCCAACCGCCAGCTCTTCGCCGATCGCGTCGACCGGGCCCTCGCCAGCGCCCAGCGTCGGGGTCGCGCCACCGCCGTGTGCTACCTCGATCTCGACGGGTTCAAGGACGTGAACGACACCCTCGGCCACGAGGTCGGCGACGCCGTGCTCACCCGCATCGCCGACCGCCTCCGCGACGCCCTGCGGGCCGAGGACGGGCTGGCCCGGCTCGGGGGCGACGAGTTCGCGGTGGTGCTGCCCGAGGTGCCCGATCCGGCGGCGGCGATGCACGTGGCCACCAAGCTCGCGGCGGCGGTGGGCGCGCCGATGGAGGTGGGTCGCTACCGCCTCGCGGTCACGCCGAGCGTCGGCGTCGCGGTGCACCCCCACGACGGGCTCGACCGCAGCGCGCTGCTCCGCCACGCCGATCTGGCCATGTACCGGGCCAAGGCCTCGGGCCAGGGTCGCGTGGTGCGGTTCACCCCGGAGCTGGCCCGCGCCGCCGAGCGCGCCGTCGGCTTCGTCGACGAGCTGCGCCGCGCCATCGAGGTCGGGGCTCTCGAGCTGCGCTACCAACCCCAGGTGGCCGTGCCCGACGGATCGTTGGTCGCGGTGGAAGCGCTCGTGCGCTGGCGCCATCCGACGCTCGGGTTGCTGCACCCCCACGACTTCCTCCGCACCGCCGAGGAGACCGGCCTGGTGGTGGCGCTCGACACGTGGGTCCTCACGCGTGCGTGCCGCGACGTGCGCGAGTGGCGACGGGCCGGGCTGGTGATCCCGCGCCTGGCGGTGAACGTGGTGGCGGTCGACCTCGCCGACCCCGCGTTCCCCGGCGTGGTCGCGGCGATCTGCGAGCACACCGGGCTGTCGCCCCACGACCTCGAGCTCGAGATCCACGAGGACGTCCCGGTCGAGGCGGGTGGCGCGGTGCGGTCGGGACTCGCCGCGCTGCGGGATCGTGGCGTCCACCTGGCGCTCGACGACTTCGGCACCCGGCCCACGGTCATCGCCCACCTCACCGAGGTGTCGATCGACACGATCAAGGTCGACGGGAGCCTCCTCGGCGGGCCCGATCCCACCCAGGGCGCGTCCCCGCTGCTCGACGGCATCGTGGCGCTGGGTCGCACCCTCGGGAGCCGGGTGGTGGCCGAGGGCGTCGAGGGGCCGGCCCAGCGCGAACGCCTGGTGCGCAGCGGGTGCGACGCCATGCAGGGCCACCTCATCGCGTCGCCCATGCCCGCCGCAGAGCTGCGCGCCTGGATCGACGCGGGCACCGAGGGCTGACCACGGTCGACCGCGGCGAGCGAAGAGTCGCCCGTTTCGGTCCGGGGCACGGTTGGTAGCGTCGGACGCATGGCGAGCCATGCTCCTCCGACCGTCGCGCCCCGAGACCCCTGCCGCGTGGTCGTCGAAGGGGTGGCCCCCGAGATCGACGCCGGACGGTTCCCCATCAAGCGGGTGGTCGGCGAC
>DATHSN010000076.1:0-4326 GCA_035464115.1 Acidimicrobiales bacterium | reverse complement strand
GTGGGCACCGCCAGGTGGGCGATCGCCGGGCGGTCGGCGAAGCCCACGCCCGGGGTGCCGGACTCGTGCTCGAGGAAGAACGTGGCTGCCTTGGCCGTGTCGATCGCCGCCCCACCACCGACGCTGACCACCAGGTCGATGCCCTCCGAGCGGGCGGCGGCGGCGACCGCCTGCACCGCCGGGGCCGGCACGTGGGGCTCGACGGCGGTGACCGTGGCCGCGTGGACGCGTCCGAGCGCGGACTCGACCGCGCCGGCCACACCTGCGGTGGCCCGTCCGGGAGTGGTGACCACGAGCGCTCGACGGACGCCGAGCTCGCGCCCGATCTCGCCGATGCGGCGCACCGCTCCCGGGCCGGCGACGGTGCGCTGGGCCGGGGAGGTGTGGCTCCACTCGCTCATCGTGCCTCTCCCGTCCCACGCGGCCCCATCCCACGCGCCCTCATCCCCCGCGGCCTCATCCCACGCGGCTCTCGCCGACCGTGCCGACCGCCACCAGATGGAGCCCACCGTCGGGCCCCACGTCGATCGTCGTCCGCGAGCCGTTGGCCACGCGTTCGACCAGCACGGCGTCGTCGCCGCGCGCCGCCCCGATCACCACGTTGATCACCACGAAGTGGGTGACCACCACCGTGTCGACCGCCAGCGCCCGCACCGCGGCCAGCACCTGGTCGCGCCAGGCGCGGGGCCCGGACCCGAGGTCGGACCACCGCGAGCTCATCGCCTCGCGGAGCCACGCGGCGCGCCCGGCGAGGTCGTCGGTGGGCGCCGCCACCTCGGCCACCGCCGGATCGACCGTGGCCTCGATCCCCCAGCGCGACGCCAGCGGGGCGACGGTCTCGCGGCACCGCAGCAGCGGGCTGGTGACGAGGGGCAGCGGGCCGAGCGGCCCCAGCGCGGCGGCGACCGACGCCGCCTCGGCGCGGCCCACGTCGTCGAGCCCCGGATCGCGGTCGGCGTCGAAGCCCGCGGCGGCCCGGCCGTTGCGGACGAGCACGATGCTTGCGGTCACGTGAGCCCCGGCAGCAGGTCGACCGTGGTCGGCCCGGCCGTGTGCGCGACGCCGTGGCGGCGGAACCACTCGGTGCCGAACGCGGTGGCGAACAGGTCGTCGTCCATGGCGAGGAACCACGAGTCGTCGGCGATCTGGCTGCGGTGGGCCACCATCGCGGCGCGCTTGCGGGCCAGCACGGAGCGCACGTCGACGGCGTGGGTGAGCGCCGCCTCGGGCAGACCGATCTCGAGCTCGACCTCGGAGTCGGACTCCGGACCGGGCACCGTCATCTCCTCGGCGCGCGCCAGCTCGCGGGCGCGGCGGATGTGATCGCGGTTCATCGTCGCCTCGTAGACGTGGTCGACCCCGGCCAACGTGGCCGCCCGGGCGCCCACCCGGTGCACCTGGATGTGGTCGGGGTGCCCGTAGCCGCCGTGGTCGTCGTAGATCGTGAGCACGTCGGCCCGCTCCTCGCTCAGGATGCAGGCGAGGCGGTTGGCGGCGTGGCCGACGTCGGCCCGCCAGAACGAGTAGGGGTCGTCGTTCTCGGGCGTGCCCATCATCCCCGAGTCGAGGTACCCGAGGAACTCGACCCGGGCGATGCCGAGCTCGGCCGCGGCGGCGAAGGTCTCGGCGACGCGCCGCACGCCGAGCTGCTCACCATCGGCGAGGACACCGGGCACGATCTCACCGTGCTCGCCCCGGGTGGCCACCACGAGCACGGCCCGGTGGCCGGCCTCGACCGCTCGGGCCACCGTGCCGGCGGTGGCGATGGACTCGTCGTCGGGGTGCGCGTGAAACGCGACGATGGTTCCCACGCCGGCACCCTATCGGCGCCCCGGTCCGGCCGGCCGCCCGGGGTGCGGGCGCGGCCCGGTCAGGCGATGGCGCCCGCGGCGCGCAGCGCAGCGATGCGCTCGGCGTCGAACCCGAGCTCGGTCAGCACCTCGTCGGTGTGCTGGCCGGCGTGGGCCGGCGGGCGCTGGATCTCGGCGACCGTCCGGCTGAACCGCGGCGCGGGACCGGGCTGGGTGATGCCGGCCACCTCGACGAACGTGCCCCGGTGGACGTTGTGGGGGTGCTCGGGCGCCTCGCGGATGGACAGCACGGGCGCGAAGCACACGTCGCTGCCCTCCATGATCTCGCACCACTCGTCACGGGTCTTGGTGCGGAACACCTCGGCCAGGCGCGCCGTCAGCGCCGGCCAGCGCGTGCGATCCATCTGTCCGGCGAACTCCTCGTCGCCGGTGAGGCCGGTGAGGTCGAGGAGCTGGGCGTAGAACTGCGGCTCGATCGAGCCGATCGACACGTACTTGCCGTCGGCGGTCTCGTAGGTGTCGTAGAAGTGGGCACCGGTGTCGAGCAGGTTGGTGCCCCGCTCGTCGCTCCAGATCCCCATCGCGGTGAACGCGTGGAACATGGCCATCAGGACCGCGGCGCCGTCGACCATGGCCGCGTCGACCACCTGGCCCTCGCCCGAGCGCTGGGTCTCGAGCAGGGCGCACACCAGCCCGTAGGCCAGGAGCATGCCGCCACCACCGAAGTCGCCCACCAGGTTGAGCGGGGGCACGGGCGGGCCACCCGCCCGACCGATGGGGTCGAGGGCCCCGGCCAGCGCGATGTAGTTGATGTCGTGGCCGGCGGTGAGCGCGTAGGGGCCGTCCTGGCCCCATCCGGTCATGCGGCCGTAGACCAGCTTCGGGTTGCGGGCGAGGCACTCGTCGGGGCCGATGCCGAGCCGCTCGGCGACACCCGGCCGGAACCCCTCGATGAGGGCGTCGGCGCCCGCCACCAGCTCGAGCACCGTGGCCACGCCCTCGGGCGACTTCAGGTCGACGCCGATGGAGCGACGACCGCGGTTGAGCACGTCGGCGGGGGGCGCGTCGGGGTCGCCGCCGCGCACGGCCTGGGCCCGGTCGACGCGGATGACGTCGGCCCCCATGTCGGCGAGCATCATGGCGCAGAAGGGGCCAGGGCCGATGCCGGCGATCTCGATGATCCTGATGCCCGAGAGGGGTCCCATCGGAGTCCTTTCGTGGTCGACGCCGGTGATCCTCCCCGGCGGCGCGCGCGACGGTCAACCTCGGGCCGGCCGGGTACGGTGCCCGACCGTGTCCGAACCGGAGCTCCACGTCGCCACCGTCGACGACCTCGACGTGCGCACGCTCCACGACCTGCTCCGGCTGCGGATCGACGTGTTCGTCGTCGAGCAGGCCTGCGCCTACCCCGAGCTCGACGGGCGCGACGTCGAGCCGGCGACGCGCCACTGGTGGCTCGCCGACGGCTCGGGCCCGGTGGCGGTGCTCCGCACGCTCGGCGAGGCCGACGGCACCAGCCGCCTCGGGCGGGTGGTCACCCGCGCCGATCGTCGGGGCGAGGGCCTCGCGGCCCGACTGGTGCGCGCTGCGCTCACCGACCTGCCGCGGCCGGTGCGCATCGACGCCCAGTCGCACCTGGCCGACTGGTACGTCGGGTTCGGCTTCGTGCGCGACGGCGACGAGTTCGTCGAGGACGGGATCCCCCACCTGCCGATGCGGTTGGGCTGAGGGTCCTCCCCTCCCAGCCCCTCGAGCCCGGATCGAGGCCGCCGACCCCGACTGTGGGTGGATGGCGCCACGAGGGAGGCGGACGGGTCAGTGCAGGCGCCAGGTGGGGGCCGGGCCCGGATGCCACGCCGCGAGGCGACGTTCGGCCTCCTCGTCGAGGTGGTCGGCCAGGTGCCGGTTGCCGACGGCCCAGGCGGTGAGCCACAGCTCGGCGGTGCGGACCAGCACCTCGAACCCGGGCCGGTCGGTGGGGTCGTCGCCGAGGGCGTCGAGGAACGCCCGCAGGTCGGCTGGCGGGGCGCCGTAGCGGCGCACCGCGATGACCGCGGGCGCCACGTCGTAGGCGGGCGGACCCACGCCGGCGAGCTCGAGGTCGACCAGCACCGGTCCGGACGGGGTGCGCACCGCGTTGTCGACGTGGAGGTCGCCGTGCACGACGGCGACGCCTCCACCGACCCCGGCCACGGCGGCGGGCCACTCCGAGCGGAGGTGGGCCAGCGCCCCGCTCAACCGGTCGAGGTCGGCGACCGCGGTGGCGCCGACCGACCGGGCCCGCTCGAGCTGCGCGGCGGCGGCCTCGTGCGGGTCGAGGGCGGGCACCCCGGGATCGTCGGCGAGGTGCCGGGTGCCCTCGTGTAGACGCCGAGCGAGTGCTCCCAGCTCGGCCGATGTCACGGGCCCGGGGCGCACGTCGAGCAGCGCCCACAGCGACACCGCGGCGGTGCCGACGACGATCGGGGCGGCGACGAGCGGCGCCACCACCGGCAGCCCGAGCGGCGCCAGCGCC
>DATHSN010000075.1:0-4341 GCA_035464115.1 Acidimicrobiales bacterium | reverse complement strand
AGCGCCCGCTCGGGCTGCTGGTCGTCGAGGACCCACACGACCGCGAGCTGGCGGGGCAGCGTGCGGGCCAGCAGGGCCCACGGTGGCAGCACGGTGCGGACCCGCAGGGCCGCGAGCACCAGCGCCTCGTCGGCGCCGACGACGTCGGCGTAGTCGGTGACCAGCTCGAGGCCCTCGACGTCGAGCAGCGCGATCCCGAGGGTGGCGCCGTGGCGGTCGGCCTCGTCGGACACGGCGGGCAGGGCCCGGTGCAGGGCGTCGGCGCGCAGCGCCTGGGTGAGCCAGTCGACCAGCTCGGACCACGCCACCGCGGCCGCGCCGGGCCGGGACGGGATCGGGGCGGGGACCTCGGCGCTCGACGACATCGGGGTCACGGTACGCCCTGGCGTGGGGCAGGTGGTGGCTCTCGCTCGGGCCGGCCCGCGGCGAGGCGCAGCGCTACGATCCCGGCCGAGGGAGGTGCCGTGGCGAGGTCCGAGGTCCCGAGCGGCGACGGTGGCGACCTCCCGGAGCGCGGCCTCCGGGCGGGCGATCCCCACACGCCCGAGCTGTTGGCGTCGGTGCTCGACGCCACCACCGACCTGGTCGGCATCGTCGACCACGAGATCCGCACGGTGTACCTGAACCGCGCGGCGCGCCGGTTCCTCGGGCTCGGCGACGACGACGGCATCGACGGGCTCACGCCGGTCGACTTCGTCCCTCCCGACCGCCGCGACGAGTACGTCGCGCTCGTGCTCGACGCGATCGCCGAGTCGGACCACTGGTCGGGTGAGGTGGTCCTCCGTCGCCACGACGGCGTCGACGTCCCCTGCTCCCAGGTCGTGCTCGTGCACCGCGACGACGACGGCCGGATGCTGCACCTGTCGTCGGTGGCGCGCGACATCTCCGAGACCAAGCGGCTCGAGGCCCGCCTCGAGCACGAGGCCACCCACGACGCGCTCACCGGGCTGTCCAACCGGCGCCTGCTCATCGACCGCATCGAGCAGGCGGTGTCGCGCAGCCGGCGTCACGGCGACGACGTGGTGGTGCTGTTCGTCGACCTCGACCGCTTCACCTCGGTGAACGACCGCTTCGGCCACGCGGCGGGCGACGAGGTGCTCGTCGAGGTCGCCCAGCGGTTGCGGCGGGCGATGCGCCTCGAGGACGTCGTCGGCCGCTTCGGCGGCGACGAGTTCGTGGTCCTGTGCGAGGACCTGCCGGCGGGCACCGCACCCGACGTGATCGGTCAGCGCGTCATCGACGCGCTGGCGGCGCCCTACGAGGTCGAGGCCGGCGAGGCGGTCATCGAGGTGAGCGTCGGCGTGGTGGTCACGGGCGCGGGCCCGGTCACACCCGACCGGTTGCTGCGCACCGCCGACGAGGCGATGTACCGCGCCAAGGGTCGGGGCCACAACCAGCTCGAGGTGATCCGGCTCCCCCCGGGCTACTGACCGGACCGGTCGTGGTCGCCCCGCTCGTCGGGGTCGGGGGTCGGGTCGGCGTCGGGGTCGACGGGTGGCCCGGCCCACGGGTCGGGGCGCTCGGCGTCGTCGAGGCGCTGGCGCACGGCGCGGATGACGGCGCGCGCGCCGCCGAGGCGACGGATGTCGCGCACGACCACCACGGTGAGCCCGGCCAGGGCCAGCCAGAAGCCCACCGCGAACCACCACGGGACGAGCCCGGCGTCAGCGGCGATCACCTGCACCGGGGCAGCCTGGCACGCGACGCCCGCCGCCGGTGCGCGGCGACCGAGCGCGGTGGGGTGTGCGCCGTCGGTCAGCGGCTCGTAGTGTCTCGCCGCACCGACCGGAAGGACGCCGTGACCGAGCCGTCTGATCGAGACGCCGACGAGGGGAGCGCCGCTCCGCGTCGTCGTCGACGGCGGTGGCCCCTCGTGGTGGCCGCGGCGCTGGTGGTCGTGGTGGTCGGCGGGTGGACCGTGGTCGGCGTGCTGTTCGAGCGGACCGACACCGCGACGACGGTGCTGCCCGGGCCGGTCACCGCCCTCGTCCTCGAGGTGGATGCCGGCGACGTGCTCCTCGTGGCGGGCGACGACGACGACCTGGTGGTCGAGCGCACGTCGAACTACACGATCCGCGGGCCGGGGCTCACCGCCGAGGTGGTCGACGGTGTCGCCTCGGTGACCGCCACCTGCGCCCGTCCCAGCCTCCGGGGCTGCTCGGTGGAGCACCGCATCACCGTCCCGACCGGCGTGCGCATCGAGATCGACGTCGCCGACGGCGGAGTCCGCCTCGCCGGGCTCGACGGCTGGGTGAGCGTCGTCGCCGGTGGCGCGGTCGAGGGGACCGACCTGGTCGGCGCCGAGGTGCTGGTCGCGACGTCGGGGTCGCCGGTGGTGCTGGCCTTCGCCGCGCCGCCGAGCCGGGTCGACGTCACCAGCGACGGTGGCGCGGTGACCCTCGCGCTGCCCGGCGGTCCCTATGCGCTCACCGCGGAGACCGATGGTGGAGCGGTCACCGCCGACGTCCCCACCGACACCTTCGCCGAGCGCCTCCTGCGGGTGGCGACGGGTGGCGGCCCGGTGGTGCTCGAGCGCGGCTGAGGTGTCGGGGGTCGAGCTCGTCGTCGTGGCGCTGGCCGTCGCCATCGGCGCGGTCACCAAGGGCATCGCCGGGCTCGGCCTGCCGGTCGTGGCCGTGCCCGTCATGGCCGGGTTCCTCGGTGTCGAGGAGGCCGTGGTGGTGATGGCGTTCCCGTCGCTCGCGTCGAACCTGTGGCTGGTGCGCGAGCACCGTGCCGCCCGCCACCAGACCCGCCACCTGCCGGCGCTCGTCGTGCCGGGCCTGGTCGGCGCGGCGCTCGGCTCGTGGCTGCTCACCTCGGTCGACGAGACGCTGCTGGCGGTGGTGGTGGCCGTGCTGGTCGGTGTCTACGCGGTGTCGTTCGTGGCCAACCCCGAGGTGCAGCTCCCGGAGCCCGTGGCCCGACGCCTCTCGCCGGCGGTGGGGCTCGGCGCCGGCGTCATGCAGGGCACCGCCGGGTTCTCGGGGCCGCTGGTCGGGGCGTGGCTGCACAGCTTCCGCCTGCCCCGCCCCGCCTACGTGCTCTCGGTGACCACGGTGTTCGGGCTCGTCGGGGTGGCCCAGGTGGTGACCCTCGCCGCGCTCGGGCGGTACACGGTGGCGCGGGTGATCGCCTCGGCGCTGGCCCTCGCGGTGGTGGCGGTCGGCGTCCCCGTCGGCTCGCGCCTGGCCCACCGGGTGTCACCCCGAGCCTTCGACCGGGTGGTGGTCGGCCTGCTCGTGGCCTCTGCCGCCTGGCTCCTCGCCAGCCGCCTGTAGATCGCGGGCGGCCGGGCGGGCCAACATGGGGCATGGCCGCTCTCGACGTCCCCGACCCGGCGCCCGGCGACGCCGCGGTGCTCGACCTCGTCCCGCTCACCGGGGTGATCGGCGCCGAGGTGTCGGGCGTCGACCTGCGCGTCATCGACGACGCCGCCCTCGCCGCGCTGCGGCGCGCCGTGTGCGAGCACGGCGTGGTGGTCCTGCCCGGCCAGGACCTCACCCCCGAGGCGCAGGCGGGCTTCACCCGGCGCCTCGGCCCCGACGCTCCGGTGAACTTCGTCGAGCCCATGGCCGGCCACCCCGGCGTGATCCGGGTGGTGAAGGAGGCGGCCGACGGCGACGCCTTCAACTTCGGGGGCGCCTGGCACTCCGACTTCAGCTTCGAGCCGGCGCCGCCGAGCTTCACGATCCTGCACGCGGTCGACGTGCCGCCCTACGGGGGCGACACCGTCTGGTCGTCGATGTACGCGGCGTGGGACACCTGCGCGCCGGCCATGCAGGAGCGACTGCGGGGGATCACGGCGCTGCACACCGCCCGCGACGCCTACTCGCCCAAGATGCAGGCGATCCACGACGGGCTGTCGTCGATGCGGATCTTGTGCGACGAGTCGGCCGACCACGTGCAGGCCCACCCCCTCGTCACCACGCACCCCGAGACCGGGCGCACCGTGCTGTCGTTCAACTCGGCCTACGTCCGCGACCTGGTGGGCGTGCCACCCGACGAGGTCGAGTCGCTGCTCGTGTGGCTGCACCAGCACACCACCAACATCCGCTTCACCGTGCGGCACCGCTGGCGGAACGGCGACGTCGCCATCTGGGACAACCGCTGCACCCAGCACCTGGCGCTCAACGACTACGCCGGGTTCCGCCGCGAGCTGCGCCGCACCACCGTCGCCGGCCAGGTCCCGGTGGCGGCGGGCTGAGACGGCCCGCCGCCCGGTGGGGGCGGCGGGCCGTGAGGGCGGCGGGGCCGGGTACGGCTAGTCGCCGGGCTCGATCTGCAGGACGTCGCCGGTGGTGGCGTCGACGTAGACCTCGACGAGGCCGTCGGGGGTGC
>DATHSN010000074.1:0-7931 GCA_035464115.1 Acidimicrobiales bacterium | reverse complement strand
CGGCGACGAGATCCAGCCCACCTCGGACAGCGTGGGGTCGCCCCACCGGGGGCCGTGCATGGCAGCCGCCTCGGCGACGGCGAGGGCCGCCTGCTCGGGCGAGCAGCCGGCGATCTGGTCGCCCTGCTCGGCGGGGGCGAGGTCCTCGAGGACCAGCACTGCCAACCGGGACGGCTCGTCGAGCAGCGCGGCGTGGCAGTGCGGGGCCCGCACGTCGATGGTGTCGGCGAGGTCGCGGTAGAACCGCGCCTCCTTCTCGTAGTTGCCGATGGCGACGCCCGTGGCCCGACTGGTGGGGTCGGGCGAGGGGAACTTGCCGACCACGGTGCGGGGCGCACCGGGGACGTCGCGGTCGTAGCGCAGGGTGAACCGGACGTTGTGGCCGACCTGGCCGGTGCCGACCGGCACGGCGTCGAAGTCGACGACGCGGGCAGCGCCGAGGGTGTCGGCGAGCGCGGCGGTGAGCCACGTGGCGTCGACGTCGTCGGCCTCGACCAGCGGATCAGGTCCCCCCATGGAGGCAGGACCCTAGCGGGGTCAGCCTGCGGCCTGGAGGGACTGCGCGGCCGAGCTCAGGACCATGACGGTGAACACCTGGCCGTCGGCCTGGAACTGGAGGCGATGGTCGATGCTGGCGCCCGGGACGCTGAGGTGGAGGTCGGCGCCGACGACCACCGTGGGCAGCGACAGGCGGGTGTCGACCCCGACCAGGGCCTTCAGGTTGCCGCCCGCCATGTTGGCCAGCTCGCCGACCACGTCGCGCAGCTCGTCCTCGGCGAGCTCCTCGCCGGGGTCCATCCCCAACATGGCGGCGGCGAACGCCTGCGCCGCGGGCTCGGGGCACTCGATCACGAGCGCCCCGGTCCACGAGCCGGTGATCTGCACGGCAGCCCGCACCTCGCGGCCACCACCCGCCGCCTCGTCGGGCGCCCACGGCACCGGCTCGAGGCCGAGCATCGAGGTCCAGATCTCACTCACGATCTGGACGAGGTCGGTCTCCTGCACGGTCGTCATGTCCGGGTCCTCCCGTTGGTCACGTGGGCTCGCTGCTGGTAGCAGCTCCCCCGCGTCGGCTCGACGCGCACGAACTCGTCGTCGATGTTCAATGTCGTCTCCGCGTTGCCCAACATGAGGTAACCGTCGGGACGCATCACCCGCTTCATCCGGCCGAGGATCTCGCGCTTGGTGTCGACCGAGAAGTAGATCAACACGTTGCGGAGCATCACGATGTCGATCGGTGGCATGGCCGGCCAGGAGCCGATGAGGTTGACCGACGCGAAGCGCATGGGCTCCCGGAGCCGGGGCTTGGCGACCCAGGTCGCCCCGTCGCGGTCGAAGTGGCGGGCCAGCTTGGCGGCGGGGAGCCCCCGGTTCACCTCGAGCTGGGAGTAGCGACCCGAGCGCGCCCGGTCGAGCGCCGCCTCCGAGATGTCGCTGGCCAGGATGGTGACCTTCCAGCTGGCGAGGTGGGGGAACTCGTCGAGCAGCAGCATCGAGAGGCTGTAGGCCTCCTGGCCGGTGCTCGAGGCCGCCGACCAGATCGTCAGCGTCCGCTCGGCCTGCCGCCGGGCCATCACGGCGGGGATGATGTCGGACTTCAGCGCCTCGAACGGGTGCACGTCACGGAAGAACGACGTCTCGTTGGTGGTCATCGCCTCGACGATGCGGTCGCGCAGCGCCGTGCCCCGCTCGGTGCGGGCGGCGGCGACCAGGGCGGCGATGTCGGGCAGGCCCTGCTCCCGGGCGAGCGGCGCCAGGCGGCTCTGCACCAGGTAGTCCTTGCCCGGCTCGAGGACGATCGCTGCCGAGGTGCGGACCAGCTGGCTCACGTAGTCGAAGTCCGAGGAGGCGAGGGTGGCGGTCATCGCGTGCCCGCCGCGCTCGCCACCCGGCCGATGCGGGCGATGCGGACGATCTCGTTGGCGACCCCCGACAGCGGCATCACCGCGTCGGCGAGGCCCGCCTCCACGACTGCTCCCGGCATGCCCCAGACCACGCTGGATGCCTCGTCCTGGGCCACGACCGTGCCTCCTGCCTCTCGGATGCGTGCCGCCCCGCGCTCACCGTCGCGGCCCATGCCCGTGAGCACGACCGCCAGCAGGTTGGGGCCCCAGACCGTGGCTGCACTGCGGAACAACGGGTCGACCGACGGCCGGCACGAGTTCTCCTTCGGGCCGTCGTCGAGGGCGAGTCGGACCGGCTGGCCGGGACCGCCCCGCACCACCAGGTGGTGGTCGCCGGGGGCGATCCACATCGAGCCCGGGGTGAGCGTCTCGCCCCCTGCCGCCTCGGCGATCCGCAGCCCGGAGCGGGTGTCGAGGCGCTCGGCGAGCAGTCGGGTGAACATCGGCGGCATGTGCTGGACGACCACGACCGGCACGGGGAGATCGGCGGGCAGCGCCGGGGTGATCTCGGCCAGGGCGTTGGGCCCGCCGGTGGAGACCCCGATGACGACCGCGTCGATCCGTCGGTCGGTCCGGGCGGCGGTGGGGATCCGGGCCGCGGGAGCCGCCGGTGCGGCGCGACCGGGCAACGGCGTCGGCGCCCGACGGGGCACCGGAGCACCGGAGCCGGGCCGGGGCGCAGGGCCGCCGCCACGGTTGCCGAGCAGCTTGATCTTCGGGACCAGCTCGGCCTGCACCCGGGCCTGGGCCTCGTGGAGCCCGCCGGTGTGCGACGGCTTGGTGACGTAGTCGTCGGCGCCGCGCAGCAGCGCGTCGAGGGTGACGGCGGCACCCCTGTCGGTGAGCGTGGAGAACATGATCACCGGCAGGCGGGGCCAGTCGGCCCGCAGCGCGGTGAGGGTGGCCAGGCCGTCCATCTCGGGCATCTCGACGTCGAGCACGACGACGTCGGGGACCAGCTGGCCGATCTTGGCCAGGCCGATCCGGCCGTTGGGTGCGGTGCCCGCGAGCTCGACGCCCGGCGCGTCCTTGATGACGTCACCGACGACGCGGCGGATCACCACCGAGTCGTCGACGAGGAGCACCCGCACCGGGCGCACGGTCACACCTCTCCCAGGCCCAAGAGGACGAGCTTCTCGCGGATCACCTCGGCGTCGAAGGGCTTCATCGCGTACTCGTCGGCGCCGGCTTCGATGGCCATCACGAGTCGACCGAGGTCGGACTCCGACGTCACCATCATCACCCGCAGGTCGGGAAGATCGCGCTCGCGGAGCTCCTTCACCAGCTCGAGCCCGTCCATGTTCGGCATGTTCCAGTCGACGAGCGCGACGTCGACCTCTTCGCCGGCGTCGAGGAGCGCGAGCGCCTCGATGCCGTCGCCCGCCCCCACGACGTCCCAGCCCAGCTCACCCAGGATGCGGGTGAGGATCATCCGGACGGCCCGGGAGTCGTCGACCACCAGTGCTCGGGACATGGCCGTCAGCGCCCGGCCCCGACAGGGATCTCGACGGCGCGATCGACGTCGAGCTGCAAGAGCAGCCGGTCGGTCAGCTGGTAGGCGCCGAGGATCAGCTCGCGAGCGACGCCGCGCAGCGTGTCCGGCGGCGGGTCGCACGCGATGTCGCCGGTGGTGACCACGTCGCCGATCACGTCGACGAGCAGGCTCACCGGCCCGGAGTCGGTGCGCACCACGACGTTCATGGCCGCGCCGGGGTCCTCCCGGTCGGGCATCTCGAGCCGGCGGCGCAGGTCGATCGCCGTGACGATCTGGCCCCGCAGGTTGATGAGCCCCATGACCACGTGCGACGACCGGGGCACCGGCGTCATCGGCTGGGGTCGCAGGACCTCCTGGACCCGGTCGACCTGCACGCCGAAGCGCAGGCCCTCGACCTCGAACGTGCAGAACTCCATGGCTGTCTCCTCGCTCAGACGCCGGCGAACGTGTACGGGTCGTTGCCGAGCAGGCGCCCGACATCGATGAGATCGGTGGCCTTGCCGGCCACCACCACGACGCTCGTCTCGGAGTCGCCCACCACCTCGTCGACGATGTCGACGATGCGGTCGACGACGAAGCCGGTGGCCCCGTCGGGACCGTGGTGGACGACCACGTCGAGCGCAGCGTCGCCGGGCTGGGTCCGCAACGAGCGGGGCATGCCCACACCCGACGCCTCGGCCAGCGAGCGCAGCGGCAGCAGGGCGCCCCGGTACTGGGCGACCGCCCCACGGGAGCTGACCTCGATGCTCTCGGCCGGGAGCTGCTCGAGGCGGGTGATCGTCGACAGCTCGAGCGCGGCCCGGTGGCCGTCACCGAGGTCGACGACCAGCAGCGTCGCCGTCTCGGCCCCGAGGATGTTGTCGACGAGCAGGTCCTCGGCGGTGGCCCCGGCGAGCGCCTCGGTGGTGACGCCGGCACGCTGGGCCAGGCCGGGCACGTCGAGGATGAGCGCCACCCGACCGTCGCCCATGATCGTGGCCCCGGCGAACAGGCCCACGTCGTTGAGGGCCACGCCGATGGGCTTCACCACGATCTCCTGGGTGTCGAAGATCTCGTCGACCACCATGGCGAACCGCTTGTCGCCCGCCTGGAGCACCACGAGGCTGACGACGCCCCGCTCGGCGAGGACGTCCTCGCCCACGGAGAGCTCCTTGGCCAGATCGACCACCGGGACCAGGCGCTCGCGCAGCCGCAGCACGGGAGCGCCGGAGATCCACTCGACCCCGCCACCATCCCGGTCCCGGTCGAGGCGCACCAGCTCGAGCAGGCTCACCTGGGGGATGGCGAACCGCTCGTCGGCGCTGCCGACGACGAGCGCCGGGATGATGGCGAGGGTGAGGGGGATCTTGATGCGGACGGTGGTGCCCTGGCCCTGCTCGCTCTGCAGGTCGAGGGCGCCGCCGATGCGCTCGATGTTGGTGCGCACCACGTCCATGCCGACGCCTCGACCCGAGACGTTGGTGACCTCGGCCGCGGTGGAGAACCCGGCGGCGAAGATGAGGTCGAGCGCCTCGCGGTCCTCCATGGCGGCAGCCCGCTCGGGGGTGATGACGCCCTTGGCCACCGCGGTGGCCTTCACCCGCTCGACGTCGATGCCGCCGCCGTCGTCGGTGATCTCGATGTTGACCTGGCCGCCGCCGTGGAAGGCCCGCAGCGACAGGGTGCCCTCGGCGGGCTTGCCCGCCGCGAGGCGCACCTCGGGGGTCTCGATGCCGTGGTCGACCGCGTTGCGCACCAGGTGGGTGAGGGGATCCTTGATGGCCTCGACCACGGTCTTGTCGAGCTCGGTGCCGGCGCCCTCGAGCTCGACACGGACCTGCTTGCCCATCGAGTGGGCCAGGTCGCGCACGATCCGGGGGAAGCGGTTCCACACCGTGCCGATGGGCTGCATGCGGGTGCGCATGACGCCCTCTTGCAGCTCGGTGGTGATCAGGTTCAGGCGCTGGGCGGGGGCGGTGAGCGCATCGTGGCTGCCGGACACCTGCACGATCTGGTTGCGGGCGAGCACCAGCTCGCCGACCAGGTTCATGAGGTCGTCGAGCAGGCCGACGTCGACGCGGATGGTGGAGTCGGCCACGCCGTGGCGCGCCTCCTGCTGACCCTTGAGGGCCGAGTCGATCTCGGTCGTGTCGACGCCAGCCTGGTCGGCGAGGATCTCGCCGAGGGGTCGGCGGTCGCCGGCGCGCTGCTCCTCGAGCGCGAGCTCGACGTGGATCTCGTCGACCGCCTCGCGATCGACGAGGATCTCGCCGATGCGGCTGTCGGGATCGATCGGGGTGCCGTCGCGCAGCTGGCCGAGCAGCTCGACGAGCGGGCCGTGGGAGTCCTCGCCGTCGGCGCCGGTCGCCTCGATCGTGGACAACATGGCGCGGATCGCGTCGACCGTGGCCAAGAGCGCGGTGGTGATCTCGTCGGACACCTCGAGCTCGCCGTCGCGGAGCCGGCTCAGGAGGTTCTCGCCCGCGTGGGCGACGTGCTCCAGGTGCTCGAAGCCGAGGAACCCGCAGGTCCCCTTGATGGTGTGGAGCGTCCGGAAGATGCCCGCGAGCGTGTCCGCGGTGGCCTCCTCCTCCAGCGCCAGCAGGTCTCGGTCGAGCTGATCGAGGTTCTCATGGCTCTCCACGAGGAACTCTTCGACGACCTCGTCGATCTCACTCATCGGTCCTCCCACGGCACCTGTCGGACGTCGCAGAGGTGGATCGGCGCCCGGCGCGACGCGATGAGGATTGGAGGTCAGCCTCCCGTCACGCGGTCGTCGAGCCCGAGCCAGAGCCGCACGAGACCGCGCAGGCGGTCGATCCCGACGCCCTTGGCCGCGCTCACCCAGACGATGTCGCTCGGCTCGAGGTCGCACCCGGCCGCCAGCTCGCGCTTGCGGGCGTCGCGGCGCGACGCCTTCACCTTGTCGTGCTTGGTGGCGATGACCGTGTGGGGCAGGGCGTGGGCGCGCAGCCAGGCGAGCATCTGGACGTCGAGCTTGGTCGGGCCGATCTCGCCGTCGACGAGCACGGCGATCATCTCGAGCCCCTCGCGCTCGAGCAGGTAGCCCTCGATCATGCGGGGCCAGGTCGCACGGGTGGCTTTGGGAGCGGCGGCGTAGCCGTAGCCCGGGCAGTCGATGAGCGTGGCGCCCGGCTCCACCTCGAAGCAGTTGAGCAGCTGGGTGCGCCCCGGGGTCTTCGACACGTGGGCCAGGTTCTTGCGGTTGCCCAGCGCGTTGAGCAGCGACGACTTGCCCACGTTGGAGCGACCGACGACGGCGACCTCGGCCCCGGTGTCGGGCAGGCCGGCGAGGCGGTCGGCGGAGGTGATGAAGCGCATCGGGAGCGGTGGGGCCATGGGCCCACCAGTGTCGCAGCGCGACGGGCTCAGGTCGCGCCGACCCCGCGGCGGACCAGGGCCACGACCTCGGCGCGAGCCGCGTCGCGCGCCGCGCCCGTGAGGGGGAGGACCACCTCGTGGATGGCGGCGTCGACCGCGTGGACGAGCACGCGGGCCCGCAGATCGGGATCGGCGCCCCCGACGCCGAGCCGTCGGAGGTGGTGGGCCGCCTCGGCGACGACGACGTCGATCAGGGCGTCGAAGCGCTCGAGCACCTCCGGGGTGCGGGGTGCGGCGGTGAACAGCAGGTGGTGGAGCCCGGCCGGGTCGTCGTTGAGCTCGATGGCGAGGTCGACCATCGCCTCGGCCAACGTGGTGACGTCGGGCTCGCGGTCGCGCAGCTCGACGAGCCGGGGACCGAGCCGGGTGGCGGCGTCGTCGAGGTGCCGCTCGCTCAGCGCCACGAGCAACGCCTCCTTGTTGGGGAGGTACTGGTAGAGCGAGCCGATCGACACCCCGGCCCGCTCGGCCACCGCGTGGGTGGTGGTGGCGGTGGAGCCGTGCTCGGCGAACACCTCGGCGGCGGCGTCGAGGATGCGAGCGACGGTCTCCCGGGACCGCTGCTGGCGGGGCCGCTTCCGCGGTGCGATGGGGCTGCGCGCCATCGGCGGGTTCCTCTCGAATGCGAGTTGACGGATGTGAGCAATCCTCACATATTGAGGGCATGCGCACCACCCGACTCACCACCACCCTCGAGGCCCCCGCCGACACGGTGTTCGCCGCCGTCACCACCCCCAGCGCGTTCCGGCTCGTCACCCGGGGCCTGGTCGACTGGCGCCCCGCCCGCGGGCGCCACGACACGTGGCGCGAGGGTGAGGAGCGCACCGGCTGGCTCCTCGTCGGCGGGGTGCTGCCGATCTCGCGGCACCGCTTGCGGGTCGAGCGCCTCGACGCCGACGCCCGCCTGCTGCGCTCCGACGAGGGCGGCGGCCCGATCCGCTCGTGGCGCCACGACATCCACGTCGAGCCGATCGACGCGCGCACCTGCCGCTACACCGACGTCATCGAGATCGACGCCGGGCCGCTCACCGCGGTGGTGTGGGCGTTCGCCGAGGGCTTCTACCGGATCCGGCAGCGGCGCTGGCGCGAGCTGGCCCGAGTGCTCGGCGCCGCCGGGCTCACCCCGGCGGCGCCCGCCGGGCCCCCGGCGC
>DATHSN010000073.1:0-8143 GCA_035464115.1 Acidimicrobiales bacterium | reverse complement strand
GCTGGGAGCGCTCCTGGGAGCGCTCCCAGTCGTGGTTATACGACTACGGCGCGCAACGGTCAAGGGCCGTGTGCCACGCTGACCGGCGTGGACCACGACGACGGTCTCGGCGGACCGCAGCGAGTGCCGTGGGGTCGGGCCTGGGTGGCGCTGGCCGTGCTCGCGGTGCTCACCGGGGTGCTCGTGGCCCTGCTGTCGTACCCGGGCGGCACCCTCGTGCTCGACGACGGCCGCACCGTCGAGATCCGCTGCGAGCGCCCGCTCACCGGGGCGTTCGGCGACGGCGTGTCCACCTGGTCGGTCCCCGGACCGGCACCCCGCGGCGACGGCGTGGTGGTGAGCTGGGGCATCGCCGAGACCGACTGCGCCGCCAGCGGTCGGGAGCGGTTGGCCATCTCCACGGTGGTGGCCCTCGCCGGCCTCACGGGGGTGGTGGTCGCCGTCCGCCGCCACCGAGCCCGCCGCGCCGCGACGGGCCGCTGAGGCTCGGATCGGGCGGTCTCCGATCAGATGCCGCACGCGCCCCCGACCACCTCGAGGCGGGCGTCGTCGACCAGCCCGAACGACGCCAGCTCGCCCTGGGGCACCTCGAGCGCGAGCCGGTAGGGGCCGTCGGGCGGGTACGTCGGGCAGTCCTCGCCGTCGGGGCACGGCGCCATGTCGGCCGTCGACACGATGGCGCCCTCGGCGTCGAGGAACGCGATCGACAGCGGGATGCGAGTGTTGCGCATCCAGAAGCCACCGGTGGTGTCGGCGTCGAACACGAACACCATGCCGTCGGCGGCGCCGAGCGACGTGACCTCCATCAGCCCCTGCCGGCGCAGCTCGGGGGTGTCGGCGACGAGCACGCACCGGTCGAGACGCTCACCGGCGCCGGTGACCACCACCGCGGCGACCGCGGCGAACCCCTCGGGCAGCACCTCCCCGTCGGGAGCGGACGTCGTGGTGACGCGCTCGCTGGTGCTGGGCCCTGCGGTGGTCGTCGGACCCGCGGTGGTCACCACCGGATCGGCCGCCCCGGCCGCGTCGCCCGCGCCGTCGCCACCCCCGCAGCCCGCGGCCACCGCCAGGCCGAGGGCGGCGGCGAGCACGAGCGAGCGGCGGGTCACCGCGAGATGGTGGCACTCCCGTAGAGGCCGAGGGCGTCGGCCTCGTCGGCCGACAGGTGGTACGACTCGGAGTCGTCGGGGAACGCGCCCGACCGCACGTCGGCCGCGAAGCGCCCGAGGGCGTCGACCGCGTCGTGCTTCAGGTCGGCGTAGCGGCGCACGAACTTCGGGGCCATGCGGTCCTCGATGCCGAGCACGTCGTGGTAGACGAGCACCTGGCCGTCGCAGTGGGGCCCGGCGCCGATGCCGATGGTGGGCACGTCGACCGCGTCGGTGACCATCGCCGCCACCTGGTCGGGCACGCCCTCGAGCACGATCGAGAAGCACCCCGCCGCGGCCAGCGCCTTGGCCGCGTCGACGATCTCGAGCGCGGCGCGGCTCGACCGGCCCTGCACCTTGAACCCGCCCATGGCGTGCATCGACTGAGGGGTGAGGCCGAGGTGGCCCATGACGGGGATCTCGGCGTCGACGATGGCCTCGATCATGGGCAGGCGCTTGCGGCCGCCCTCGAGCTTCACGGCCTCGGCGCCGGCCCGCACCAGGGTGGCCGCGTTGCGCACCGTGTCCTCGCGCGACACGTGGTAGCTCATCCAGGGCAGGTCGCCCACGATGAGCGGACGGGGCGTGGCCCGGGCCACTGCGGCCACGTGGTGGGCCATCTCGTCGACGGTGACCGAGAGGGTGTCGTCGTGGCCGAGCACCACCATGGCCACCGAGTCGCCGACGAGGATCAGGTCGACTCCGGCCTCGTCGGCCGTGCGGGCCGACGGTGCGTCGTAGGCGGTGACCATCACCAGCGGCTCGGCGCCGTCGGCCACCTTGCGGGCGCGGATCGAGGGCGCGGTGATGCGCCGGCGCGGGGACCCCTTCTCGCTCATGCGAGCCTCCCTTCCCGTCCAGCGCCACGGTGGCTGCCGGCGGTGAGCCCACGGTATCCATGCCGACCGCGGTCGCTCCAGTTCGGGGGGCGCGCCGCCGCGGGCGCCGGGTAGGTTCGACGGTGATGGACACCCACTGCGACAGCTGCGGCCGCGACGACGACCCGGTCACCGAGGTGCACCGGGTCTACGTCACCCCCGAGGCGTGGGACACCCCGGCCTCGGCGGTCGTGGTCGACGAGGTCGAGCGCTGGTGCGTCGTGTGCCAGACCCACTACCCCCACCAGGTCGTCGAGTCGCGGTAGCGACCGGTCGCCGACCGGTCAGCCGGCGGCGACCTCGGCGAGGAACCCCACCAGCTCGTCGGCGAAGGCGGGGTGGCCCACCGTCGAGAGGTGGTCGCCGGGCACGACGGCGAGGCGCGCTCCGGGCACCGCGGCCACCAGCCGCTCGGGGTCGCGAGCGAGCGGATCGCGGTCGCCCACCAGCACCAGGGCCGGCACCGCGATCCGGTCGAGGCCCTCCCAGGGCTCGCGCCGCGCCCGCTGCACGGCGGCCAGCGCGTGGCGATCGGCGCCGGTCGACTCGGCGAAGAGGCGGAAGGCGCGCGCCATCGGATCGGTGATCGTGTCGGGGTCGTCGGCGACCAGGGCGTCGGCCAGCGCCGAGCGGTCGAGCGAGCGGTCGAGGATCGCGCCCCCGATCCCGCCGATGACCACCGACCGCAGCCGCGCCTCGCGCGTCGCCACCTCCAGCGACACGATGCCCCCCATCGAGTAGCCCGCCAGGTCGACCTGCTCGACGCCGAGCGCGTCGATGAGGGCGGTGACGTCGCGGGCCATGGCCCGTCCCTCGTAGGCGGCGGGGTCGTGGGGCGTCGCCGATGCGCCGTGGCCACGGGCGTCGTGGGCCACCACCGGGCGACCGAGCGCCCGCAGGCGCGCGACCACGCCGGGACCGACCCAGTTCGACGCGTGGTCGGCGGCGAACCCGTGGTGCAACAGCACCGGCACGTCGGCGTGGGGATCGCCCCACGTGGCGACGGCGAGCTCGGCGCCGTCGAACGACGTGACCCGGCTGTGCGTCGGCTGCTCCATGGTCCCCCCTGCCTCGGTCCGGCGACGTCGGCAACCTACCGAGGATCACCCGTCGTCGGGCGGTGGCTCCGTGGTGGTGGTCGAGGTCGACGAGGTGGTCGTCGACTCGACGTCGGGGTCGGTCGTCGTCGTGGTCGACTCGCCGTCCGGGGTGGTGGTGGTGGTCGACTCGCCGTCGGGATCGGTCGTGGTGGTGGACTCCGCGTCGGGGTCGGTGGTGGTGGTCGACTCCGCGTCGGGGTCGATGGTGGTGAGCGGCGGGCACAGCTCGATCGGGGTGCCGGGGTCGGTGGTGTCGGTGGCGTCGACCGGGCAGCGCAGCGTGGTCGTGGTGGACGGCCCGGGATCGACGTCGACCGCCGGGAACGAGCACGGCGCGGCGCCCGCGGTGGCCGTGGCCATGAACGTGCTCCAGATCTGGGCGGGGAACGAGCCGCCGGTGACCTCGATGCCGCGCACGTCGGACATGGTGCGGGGGTTGCCGTCGGCATCGGGCTCCGGGTAGCCCATCCACACCGCGGTCGAGATCTCGCACGAGTAGCCGACGAACCAGGCGTCGCGGTTCCCGGTGGTCGTGCCCGTCTTGCCCGCCACCTCGACGCCGGGGACCGCGGCCCGCGTGCCGGTGCCGGCCCGCACCACCTGGGCGAGCGCGTAGGTGACCTCGTCGGCGACGTCGGGTGGCAGGACCGGCTCGCCGCCCAGATCGGCGCGGTAGAGCACCCGACCGTCGGCGTCGGTGACCCGGGTGACGAGCACCGGGTCGTGGCGCACGCCCCGGGTCATGAACGTGGCGTAGGCCGACGCCATGTCGAGCACCGACACCCCACCCGATCCCAGCACCACCGAGGGCACGTCGGGCACGTCGGCGGTGACACCGAGCTCGGCGGCGGTCTCGTTCACCCGATCCGGTCCGAGGTCGAGCATGAGCTGGGCGTAGACCGTGTTCGACGAGACCCGGGTGGCGTCGACCAGGTTCCACTCCCCCGTCGGCGACCCACCTCCGGTCACCCGCCAGTCGCGTCCGTCGTCGGCACCGGGGAACACGGCCGTGGCCGGCGCCGGGTAGCGGGCACCGAGCCCGATGCCGTCGCGCAGGGCCCGGGCGAGGGCGAACGGCTTGTAGGCCGACCCCGGACCGCGACCCGACCCACCTCCGTCCCGGCCGAGCGCCAGGTTCACCTGCGACGTGCGGAAGTCGGTGCCCCCCACCATCGCCCGCACCCGACCCTCGCGGTCGAGCGCCACGAGCGCGGCGGCCGGATCGTCGGGCTGGTCGAGGGTGGAGGTGACCGAGTCGAAGGCCGCCCGCTGCAGGCCCAGATCGAGGGTCGTGTACACCCGCAGGCCGCCGCCGTAGACGGTGGCCGCACCGAACTCCTCGATGAGCTCCTGGCGCACCCGGTCGACGACGTACTCGGTGCCGTACTCGGCGCCCACCACCCGGCCGAGCCCCTCGCGATCGGGTCGGGGCAGCACGATGTCGACGAGGCGCACCGCCCGGGCCGCGTCGGCCTCCTCGGCGGTGACGTAGCCGTCGGCCACCATGCGGTCGAGGGTGACGCCGCGGCGGCGCTCGGCCTCGTCGGGGTCGCGGGTGGCGTCGGCCGTCTCGGGCGCCCGGATCAACCCGGCGATGTAGGACGCCCGCGGCAGATCGAGCTCGCCGACCGGCATCCCGAAGTACGCCCGCGACGCCGCCTCGATGCCGTACGCGCCCCGCCCGAGGTAGATGGTGTTGAGGTAGCGCTCGAGGATCTCCTCCTTGCCGAGGTCGCGCTCGAGCTTGATGGCGAGCACCGCCTCGCGCAGCTTGCGGGTCAGCGTCTGCTCGTTGGTGAGGAACGCGTTCTTCACGTACTGCTGGGTGATCGTCGACCCGCCCTGGGCGATGGTCCGGTAGCGGATGTCGGTCCACAGGGCTCGGGCGATGCTGACCACGTCGACGCCGCTGTGGTCGAAGAAGCTGCGGTCCTCGGTGGCGATGACGGCCTGCACCACCACGTCGGGCAGCTCGTCGTAGGTCACGCTGATGCGGTCCTCACCACCGCTCAGCGCGGCGATGGCGTTGTCGGGCCCGCACTCGTCGGTGACGTCGGCGGCGCACACGTAGCTGGTCTGGACCAGGATCTCCTCGGGTGGCAGCTCGACCTGCGACAGCACCCACCCCGCGCCGGCCACGCTCGCCACGCCGATGAGCG
The DNA here is from genome assembly GCA_035464115.1 of Acidimicrobiales bacterium. Lineage (GTDB taxonomy): Bacteria > Actinomycetota > Acidimicrobiia > Acidimicrobiales > SKKL01 > DATHSN01. The sequence goes on along the minus strand of DATHSN010000073.1, from coordinate 2,858 downwards.
CGACGAGGAAGAAGAAGCGCCGCCAGCGCCACAGCAGGCTGCGACGCCGCGGCCGCGGCGGTGGTTCGCCCCCGTTCGGGGCACGGGTACGGGAGCGGGAGGCAGGCATGGGCGGGCGCCCGGAGGCGACGCGAGGCTAGCGACGCGCCGGCCCGTCGAGAGGTCGGGGGCGGTGCCCCGCCGAGCTCAGGACGCCCGGCCGAGCACGAACGTGCGGGCCAGGTGGTTCCAGTGGCACTCGGGGCAGACCTCGACCACGTAGCAGGTGAAGTCGCCCCCGCCGCGGGCCTGGCGCACCAGGCGCTCCATCTCGCGCGCGGTGGTGATGCAGCGGCCGTGGGCCGGGAGGCGCGGGCCGAACACGTAGGAGACCAGCACCACGTTGGTCTCCTCGCAGATCGGGCACGGCTCCGAGGTGGGGCGCGCCACCTCGGCCGCGGCCCGGCGCAGCTCGGGGTGCGCGTCGCACACCTCGTGCTGGGCGATGCGGCCCTTGCGGTAGGCGTTGACGATGGCCCGGCGCGCGAGCCGGTAGTCGATGGTGCCGCCGAAGCCGTTGTCGGCGCCTCGCACGGTGTCGGGCCGAAAGCTCACAGGCGGCCAGGGTACCGAGACGGGCTCCTCGCCGACGCCGCGACCGGGCGGGAGCGACCCGGGTCACCGGGCGCGGCGTCGGCGCCCGACACACTGGTGGGGTCCCTCGTCGTCCCGGAGATCGCATGCCCGACACCCCCCGCGTCCCCGCCGCGTTCCCGGTCGGCGCCGACCTCGGCACCGACACCGTCGTCTACGGACCCGACGCGCCCACCGAGGCCGAGCTGCGCCTCCTCGGCGATCCGGCCGGCAAGCGGATCCTGCTGCTCGGCGTCCACGACGGCCACACGGCGGTGGCGCTCGCCCGCCGCGGCGCCCGGGTCATCGCCATCGAGCCCTCGGAGCGCCACATCGACGCAGCCCGCTGGCGGTTCAACCAGGAGGGCGTGGCCATCGAGCTGCACCACGGCGACCTCGCCGGCCTCGCGTCGGTGCGCGCCGACGCGATCGATGTCGCGCTGAGCGTGCACGCGCTGTCCGGGGTCGACGACCTGGCCCGCGTGTTCCGCCAGGTCCACCGGGTCCTGCGGCCCGACGCGCCGTTCGTCTTCTCGCTGCCCCACCCGGCGTTCGCCCTGCTCGACCCCCACGGCCCCGACCCGTTGCGCGTCCACCGTCCCTACTGGGACGACTCACCGCGCCCGTGGCGCGTCGACGACCAGGACGAGGGGGTCGACCGCACCCCCACCATCGCCACGTTGTTCACCGCGCTGTCGCGGGCCAACTTCCGCGTCGACGTGCTGCTCGAGCCCGAGCCCTCCGACACCGGCCCCCGCAGCAGCTACTGGACCGAGGCCATGGCGTGGGTGCCGTCGACGCTCATCGTCCGGGCCCGCAAGCAGGGGTTGTGACGGGGCGCGGCCACGGCCGCGCCGAGACACCCCGGTAGGGTCCCCGTCGCCGACGACGACGAGGGGGGAGCCGTGCGCGCCACGGTGCTGAACGGACCGGGTGACGTGAGCCTCGAGACCGTGGACGACCCGACGCTCCCCGGGGCCGACGCGGTCATCGTGCGGATCACCCGCACCGCCATCTGCGGCTCGGACCTGCACCTCTACCACGGCATCGGCGGCGGCCCGGGGGTGCACCTCGGCCACGAGTTCGTCGGCGAGGTGGTCGAGGCCGGGCCCGATGTCCGACGGTTTCGCGTCGGCGACCGGGTGCTCGTGTCCGGGGTGATCGGCTGCGGCGCCTGCGACGGGTGCCGGGCCGGCGACCCGGTGCGCTGCGTCACCGGCCCCAAGGTGTTCGGCACCAACATCGAGCTGCCCGGCGGTCAGGCCGAGTACGCCGCCGTCCCCGCCGCCGACATGTCGCTGCACCTCATCCCCGAGGCCATCACCGACGAGGCCGCGGTGCTGCTCACCGACATCCTCCCCACCGGCTACTTCGGCGCCCGCAACGCCGAGGTCGGGCCGGGCGACACCGTGGTGGTCATCGGGCTCGGCCCGGTGGGCGTGTTCGCGCTGCAGTCGGCCCAGCTGCTCGGCGCCGCGCGCGTCCTCGCCGTCGACGTGGTGCCCGAGCGCCTCGCTCACGCGGCGCGCCTCGGCGCCATCCCCGTCGACGCGTCGGCGGGCACCCACGCCCAGATCCTCGAGCTCACCGGCGGGCTGGGCGCCGACGCGGTGATCGAGGCCGTCGGCGCCGACGCCACCGTCCACGACGCGCTGCTGTGCGCCCGCGCCGGCGGTCGGGTGTCGGTCATCGGGGTGAACATCAACATGGAGTTCCCGTTCCCGATGGCGTTGGCGTTCTTCCGCGACCTCACGTTCCGCATCGGGCTGTGCCCCATCCAGACGACGTGGCCGGAGCTGGTCCCGGTGGTCGCGGCGGGCCGCATCCGCCCCGAGGAGATCGTCACCCACCGCATGGGGCTCTCCGAGGTCGCCGAGGCCTACCGCCGCTTCGACGCCCGCGAGGACGGCGTGCTCAAGGTGATGCTCGACCCCACCGCCTGAGGCGACGACCGCGCCGGCGGCGAGCACGAGCTCCGACACCCCAGCGTCGCGGCGCGTCGGCCGGCCTGCGCGCGCCGACCGGCATCGAGTGCCCCCCGGGGCGTGGGTCTGGAGCGGATGGCGCCCGTCATCTCTCGACGTGTCGCTTGTGTGTCGAACACCTGTTCGATACACTGGTGTTCCTTCCCCGCAGGTCCGGCCCCCTCTTCTGGGGTCTGGTCCGCACGTGTCCGTGTGAACGGGGAGATGGGATCATGGGTGTCGACTACGGGTCGTTGAGCCCCGATGGTCGTTGGCAGGTGG
>DATHSN010000072.1:0-12222 GCA_035464115.1 Acidimicrobiales bacterium | reverse complement strand
GGGTCGACGGGCACGCCAACGCGAAGTGCGCGTTGATGCACCTCGGTCGGATACCTGGGCCCGAGGCTGCGCAGCGGATCTCTCGGGCGCGGGCGTTGCGGTTGCTGCCGGCGGTGGCTGACGCCTATCGGCGGGGGACGGTGCCGACGGCGTCGGTGGTGGCGATTGCGCGGGTGGCGGCCAACAAGAGAGTGCGCCCGTTCCTGGAGAGCGCTGATGCGCTGTTCGCCGACCAGGCCGTCACCCAGCCCCATGGTGGTCTGGTGTCGTTCATGGCCCAGTGGGAACGCATGGCCGACGCGGATGGCGCCGCCCAGCGCAGCGAGGTCATCCACGCCCGGCGTCGCGCCAGCTTGCTGCAGGACCCCATCGAGGAGTCCTGGTCGCTGACCGCGAGCTTCGGGGCGTTGCAGGGGGCGACGTTCGCGGCGGTCTTCGACCGGTTCGTCGACGCCGAGCACCGCACCGACCTTGCGGCCGCTCGCGAGCGGTTGGGGCGCGCCGAGGTGGCGCCCGACGAGCTCGACCGCACCCCCGCCCAACGGCGTGCTGATGCCCTCGTCGCCATGGCCCACCGCGCCGCCACGGCGCCCCCGGAGGGGCGTCGTCCGGAGCCGTTGGTGAACATCGTGATCGACCAGGCCAGCTTCGAGTCCGAGCTGGCCCGTCTTGCGGGCGCCACCACTCCCGACGCCGCCAGTTTCCCGGGCGGTGTCGGCGCCTCGGGCACCAGCATCGCGAAGGACACCCCCGACACGATCGACCCCACCGGGCGGGTGTGTCGCACCCTCAGCGGCCATCACCTGCACCCCGGTGACGCGGTCGCCGCCGCGGTGATCGGCCATGTCCGCCGCGTGGTGGTCAACGCCGAGGGCACCGTCATCGACCTCGGACGCAAGCAACGCTGCTTCACCGGCGCCGCCCGTGATGCGGTGTTGTTGAACCAGGCGACCAGCGGCGGGATCCCACGGTGCATGTGGCCCGGTTGCGACCGCGCCGTCCGTCACCTCCAGATCGACCACGTCGAACGATGGAGTGCCGGCGGAGCGACCGACACCGACAACGGCTGGCCCGGCTGCGGGTTCCACAACCGGCTGAAGGAAGCCGGGTTCATCCCGCACCGCGAACCCGACGGCACCTGGACCTACCACCGCCCCAACGGCGGCGGACCCATCACCCCGTCGGTCTGACGCGCTCCCGCGCCGACACGGCTCGCGGCCGTGGGCGGAGAGGCGCGCCGCGGTCGGCGGATCGACGCATCGCCGCGTCAGCGGTCGGCGAGGAACCGCGCGACGACCGCGCCCCACGAGCGGACGTCGTCGAGCGTCGACGCCACGTGCAGCTCCGCCCGGGGGAGGAGCTCGGCCAGCCGCTCGGCGGTGGCCACCGGGTGGACCGGGTCGGTGTCCCACGCGAGCAGCAGCGTCGGCTGCTCGATACCTGCGAGCACGTCGGGTGCCGGCAGGTCCGAGGCGCCGGCGCCGCGCAGCAGGTCGGGCAGCACAGCGGCGGGCACGTCGGGGTCGGGGGCGACCAGGTCGGCCACCTCGGCGAACAGCTCGGGGACCGGCCGCGACCGGGCCACGTCGAGGTAGGCGTCGAGACCGTCGCCCTCGACCAGCTCGGCGCCGGCCCGGTACAGGTCGGCCTGGGCGGCGCGGGTGGCCCACGCCGTGGGCGGGATCGCGAGCACGAGCGCGGCGAAGCGCTGCGGGGCGGCGACGGCCGCGTGCAGCACGGTGGCGCAGCCCATCGACGCCCCGCCGGCCACCAGCGGGCCGTCGAGGTCGAGGGCGTCGGCCACCTCGAGCAGGTCGCGGGCGAGGGTGTCCCACCGGTAGGCCTCGGGTCCCGGGCCCGGTGCCGAGGCGCCGTGGCCCCGGGCGTCGTAGCGCACGACCCGCCACGCGGGCAGCGCGGCGCGCCAGTCGAACCACCCGAGACGGTCCTCGCGGGCTCGGCTCGACGTGAGCCCGTGGGCCCACAGCATCGGGCGGCCCTCGCCACCGGGATCGTCGATCGCCAAGGGCGTGCCCCGCACGGGCAGGAGCAGCTCGGGCACCGCTACTGCGTCAGCTCGGTGGCGAGGCCGGCCCGCACGGTGGCGAAGTCGGGGAGCGGGCCCGGGTAGACCATCACGTAGGTGGTGGTGGCCCCTCCGGGTGCCAGCACCTGGAGGGTCTGCCCCCCGCAGGCGTCGGTGAACACGGCGTTGTAGGCGGCCACGTCGTCCTCGGTGGCCTCGGCGAGCGCGGCGAACCAGCCGTCGAGCTGGGAGCACGCGAAGGCGGCGTTGCTGATGCCGTCGTCGGGGTCGAGCGGGTCGTCGTCGAGCGGGTCGGCCCCCTCGGCGAGGAAGGTCACGAACCGACCGGTGCCGTCGGTGCCGTCGGGGACGGTGATCTCCCCGACGATCCAGGTGACCGGATCGTCGACGCCGAAGCGGTCGCGCAGCTCGGCGAACGGGGCCACCGCCGGATCGTCGGCGGCCACGTCGAGGCGCACCGCCAGGGTGGAGCCGTCCTCGAGCTCGCCCGACCAGGCGCCGTCGGGCGCTGGCTGATCGGCGCCCTCCGCGGCATCGGCCGCCGTGTCGCTCGTGGCACCGCCGTCGTTGGCCCCGCCATCGTCGTCGTCGCCACCGCACGCGGCAGCCAACGCCAGCACGGCCGCGATCATGACCAGCCACCCGAATCGTCGCACCGTCGTCCTCCTCGTCGGCCCGGGAGCGGGCCCCGCGCCCTCGGCACCCTCGCCGGCGGCGGGGCCAGCCTGGCACGAAGCGGGGCGTGCGGGACACATGGCCGGCGTAGCGCGGAGAGCGCTCGTGCAGGTGGCCCTCCTCCCGGCGGGCCTCGAGCCAGAACCACCCGGCGAGGGCCGGTCGGCGCGGAGCAGGCCCACGGTTGGGTGCCGGGCTACTTGGTGGTGGCGATGCCGCCGTCGACCGGGATGATCGTGCCGGTGAGGTACGACCCGGCCCGCGAGCTGAGGTAGATGGCGGTGCCGGCCACGTCGTCGGGCCGACCGATGCGCTGCAGCGGCGCCGACTTGGCGATCTGGTCGCCCATGGCCTCGAGGGTCGAGGCCATCATCTTCGACTCGAACGGCCCGGGTGCGATGGCGTTGACCGTCACGTGCTGCGGGGCGAGCTGCTTGGCCAGCACCCGGGTGAGCTGGTGCACCGCGGCCTTCGACGCCGAGTACGAGTAGGTCTCGAGCAGCGGCACCTGGATGCCGTCGATCGAGCCGATGTTGATGACCCGGGCGGGGTCGTCGTGGGTGCCGGCGGCGGCGAGCAGCGGCACGCAGAACTTGGTGAGGTGGAACACGCCCTTGACGTTGAGGTCGAGCACCCGGTCCCAGGCGGCGTCGTCGAAGTCGGCCATCGGCGCACCCCACGTGGCGCCGGCGTTGTTCACGAGGATGTGGAGCTCGTCCTCGCGGGCGGCGATCTCGTCGGCCAGGCGGCGGCACTCGTCCTCGCTCGACAGGTTGGCGGGCAGCGCCACGCACTCGCCGATCTCGGACAGCTCGGCGGCGACCTGCTCGCACACCTCGGCCTTGCGCGACGACACGTAGACCTTGGCCCCGGCCTCGACGAAGCCACGGGCGATCATCAGCCCGATGCCCCGACTGCCGCCGGTGACGAGCGCGGTCTTCCCCTCGATCGAGAACAGGTCGGCGACGGACACGGTGGATCCCCCAAGGTCGGTGCGGTTGGTGGGCGAGTCTGGCACGACCACCACCGCGCTCAGGTCGGCGGGGCCCAGCGCCAGGTGGTCCAGCCGTCGTGGGGCGCGGCGCCGAGCGACCGGTAGAAGCCCTGGGCCGGCTCGTTCCAGTCGAGGACGCTCCACTCGAGGCGCCCGTCGGTGAGGCTGCGCAGGTGCTCGATCAGCGCCCGCCCGTGGCCGGCGCCGCGCGCCTCGGGTCGCACGAACAGGTCCTCGAGCCAGATCCCCGGGCGACCGAGGAACGTCGAGAACGTGGGGAACCACAGGGCGAAGCCGACCACCGCCCCGCTGTCGTGCGTGCCGCGGTGATCCGTCCCGCGGTCGTCGGTGGCGAGCACCACGTGGGCCACCGGCTCGGGGCCGAACAGGTGACGGGCCAGCTCGGCGGGATCGAGCACCACCTCGTGCTCCAGGCGCTCGTAGGCGGCGAGAGCGCCGATGAGCTCGACGATGACGTCGAGGTCGGCGGGGGTGGCGTCACGCACGGGCACGGCGGCGACCCTACCGATCGACGAGCGCCCCCACCGCGTGCTCGAGGGCGACGGCGACGGTGGCGAGCAGGGTGGGCGTGGTGCTCACCTCGGGCAGGTCGTCGGGGGTGTGGAAGGCGAAGAACCCGCCGGCCACCGACAGCATGGGCTCGTCGCGGTGGGCCCAGCGGCGGGCCTCGCCGATCCAGCCCTCGGGGTCGGTGGGGTCGGTGGGCACCGTCGGGGTCAGCCCCGCCGGGGCGAGGGCCGCGGCGATGCGGTCGATGACCGCGTCGCGGTGCGGGCCAGCGTGGGCCCGCGCGAACCGGGTGGGGGAGAGGCGGGCGGTGGCCGGGTCGGTGACGGGCTCGGCGGCGGCGGCGACGCTGGCCCCGACGTGGACGATGGCCCGGGCCTGCGACGGCGCGTGGGGCGCCAGGGCGTGGGCGCCGAGGTGGGCCAGCTCGTGCCCCGTCGAGGCGAGGAGCACGACGGGGTGGTGCTCGGCCAGCCGGGTGGCGAGGTGGAGGGCCGCGGCGATGCCCGTGCCCCGCTCGCCGGCGCAGCGGAACCAGCCCGACAGGGGCGTGGCGACCACGACGGGCTCGCCGCCCGACGGGCCGAAGTGGCCGACGACGCTCGTCGAGCGGCCCGGTTCCACCCGCGCCTCGATCTCCACGTCGACGGCGACCTCCCGGTCCGACAGGGCGAGGGCGTCGCCCAGCCGGCCGGGGACGAGCAGGGTGGGGATGCCGCTCCCGGCGACGGGCTCGCGGTTGATCGCCACCAACCCGCCGGTCGGGCCGGCGGTGGCGACCACCGCCGCCGGTCGCCCGTCGGCCCGGGCCGTGGTGAGCACCGCGTCGAGCCCGTCGAGGTCCTGGCGCTCGCCGCCCGCGCTGCGGGGCACCCCGATCCCGACCGCCGGCCGGGACGTGCGGACCGCGCCCACGCCTTCGTAGAAGAGGGGGAGCGACGCCACCTCGACGCCGTCGACGCGCACCGCCCACGAGGCGACGTAGCGGTCGAGGTCGTAGGGCACGAGCGTCGGCTCGCCGCCGCGGGCGCGGATCTCCTCGGCGAGCCACGCCGCGGTCGGCGCGTCGGCCGCGTCGCCGGTGCGGTGGTCGCCGAGCGCGGCGTAGCGGCGCACCACCTCCATCAGCTGGGCACCGAGCTCGTGGGTCGACGTGGCCATGGGCTCCCCTCCCCGAACGGACCCCACATGGTGGCGGGTCGCGCCGGTCGGCGCCCGCTACCCTGCCCCGACGAGCGGGCGGCTCACCACCGAGGCGCACATGGGGACCAACGCAGCGAGCCACCCACGATCTGTCCTGCGCACGGTCCTCGTGGCCGTGGCCACGGCCTCGCTCGCGCTGGTGTCGATGGCGCCCCCGTCGGCCCAGGGCCAGACCGCCGACGAGGCCGCCGCCGCCGTGGAGGCGCGCCGCGCCGAGCTGCGCTCGTCGCTCGAGCGGGCCACCGGCGAGCTGCGGTCGGTCGAGGCCGAGATCGGCGAGGTGGCGGGCGTCATCGCCGAGCTCGAATCGGCCCTCGCCACCCTCGCCCTCGACCGGACCACCACCGTGGCCCGCCTCGACGGCGCCCGCCTGGCCCGGATCCAGCCGTTCGAGCTGCGGCGCGAGATCGCCGTCAACGTCTACGTCCAGGGCGACCCGTACTCGGCCAGCGTGATCGACGACATCGTCACCGCCACCGCCACCATGGAGCGGGTCGCCGACCGCGAGCTCTACGACTCGGTGCGCGAGTGGGCCGAGTCCGAGCTCGAGCGGCTCGACACCGAGATCGCCGGCCTCGAGGCGGCCCTCGTCGCGCTCGACGAGCGCATCCCCGCGGCCGAGGCCGAGCTCGACGCCACGAGGGGCGACCGGGTCGAGGCGCTCGACCGGCGCGACGCCCTCAGCGCCGAGGTCGCCGAGCTCGAGCGACAGCTGCGCTCGCTCGACGTGGCCCCCCTCACCGGGTTGCCGGCCGACCCGCCGAGCACCCGGCCCGTGCTCATCGTCAAGATCGACAACGCACCCGGCGCCCGACCCCAGACCGGTCTGGCCGTGGCCGACGTGGTGGTGGAAGAGCTCGTCGAAGGCGGGCTGTCGCGCTTCGCCGCCCTGTTCCAGTCGACGGGCTCGGATCCGGTCGGGCCGATCCGATCGGCGCGCACGTCCGACGTGCAGCTCTTCGCCAACCTGGGGCTCCCGCTCTTCGCCTACTCGGGGGCCAACACCGGCGTCGGTGGGGCGGTGGCGGTGTCCAACCTGGTCGACGTGGGCGCCACCCGGGCGAGCGGCGCCTACCGCCGCGAGCGGTCGCGGCGGGCGCCCCACAACCTCTACTCCGACACCAGCGCCCTGTGGCGCGCGGGCACCGGGAACCCTCCCGTGCCGATGTTCCGGTTCCGGGCCGAGGGCGACCCGCTGCCGGCGGGGGCCCGACCGTCGGCCGGGGTCGACCTCACCTACGGCGCCACCGACGCGTCGTTCGCCTGGGACCCCGGCTTGGGGGGCTGGGTCCGCAGCACCGACGGGCGCCCCCACGGCGACACGTCGGGCGCGCCGATCGCACCGGCGAACGTGATCGTGCGGTTCGTGGAGTACCGGCCGAGCCCCGCCGACCCGCGGTCGCCCGAGGCCGTGGTCACCGGGTCGGGGCCGCTGTGGGTGCTCACCGCGGGCCACGTGGTCGAAGGGCGGTGGGAGCAGACCGGGCCGGGCGCGCCGACCCGCTACCTCGGCCCCGACGGAGCCGAGATCACGCTGACGCCCGGTCGCACGTGGGTGGTGCTGCCGAGCCCGGGGGACGCGTCGCTGCGCTGACCCCCTACGGTGGGAGCCATGGAGCGGGTGCGCGCGGTCGGGGACCGCGCCCGTTCCCGACTCGACCGCCTCGCCGAGCGACCGGTCATCGGTCCCACCGTGCGGGTGCTGCGCAAGATGGTCGTCGAGTTCCGCGACGACCGGATCACCGGTCTCGCCGCCGAGGTCGCGTTCTTCGCGGTCCTCAGCTTGTTCCCGCTCCTGGTGGCCGTGGCCGCCGCGGTCGGCTCGATCGAGGCGGCGGCCGGCGCCGACGCGGCCGACCGGGCCCGCGACGCCATCGTCGATGCGCTCCAGGAGGCGCTCGGCGGTGAGGCATCGGGTGTGGTCAGCACCGTCGACCAGCTCTTCGCCGAGTCGAACACGGGGTTGCTGGGTCTCGGCCTGATCATCAGCCTCTACACGGCGTCGCGCGGGTTCGCCGCCCTCATCCGGGCCCTCGACCAGGTCTACGACATCCCCGAGACCCGCAGCTGGCTGCGCACCCGGGCCACCGCCTACGCCATGGTGGCCGGCTCGGTGCTGTTCGGGGCGGTGGTGCTCACCATGTTCGTCGTCGGGCCGCTGTTCGGCCGGGGGGAGGACCTCGCCGACGAGCTCGGCCTGGGGAGCGCGTTCGTGACGTTCTGGGTGTGGGTGCGCCCGCCGCTGCTCGCGGTGGTCTCGATCGTGTGGGCGGCGACGGTGTTCCACGTCGGCCCGAACCACACGACGCCGTGGCGGGCCGACCTTCCCGGCGCGGTGCTCACCACGGTGCTGTGGGGCCTGGGCGCGGTCGGCTTCCGGGCCTACCTCGAGGTGGCGGCGGGCGGCAGCAACGTGGTGCTCGGCACGCTCGGCGGGGCGGTGATCCTGCTGCTGTGGCTCTACGTGATGGGCCTGGCGCTGCTCGTCGGCGCCGAGCTCAACTCGTCGCTGCGCCAGCTGGGGCGGGGCGCCCAGGCCGAGGCGGCCGCCGAGGAGGACGAGCGACGGGCGCTCGCCCCCGAGCGCGAGACCTCCCCGTAGCCGACGCCGTCACGAGGGGGCGCGGCCACGGGGAGGTCGGGGTCGTCGACAGCCCGTCGGCTCAGCCGGCGGAGCCTGCCTCCTGGCTCATGGCGTAGACCGTGCCGGCGATGGCGTCGTCGAAGCGCCAGTTCTCCTCGAAGTGCCGGTTGCCCTCGACCATGAGGTCGTACAGCCACCACAGCGCGTAGAGGCCGCAGGTGACCAGCGTGACGAGGATCCGCCCGATGTAGTTGTGCGGGCCCTTGAGCCGACCCGGGTCGGGTGCGGGGATGGGGCGGCCGAGGCGGTCGAAGATGATGGCCAGCTCGGCCTCGACGCCGCCCTCGGCGTGATCGTGCTTGACGAGGTCGCCGTCGAGCAGGATCCACGCGATGTAGGTGGCGATGCCGGTGAAGATCGCGAGGATCACCCAGATGATCGGGTCGCGGAAGTCGGTCGACTTCGCCCGCAGCGTCTGGAGGTGCCCGGCGGCCCGCTCGAAGTTGGGACGCAGCTCGTCGGCCACGCCCTGGGCGACGGCGCGCTCCCAGGCGAACGACACCGAGGCGTCGAGCAGCTCGAGGCGGCGCAGGTTGTGGTCGCGGCTGCGGCGGACCAGCTGGTAGAGCACGTAGAGCCCGAAGATGCCGAACGTGAGGATCGTCCAGCCGAGGGCGGTCCAGAAGCTGAAGATGTAGTCGGTCTCGTCGCGGCGGTGGTACGCCAGCCGGACGCGCTCGGCGTTCGGCAGGGCGCCGGGGGGTGGGGGGCCACCCGACGACGATTGGGGCACGGCGGGGTCGGTCATGGCGGGGAACCTAGCCATCCGTCGGGCTCGGCGCCGGCGAAAGGCGTGACCGGGTCCGGGTGCCACGGCCGGTGGCTGGTGCGGGTCGTAGCCTGTGGCCGTGAGCGACTACCAAGCCCCGCTGCGCGACATCCGGTTCACCCTCGAGCACCTGTGCGATCTCGACCGGTTGGCGTCGCTGCCACCGTTCGCCCACGCCGATCCCGCCACCGTCCTCGGCGTCATCGAGGAGGCTGGGCGGTTCATGGCCGAGGTGGTCGCCCCCACCAACGAGGTGGGCGACCGCACCGGCAGCGTGCTCGGGTCCGACGGGCGCATCACCACCCCGCCCGGGTTCGACGAGGCCTACCGGCGCTACGTCGAGGGCGGGTGGGGCGCCGTCCCGTTCGATCCCGGCTACGGCGGCGGCGGCTTCCCGTGGCTGGTGGGCATCGTCCTCCAGGAGATGCTGACCTCGGCCAACATGGCGTTCTCCATGTGCCCGTTGCTCACCCAGGGCGCCATCGACCTCATCGCCCACCACGGTTCGGAGGAGCAGCGCGAGCTCTACCTGCCCAAGATGCTCACCGGCGAGTGGTCGGGCACCATGAACCTCACCGAGCCCGAGGCCGGCTCCGACGTGGGGGCGCTGCGCACCCGGGCCGAGCCCGCCGCCGACGGCAGCTGGCGGATCTTCGGCCAGAAGATCTACATCTCGTGGGGCGAGCACGAGATGGCCGACAACATCGTGCACCTGGTGCTGGCCCGCACCCCCGGGGCGCCCCCCGGCACCAAGGGCATCTCGTGCTTCATCGTGCCCAAGCGGCTGGTGGGCGACGACGGCTCGCTCGGCGAGCGCAACGACGTCACCTGCGTGTCCATCGAGCACAAGATGGGCATCACCGCCAGCCCCACGTGCGTGATGGCCTACGGCGACGACGGCGAGGGCGCGGTCGGCTACCTCATCGGCGAGGAGAACGCCGGCATGGCCTACATGTTCACGATGATGAACAACGCCCGGCTCTCGGTCGGGCTCGAGGGCCTGGCCATCGCCGAGCGGGCGTGGCAGCCGGCCCTTGCGTTCGCCCAGGAGCGCCGCCAGGGTCGGGCCATCGGGGCGCCCAAGGGGGAGAGCTCACCCATCGTCGAGCACCCCGACGTGCGCCGGATGCTGCTCACCATGAAGGCCTACGTCGACGCCATGCGGGCCCTCGTCTTCGTCAACGCCGAGGCCATCGACCTCGCCGCCCACGCCCCCGACGACGCCGAGCGGGCCGCCAACCGCGAGCTGGTCGAGCTGCTCATCCCCCTCACCAAGGCGTGGTGCACCGACCTCGGGTCGGTGGTCACGTCGCTCGGCATCCAGATCCACGGCGGCATGGGCTACGTCGAGGAGACCGGGGTCGCCCAGCACTACCGCGACGCCCGCATCACCGCCATCTACGAGGGCACCAACGGCATCCAGGCCATCGACCTGGTGGGTCGCAAGCTGGGGATGCGGGCCGGGGGCGTGATCACCGACCACCTGGCCCGGCTCCGCTCGGTCGACGCCGACCTGGCCACGGCGGGCGACGAGCTCGCCGCCACCCGCCACGAGCTGGCCCGGGCGGTCGACGCGGTCGAGGAGGCCACCACCTGGCTGCTCACCCACGGTGCCTCCGACCCCAACGCCGCGCTGGCCGGGGCCACCCCGTACCTGCGGATGCTGGCGGTGGCCACCGGTGGGTGGCTCATGGCCCGCCAGGCGCTCGCCGCGCACCGGTTGCTGGCCGCCGACGCCGACGACGAGCTCGCCGCGGGCAAGCTGGCCACGGCCCGGTTCTTCGTCGAGCAGCTCGTGCCCGAGGTCCATGGCCTGGTGCCGTCGGTCGTCGCCGGCGCCGACCCGCTGTTCGCGGTGCACCCCGCCCAGCTCGCCTGACCGCGATCCCTCTCTCGCCCTCTCTCCCCGGAGCCCTGGTGATCCCCGCCTCCATCCCGAGCCCGTCGTCGGGCACCATCGAGCTCGGCCCGCTGAACCTCACCGCCTACGGGCTGATGATCGCCCTCGGCGTGGTCGCGGCCGTGTGGCTCACCCAACGGCGTTGGGCCGCGCACGGCGGCGACCCCGAGGACATCGTCACCATCGCCATGTGGGCGGTGCCCGCCGGGCTCATCGGGGCCCGGCTCTACCACGTGATGACCGACTGGCAGCGGTTCCGGGGCGAGTGGCTCGACGTGGTGAAGATCTGGGAGGGGGGCCTCGGCATCCCTGGGGGCATCGCCCTCGGCACCGCGGTGGGGCTGATGGTGGCGCGCCGACAGGGCATGCGCATACCGGTGATCCTCGACGCGGCGGCGCCCGCGCTGCCGCTCGCCCAGGCCATCGGCCGGTGGGGCAACTGGTGGAACCAGGAGCTCTTCGGCGGGCCCACCGACCTGCCGTGGGGGCTCGAGATCGACCCGTCCAACCGCCCGGCCGAGCACCTCGACGCCGCCACCTTCCACCCCACGGTCCTCTACGAGTCGCTGTGGAACCTGGCGCTGGTGGCGCTGCTGCTCTACGTCGACCGACGGGGCCTGCTGCGTCGGGGCTACCTCTTCGCGCTCTACGTCTTCGGCTACGGCGTGGGTCGCCTGGCCATGGAGCTGCTGCGGGTCGACGAGGCCAGCCTGCTGCTCGGCGTGCGCGTCAACGTGTGGATGAGCCTGGCGCTCATCATCGGCGGCGGTGCGTTCGTGGTGCGGGGCTGGATGCTGGCCGCCCGCGACCGCGAGTCGGGCGACCCCACCGACCGAAACGCGCCCTACGACGAGGGTCGCGGTCCGTCCGAGGTGGCCCCCGGTCCGCTCGACGCCGACGCGCCGGCGACGGGCCGCACCCGCCGCGAGGGGCGCTCCGAGCAGCAGTGACGCCACCGCTCGTACCACATGTGCGTGGTACACTCGCGGCGTGAACGCGGCCGCGGTGCTCGACCAGATCAACCAGCTGCTCGATGACGACGACGCGACGACGGTCAACACGTCGATGCGACTGCCGGCGAACCTTCGTGACGCCGCTGCGCTCGCCGTCGAGCAGCTCGGAGCTGCCCCGTCCACCACCACCATGACCGCCACCGCCCTCCGCCGAGCGTTGGAGACGCTCGTCATGGAGCACGCGCTTCGGCTGCACTACGACGAGCACCCACACGCGCGGCCCAGCCTCGCCGAGGTGGCTCGTGCGCTCGCCGCCCAGGACGGGTCGCCGTTGGCCGACCGGCCGGACCTGATCGAGTCGGCGGCGGTGGCGGTCCTCGCTCGGCACCCCGACGCCGACGCAGACGATGTTCTGCTCTGGGCCGAAGCGCAGCTGGCGGTGACCCGATGAGGACGGTCGTCCTCGACAACGAGGGGGTCCAGGCACTGGCGACCTCGACCCATCCCAA
>DATHSN010000071.1:0-13451 GCA_035464115.1 Acidimicrobiales bacterium | reverse complement strand
GTCCAGGGCGCGCTCAACGACGCCGCGTTCCCCCGCCGCTTCGCCGGCTCCGTGGGCCTCCGCCCACCGGGCGGTCCGGTGGTGCGCGCCGTCCCGCACCGGGTGGTCTACGACGCGGCCAGCGACATGTGGCGCTGCGACATCGACCTCCAACTCGGGTCCTACTGGCCGTTCGTGCGCCTGGCCCTCGCCCGCTTCCAGCCGGCCGCCATCGTCGCCTCCGACCCGCCGGGGTCGCCGGCCGACACCACGCTCGGGCTCTCGCCCGTGGTGCTCGCCGACATCGTCCAGCTGGCGCCCAACCGGGTCGCCACGGTGTCGGGCGCCCGGTTCGGTTCGTTCCGCCGCTTGAGCATCTCGGTCACCGGGGCCAGCTTCACCACCACCACGGTCGACAGCGCCGCGCCGATCGTGGAGGCCACGGTGCAACGCCAGCCGCTCTCGGCGACGAGTGACGTCGACTGGGAGACCGTGGCCGGGCCGATCACCCTCGCCCGCCAGGCCGCACCGCTCCCGCTCGGCGACCAGTTCGTCAAGCAGCACCGCTGGAGCGGCCTCGCGCTGGTGTCCCGCCAGGGCATCACGACCCACCGCTACCGGGTGGTGCTCGAGGAGCACGAGCGCTACCGCACCGACGGCGAGGTCGTCGACGCCCGGCTGGTGCGCGTGGGTCGCTTCCGGGTGATCCGCCGCCAACCCCGCGACGGGCGCCGCCTCGTCTACACCGACGTCATCGACATCGCACCGGAGCAGCTGGCATGAGCCTGGGACCCACCGAGCTGATCATCCTCCTCGTCATCGTGCTGGTCCTGTTCGGCAGCCGGATGCTCCCGAAGCTGGCCCGATCGGTCGCCGAGTCGGTCAAGGAGCTGCGCGACGTCGCCAAGGACGAGTGAGCGCGAGGAGCCCGGCGAGCACGACGATCAGGGCGACGACGCCCGCGAACACCAACAGGGCGGGCCGCAGGACCCCCACGTCGCGCACCTCGCCCCGCTCGTTCATGCAGTAGAGCGTGAAGGTGAAGGTGGTCTCGCCGGGCTGGACCTGGGTGCTGTCGCGCACCACGAGCGGGTCGTCGAACCCCTCGGGGCACAGCACCGGGGCGGTGAGCTCGTACACCCCCGGCCAGATCGCGGTGAGCGCCGCGGTGACCGCGAGCGCGACCGTGAGCGCCATGACGAACGCGAACGAGACGCCGAGGCATCCGATCGCCCGACGGTGCTGCTCCACGGCGGTCACGACGCGCTCCGCACGGCGCGACCCTCGGGGCCGAAGGTCCACGACTCGGATCCCCGTTGGTTCGTGACCGTGACCGTGGCGACGAAGGTGTCCTCGCCGGCGGCGTCGAACCGCGCGCCGCTGGCCCAGGCGTCGCGGATGTCGGAGTCGGCCACCGCGGCGTCGATCGCCGTCTCGATCGTTTCCGGATCGAGCGCGCTGACCGTGAACCACTGGCGCTGCTGGTCATCGTCGAGGTTCGACGCG
The DNA here is from genome assembly GCA_035464115.1 of Acidimicrobiales bacterium. GTDB lineage: Bacteria > Actinomycetota > Acidimicrobiia > Acidimicrobiales > SKKL01 > DATHSN01. The sequence goes on along the minus strand of DATHSN010000071.1, from coordinate 11,966 downwards.
GGGAGCGGGCCCCGCACCGACCCACCGACGATCCAGTCGTCGGACTCCTCGGGACGATCCGAGGTGCTCACCGTCAGCGACACCGACAGGTGGTCGAGGGTGGCCCGGCGGACGAGGACCGGTGCGCCGACGCGGTCCTCGACCCGTTGCACCGCGTCGACGAGGAGATCGCCCGACAGGCCCCCTCCCCGGCTGCGGACGACATCGGCGAACTCGCCGCGGTCGATGCTCCCCACGCACCCCGTGGCGAGCACCCCGACCAGCAGCGCCGCTCCCCATCTCGTTCCTGGTCGTCGGGTCCTGCGCGCTCGTGTCGGCAACGTCACCTCCAGTGGTCCCGAGGATGGTGGCTGGGCCGGACGACGGGGGTCGTGAGCACCCATTGCTCACGAATGGTCAGCGCGGGGAGGTGAGCACCCCGAGCCCCTCGCCGCCCCGTCCGTCGCGCAGAGCATCACGCCCGCTCACTCCCAGCTTGCGGTAGGCGCGTTGCAGGAGGTTGTCGACGGTGCGCACCGACACCCCCAGCCGGGCGGCGATCTCCTTGGACGGCGTCCCGGCCGCCGCCAGCCCGACCACCTCGCGCTCGCGGGCGGTGAGCTCGGCGGCACCGGGTTGCAGGTCGAGGGCGGGGGTGACGGCGCGGGGCCGCTGCGCCCGCAGCTGGAGCACCCGGGCCCGGGTCCGGTCGGCGAGGCCGCGGTCGTGCGCCCGGCGGTAGGTCCACGAGGCGTGGTTGGCGGCTTCGGCGGCGAGCACGATGGCCCCGATCTGCTCGAATCGCTCGGACACGGCCGCCAGCCGCGCCGCGTCGCCCGCGACCAGCGCCGCGCCGTGCTCGACGCGCGCGGCAGGGAGGTCGCCCTGGACCGCAGCGCCGACCTCGACGAGCCGGCCCACGCGGTCGGTGCGGCCGAGGCGGACGAGGTCGTGCAGGGCGAGCAGCTCGAGCCCCGACTGTCCCGTGGCCCGGGACTGGTCGGCGGCCGCCGCCAGGAGCGCCGTCGCCGCGTTGAGGTCGCCGGTGGCGACCTCGGCCCACGCCCGGGCCCTCGTGAGATCGGGGGCCATGAGGGCGAACCGGGTCGGGGGGCAGGCGTCGAGCGCGTCGAGCGCCTGGCGGGTGGCCACCGCATCGGCCATCTGGGCTGCCGCCAGGAGCGCGCCGCCCCGAGCCCATCCGAGGTGCGGGACCAGGTTCACGTCGGTGGCCGCGGCTGCCGCGGCCTCGAACGCCACCAGCGCCTCGTCGAAGCGGCCCTGGTCGAGCAGCGATCGCCCGGTCATGATCCCGGCCCACATCTGGCCGTCGCGGTCGCCGAGGTCGACGGCGCCCGCCATGACCAGCTCGGCGAGCATGTCGGCCTCCTCGAACGACCCGGCCGCGGCCAGCGCGAACGACCGGATGAGGGCGTGCAACCCGTGCGAGGCGAGCATGAGCTGGTCGCCGAGGCGGAGGCGCTCGTCGAAGGCGCGCCCGGCCAGCTCGGCGGCGTCGAGGTGGCGTCCGAGGACCACCAGCGCCGGACCGGCAGCCGTCGCCGCTTCGACGAAGTGCCGCCCGGCGGTCTCGGCGAGGTAGGGCTCCACCCGGGCGACGGCCTCGATCGGACGGCCGAGCATCAACAGCAGCACGCCGTGCAGCCCGATGAGCTCGGCGGCCCAGGGGCTGTCGCCCAGCTCGGCGACCGCGTCGTCGATGAGCGCGACGGCGCGCTCGACCTCTTCGAGGTGGTGACCGAGGTTCACGGCGCGCGTGCCGGTGACGAGCGCCAGGTGGTCGGGCCGCTCCACCGCCACCGCGGCGAGGAGCCGCTCGGCCTCCTGTGACCGCCCCAGCGTGGTCAACAGCTCGCCCAGGAAGATCGCGGTCTCGGGATCGGGGTGCGCCTCGAGGATGCTGCGACACAGGCGCTCGGCCAGGTCGATCTCGCCTCGGTTGAGCGCCACCCGAGCGGCCTCGAGCCCATCCTCGCGCCCGAGGGCCGCACCACCCCGGAGCGCGAGCGTGGCGGCGAGCAGCCGGTCGGCCGGGCGGGGAGCACGCGGCCCCTGGTCGGGCGCCCCGTTCGTGGGCGAGCCGGCGGCGGCGACGGCGCCGAGGGTCGCTCCCAGGTCTCGAGCCAGCCGTCGCAGCCGGACCTCGGGGAGCGCTCGCAGGCGGACGGCTCGCACCACCGGGTCGGTGAGGACGAGGCGCTGGTCGCCGTCGACCATCTCGTGGGCGAGGATGCCGCGCGCCTCGAGCTCGTCGAGGTGGCGGCCAGCGACGAGTCGTTCGAGCGGCGCCAACGGCACCGTCCCACCGAGCGCGAGGAGGTCGACCGCGGTGAGCGCATCGGGATCGAGCGGGTCGAGCACGGCATCGACCCTGGCCACGACCGAGGCCGGGAGGGGGAGCGTCGACACCTGGCGCCAGACCGCTCCGGCGAGCGCGACCGACCCGTCGTGGCGCGCCGCGCGCAGGACGTCGTGGATCGCGGCCGGCGCGCCCCCCACCGTCCGGGTGAGCGCCCGCACCAGCGCCGGCTCGACCGGGCCGCCGAGCACGTCGGCGGCCAGGCGGGCCACGGCCGTGTCGTCGACGGGTCCGAGGACCACGTCGGCGAGCCCCACGTCGCGGCGCAGCGCGGCGAGGGCGGCGGGGAGCTGGGCGCCGCGGGCGGTGGTGAGCACCAGCGTCGCGCCGAGCTCGGTGGCGTGGCCGAGGACGAGCGCCGACCGGGGATCGAGGTGCTCGGCGCCGTCGACGACGACGACGGGCGGGCGGGCGGGATCGGTGACCAGGCGGCGCGTGGCCCGCACGAGCGCCTCGGGTCCGTCGCCCAGGGGTGCGTCGACGGCGACGACCAGCGGCGCCAGAGCACCGAGGTCGACCGAGCGGCTGGCGTGGTCGGCGCGGACCGCGAGGACCGGGCGTCGGGTGGCGTGGGCGACGTGGCGGGCGAACGAGGTGGCGCCGAGCGCCGGACCGGCGGAGACCAGCAGGTGCCGCGGGGGCGAGGCGGCGAGCAGCCGTGAGGCCGCCGCGATCTCGCCCGCTCGCCCGATCGGCCGCGTCGATTCGCCCTCTCGGCCCCCTGGCACGGCGGGAGTCTCGCACAGCCGTCGAACCGAGGGCGGGGTCCGGCGCCGTGGCCCGTAGGCTCCCCGCCGATGTCGTCGTCCGCCCCGACCCCGCCCACCCCGGCGCCGCCGCCCGTGCTCGACGACGCCGAGCGCGCCGAGCTGCAACGGCGGGTGCTGCGGGTGCTGACCGCCGGCCAGATCGTCGGCGCCGCCGCCCTCGCCGCGGCGGTCACCATCGGCGCGTTCGTCGTCCAGGAGATCCTCGGCGAGGACACGTCGTGGGGTGGGATCGCCACCGCCATGGTCACGGTCGGCACCGGGGTCATGGCCCAGGTGCTGTCGAGCCGCATGCGCCGCCTCGGCCGGCGCGCCGGCCTCCAGCTCGGCTACGCGCTGGCTGCGGCCGGCGGGCTGGTCGCCGCGCTCGGGGCCGAGGTCGGGTCGCTGCCGATCTTCCTCGTCGGGCTGTTCCTGTTCGGCAACGGCCAGGCGTCGAACCTGCTCGCCCGCTACGCCGCCGCCGACCTCGCCCCGCCGGAGGCCCGGGGGCGGGCCATCAGCCGCATCGTGTTCGCGTCGACGTTCGGCGCGGTGCTGGGCCCGCTGCTCATCGGGCCCGGCCAGTGGGTGGGCGAGGAGCTCCTGGGGCTCGGTCGCTACACCGGGCCGTGGATCATCGGTGCGGTGTGCTTCGCCCTCGCGGGGGTGAACACCGCCGCGAGACTGAGGCCCGATCCGCTGGTGGTGGCCGGAGGCGTCGACCCCCGGGCTGGTCGCGACGGGGGGCCCGACCTGTCGAGCGCTCTGCGGGCGATCCGGGGCTCGTCGCCGGCGCGCCTGGCGCTGTTCGCCATGATCGTCTCGCAGGCGGCGATGGTGGCGGTGATGACGATGACCCCGGTGCACATGAAGCACCACGGCCACGAGAGCCTCAGCCCCTACGTCATCTCGCTGCACATCGCCGGGATGTACGCCTTCAGCCCACTGGTCGGCCGGTTCAACGACCGACGGGGCAGCGTTCCCACCATCGCGGTCGGTGCGGTGATCCTCGGCACGTCGACGGTGCTGGCGGCGGTGGCGTCGCAGTCCGAGGTGTGGATCTTCCCGGCGCTGTGGGGCCTCGGGGTCGGCTGGAACTTCGGGCTGATCGGCGGGTCGAGCCTGCTGACGTCGGGGGTGGCGGTGCGCGATCGCGTCACCGTCCAGGGCGCCGCCGACTTGATGATGAGCCTCTGCGGCGGGCTCGCCGGCTTCAGCTCGGGGTTCATCCTGGCGTCGCTCGGCTACCCGGCGCTCGCCAACCTGGCCACGTTGGCGGCCGCCGCCCTGGTGGTGGCGGTCGCGGTGAGCCACCTGCGGCGTGACCGGGCGCCGACGGCCACCGAGCTCGCCGTCGAGGGCGCCACCGGCGGCAGCTGAGCGGGGGCGCCAGGCTCCGTCGCGACCGGCTCAGAACGGGACCTCGGTGGCGAGCAGTCCCGTGCCCGGAGCCCGACCGGAGACGATCCGGCAGAACTCCACGGCGTCGAGCTCGAGCACGGGGCCGTCGCCGGCGCCGAACGTGCCGCCGGCCGGGCCGGTGAGGACGAGGTGGTGGGGCTGGCCGTGGCGGCGGCCCCACTCGGCGGCGACGTCGGCCACGATGCGGCCGTCGTGGTCGGCGGTGAGGACCGGCGCGGCGCCCACCGCCCGGCACAGGTCGATGCGATGGAGCCAGGCGTCGCGGGTGAGGATCACGTCGACGAGGTAGCCGAGGGTCCAGCGCTCGTCGATCGAGCCCATCTGGACCCTGACCGATGCCCATCGCCGCACCGGCGCCGGCATCCGTCGTCGACCGGCGGTGGCTCGGGGCACCAGGCGACGGCACTCGGCCACGAGCTCGGCGGTGCCGAGGTGGCGGGTGCGGTCGATCTGGACCGCGGTCATGTGGTCGACCTGGTTCCCGCCGTGGGCGCGCACCCGCCGGGCGACCTCGCGCTGCTCGCTCGCCAGGACGCGCACCGATGCGGCCGACTCCATGGCCCCGACCAGGTGCCCCACCAGGTCGCGGACGGTCCAGCCCTCGCAGTCGGTCGGTCGGCGCCAGTCGTCGTCGCCGAGCTGCTCGACGACGGTGGCGATGCGGTCGTAGGCGGTCTCGGCGAGGTGCATGGCCTCGCGGTGGTGGATGGGAGGCACGGCGGTGGGTGTGTCGGTGGTGGTCATGGGGTGCTCCTCGGGGTGGGTGTGCGGGGGACGCCCGCGTGGTCACAGAGCAGCTCGACGGCCTCGTCGAGCAGGCGGCCCCAGCGGTCGCCGCCGGGGTCGTTGGAGATCTGCTGGTCGGTGAGGCCGGTGAGCACGGCGGTCCACAGATCGACGTGGCGCCGGTCGGTGACGCCGGCCGCGGCGAGCGAGCCAGCCAGGTGCTCGAGGGTGGCGACCGCCAGCGCGTAGGACTCGGGCGACGGCTCGAAGCCGGGGACCACCCGCTGGAACATCAGCTGGTAGCGCACCGGGTCGGCGGTGCAGAACTCGAAGAAGGCCCGGGCGCCGGCGTGGAGGTCGTCGCGCGTGCCGGCCTCGCGGGGGAGGAACGCCAGGTGGTCGACGAGCTGGCGTTGGCCCTCGGCGAACATGGCGTCGTAGATCGCCTCCTTCGACGCGAAGTACGAGTAGAGGCTCGGGGCCCGCATGCCCACCTCGGCGGCGAGGTCGCGCAACGAGAGACCGGCGAGGCCGTGGCGGCGGCACAGGGCCCAGGCCGCGTCGAGGATCTCACGGCGGGTGGCGGCGCGGCGCCGATCGGCGGGTCGGTCGGCGGGGGTCTCGACGGGTTCGGTGGGCGCTGACTCGAACATCGTTAGAAATATCGAACAGCATTAGGCAAATGTCAAGCGCGGCCGCCCGGCTCGGGACGGTGCCGTCGACGCGGCTACGGTCCCGAGCGATACGTCGCTCGTCGGGGGACCGCCCCCGGCACGTCTGAGGGGGAGTGGGCACCGTGGTCGGTGGCGCGCTGAAGATGGCCAGCATGGATGATCTCGATCTGCGGATGTCGGAGGAGGTCCGGCCGCTGTTCGAGGCGGTGAAGGCCTTCATCCGCGACGAGGTCGACCCGATCACCGAGGAGTTCCACCGCCTGGGCGAGAACCGGGCCGACCGCTGGAGCTGGGCGCCCGGCCAGCTCGAGCTGCTCGACGGGGCCAAGGCCAAGGCCCGCGAGCTCGGCCTGTGGAACTTCTTCCTGCCCAACGCCGAGACCGGCGAGGGCCTGTCGAACCTCGACTACGCCTACATCGCGGTCGAGCTCGGCAAGAACCGCCTCGCGTCGGAGTGCCTCAACTGCTCGGCGCCCGACACCGGCAACATGGAGGTGCTCGAGCGGGTCGGCACCCCCGAGCAGAAGGCGCAGTGGCTCGAGCCGCTCCTGCGGGGCGAGATCCGCTCGGCGTTCGCCATGACCGAGCCCGGCGTCATGAGCTCCGACGCCAAGCAGATCCAGACCGCCGCGGTGCTCGACGGCGACGAGTGGGTGATCAACGGCGAGAAGTTCTACATCTCGGGCGCGGGCGACCCCCGCTGCAAGGTGATGATCACCATGGTCCGCACCAACCCCGACGCCGACACCTACAAGCAGCAGTCGCAGATCCTCGTGCCCATGGACACCCCGGGCGTCGAGATCGTGGGCCCGATGCACGTGTTCGGCTCCGACGACGCGCCGCACGGCCACATGCACATCCGCTTCACCGACGTGCGGGTCCCCAAGGACAACATCCTGCTGGGCGAGGGCCGGGGGTTCGAGATCTCCCAGCTGCGCCTCGGCCCCGGTCGCATCCACCACTGCATGCGCTCGGTGGGCACCGCCGAGCGGGCCATCGAGATGATGGTCGACCGGGGCGTGAGCCGCGAGGGCTTCGGCAAGAAGCTGGTGAACCTGGGCAAGAACATGGAGGTCATCTCCCGGGCCCGCATCGAGGTGGAGGCCATGCGGCTGATGGTGCTGCGGGCCGCCAAGGCGATGGACACGCTCGGCAACGCCGAGGCCCGGGTGTGGGTCAGCGCGGTGAAGGCGATGGTGCCCGAGAAGTGCTGCGACATCATCGACGAGGCCATCCAGATGCACGGCGCCGCCGGCATCTCGCAGTGGTTCCCGCTCGCCGACATGTACCACTCCCAGCGCACGCTCCGGCTGGCCGACGGCCCCGACGAGGTGCACCACCAGGTGGTCGCCCGCTCCGAGGTGAAGACCCGGGAATCGACCCGGCCCAGCTCTCCCGATTCTGGTCACCTCACCCGCGGCTCGCTGTTCACCGGCCCGGCCTGAGCCGGCCGGGTCGGGCGCTGACGCCGGGGTGGGTCCGAGCGGGCCCACCCCCGGCGGCGCGTCAGCCTCCCGACAGCGCCTGCATGATCACGACCTCGTCGAGCCCGTCGAGCTCGGTGGTCAGGTCACGGCAGCGCTCGGCGCCGAGGAACACCGTCATGTGCTGGCGGAGCCGGCCCTGCTCGTCGATCACCCGGAAGCGCAGGCCGGGGTGGCGCCGGTCGAGGTCGTCGAACAGCTCGTCGAGGGTCCGGCCCTCGGCGTCGACGTTCGCCCGGCCGTCGGTGTAGGTGCGCAACGGGGTCGGGATCCGCACGCGCACGGCGTCACGCCACCTCGACCGAGTAGATCTCCGGCAGGTGCGCGGCGACGCACGACCAGTGCTCGCCCTCGTCGAGGCTCGCCCACACCTCGCCGCTCGTCGTGCCGAGGTAGACCCCGACCGGGTCGGCGTCGTCGGTGGTCATGGCCTGGCGCTTCACGGTGAACCAGGCGCGCTCCGGGAACCCGGTGTCGAGGCGACGCCACGAGGTCCCGGCGTCGCGGGTGACGTAGGCCGCCGGGCGGCCGTCGGGGCTGGTGCGGGGCCACACGTCGGTGCCGTCCATCGGGAACACCCACGCGGTGTCGGGATCGCGAGGGTGCAGCTCGATGGGGAAGCCGATGTCGCCGACGTCGCGGGGCAGGTTGTCGCCGATGCGGACCCACCGCCGGTCGGGTCGGTCGAGCCGGTACACCCCGCAGTGGTTCTGCTGGTAGAGCCGGTCGGGCATCGCCGGGTGGATGCGGACGCAGTGCGGGTCGTGGCCGAACTCGGGTGCCGGATCGGGGAAGAAGTCGGCGGCGCACCCCTCGTTGAGCGGGTGCCAGTCACCGCCGCCGTCGACCGTCTCGAACACGCCCCCGCTGCTCAGCCCGATGTAGAGGTGCGCCGGGTCGCGCGGGTCGACGTTGACCGAGTGCAGCATCGAACCGTCGGGGGTGCCCTCGACGTCGGGCCACTCCGCCCACTCGCTCCAGCGGGGGTGGTCGTTCCACCCAGCGAGCGGCTCCCACGTGTCGCCGTGGTCGTCGCTGCGGAACAGGCCCTGCGGCGAGGCACCGGCGAACCACACGCCCGGCTCGTCGGCGTGACCGGGCGTGAGCCAGAACACGGCGCGGACGCTGCGCCCGTGGGCGTCGCCGGACCGGAACGCCGGCGGGCGCCGGGCCTCGGTCCAGGTGGCGCCGAGGTCGGTGGAGCGCATGACCGTGGGACCGAGGTGCCCCGTGCGGGCCGCGGCGAGCAGCGTGGTGCGGTCCCGGGGGTCGCGCACCAGGTGCTGGATGACGTGGCCGAGGAACATCGGCTCCGAGGCCTGCCAGTGACGCCGCTCGTCGTCGGCGTGGAGGAGCCAGGCGCCCTTGCGGGTGCCGATGAGCAGGGTGGTGGTCTCGTGGGCGGGGTCCATGGGGTGGTGACGGACCGCGACCCCGGAACTCATCGCGACCCCGACCTCATGCCGGCACGGCCGCCAACGCCGAGCCCATGAGGTCGACGAAGTTGTCGGCGTAGAAGCGTTGGCGCACGGCCTCGGAGCGGTCGCCGAGGCTGGCCTCGAAGCGCTCGTAGGGGCGCCGGCCGCCCTCGACGTGGGGGTAGTCGGTGTTGAACAACAAGATCTCGGGCCCGACCTGGTCGGTGACCCAGCCGATGTCCTCGGTGGGGTAGGGGGTCACCCGCACCTGGCGCTCGACGTACTCGCTCGGCCGCAGCGACAGGCGCTGCAGGCGCTCCTCGTGGCGGACGAACGCGTCGACGGCCGACTCCATCTGCTTCATCCAGCTCGGGAGCCAGATGCAGCCCTGCTCGATGACACCCCAGCGCAGCTGCGGGAACCGCTCGAGCACCCCGTCGAAGATCAGCGTGGCGAGCGTCTGCATGGGCGGACCGGGGATGCCCATGTAGTCGACCGACCGGAAGTTCTCGTCGCCGCCGTGGAAGTCGGTGGGGACCGGGAGGCCGTTGACGAAGTAGCTCGGGTCGATGAGCTCGCCGGTGCCGCCCACGTGGAACACCACGGGGATGCCGGCCTCCTCGGCCTGGCGCCACACCGGGTCGAGCCCGATGTGCGACGGCGAGTGCCCCGCCGGGCAGCCCGAGGCCACCAGCAGCGCGGCGGCGCCCATCTCGATGGCCTCGCCGGCCATGGCCGCCGACCGGTCGAACTCCGCCAGCGGGACGTAGCAGGTGGGCAGCAGCCGCTCGTCGACCGAGCAGAACTCGACCATGCCCCGGTTGTGGGCCCGGGCCGCCCCGTAGGCGAGGTCGAGGTCGTCGCCGTGCTCCCACTGGTGGAGCCGGGAGTTGTGGAAGGTGTTGAAGACCAGCTGCGAGCGCACCCCGAGCAGGTCGAGGGCGCGGGGTCGGTCCTCGGCGAGGAACGAGCCGGTGGCGGCGAAGTTCTTGCGACCCATGATCTCGGCCGCCTCGTCGGCGAGGAACTCCTCGGAGCGGTGGCGCTCGGCGAGCCGGGCGAAGACGGCGTCGAGGTCGTCGGGCCGGTCGCCGGTCTGCTTGAGCTCGTTGGTGTACCCGGGTGGCTCGATGCGGTCGCGCAGCGCCGGCTCGGCGTAGCTGCGCAGCCAGCCGGGCGTCTCCATGATGTGGGCGTCGGCGTCGTGGACCACGCGATCGGAGATGTAGGCCATCGACCCAGTGTCCACCTCGCGACGGGTCCGTGCCAGGGGTCACGTCGAGCGCGGAGGTCGTGGCCGGGACCATCCGTCGCTACGGTCGGATGCATGTCGACGATCACGGTCCAAGGTGTCGAGGTCCCCGCGCTCGGGTTCGGGACGTGGCAGCTGAAGGGGGACGAGGCCCGCGAGGCCACCCGCGACGCGCTCGAGATCGGCTACCGCCAGATCGACACGGCCCAGGCCTACGAGAACGAGCACGAGGTCGGGCGGGCCATCGCCGACAGCGGCGTGCCCCGCGAGGACATCTTCCTCACCACCAAGATCGTCGGTGAGTCGCTGGCCGGCGACCGGGTCGGCCCCGCCACCGACGCCAGCCTCGAGCGGCTGGGCACCGACTACATCGACCTGCTGCTCATCCACTGGCCCACCGACGACGTGCCCCTCGGCGAGACCCTCGCCGCCATGGTGGCCCAGCGCGACGCGGGCAAGGTCCGCCATCTGGGGGTGAGCAACTTCCGGGGTCCGTTGCTGCTCGAGGCGATGGAGCTGGCGCCGATCTTCGCCGACCAGGTGCCCCACCAGCCCGGTCGCACGCAGGGCACGCTGCGGCAGATCGCCACCGAGCGCGACGTGATGATCACCGCCTACTCGCCGCTCAAGGGCGACGCCATCGGCTCCCCGGTGCTCGCCGACATCGGCGCGGCCCACGGCAAGACGCCGCAGCAGGTGGCGCTGCGCTGGCTGCTGCAGCAGGACAAGGTGTCGCCCATCCCGCGCTCGGCCAACCCCGACCACCGGCGGCAGAACTTCGAGGTGTTCGACTTCGAGCTCTCGGCCGAGGAGATGGCGCGGATCGACGCCCTGTCGTCGTAGGCGCTGCCGGGCGGGCTACCCGTGCGAGAGCGCGCCGCCGTCGACGACCACCTGCGTGCCGGTCATGAACGATGCCCCGTCGGAGCACAGGAACACCACGACGTCGGCGATCTCGCGGGGCTCACCCACCCGCCCGATGGGGTGCATCGAGGTCATCGACTCGGCCATCTCGGGGTCCTCGGCCATCACCCGCTCCACCATCGGGGTGGCGATGGCGGCGGGGTGCAGCGACAGCACGCGGATGCCCTGGTCGGCGTACTCGAGCGCCGCGGTCTTGGTCATCCCGGCCACGGCGTGCTTCGACGCCACGTAGGGCATGAGGTTCCGGTAGCCGCGCAGTCCGGCGGTCGACGAGGTGTTGACGATCACCCCGCCACCGCGCTCGAGCATCTTCGGGATCTCGTGCTTCATGCAGTAGAAGACGCCCATGAGGTTCACGTCGAGCACCCGTCGGAACTCGTCCTCGGTCTGCTCGACGGTGGCGGCGTGGTGCCCTTCGATGCCCGAGTTGTTGTAGGCGAGGTCGAGACCGCCGTAGGTGCTCACGGCGAGGTCCACCATGGAGCGCACCGAGCCCTCGTCGGTCACGTCGCACACCGCGAAGGTGGCGGCGCCGCCGCTCCGCTCGATCCCGTCGACCGTCTCGTGGCCGCCGTCCTCGTCGACGTCGGCGACGATCACCGATGCGCCCGCTGCGGCCATGGCCTCGGCGGTGGCCCGCCCGAGCCCTGATGCGCCCCCGGTCACGATGGCGACCTTGCCCTCGAGGTCCGTCATGTCTCCCTCTCCCTCGTCGTCCTCTCCGTACCTCGGGCGTGGCGCTCGCATGCGCCCGCGCCGAGACGAGGTCGACGCCACGCCGGTCGGGCCCGCGTGGAGCCTGGAGGGGTCCGCCGGCGTCGGCCGGCGTCGGCCCTACTGGCCGCCGCTGGTGAGCGCGCCGCGCAGGTCGAGCAGGGCGTCGACGACCGGCCCGGTCGCCACCAGACCCTCGGCGCTGGTGTGCACCGACACCGCCTGGCTGATCGCGGTCGCCATC